>NZ_JARVRN010000001.1:0-370329 GCF_030209655.1 Curtobacterium sp. MEB011 | reverse complement strand
TGCTGAACAAGACCTTCGGCACCGACGCCGTCAAGCGCGGCCTCCTCGTCGGCACGGCCACCATCACCGCACAGATCAAGTAACACCCCCGCACCACCGCAACACCAGCACCACGCACGACACGGAGAGTCGCTCCGCCGATCAGGGCGGAGCGGCTCTTCGTCGTTCTCGGTTCCGCCGGCGGCACTGCTTCTCCCAGTGGCCGAGCCTACGATCGAGCGAATGCCCGCTCCTCGCTCGACCAAGACCGACGACCGACCCGGGCCGGACGACTTCATCCGCGTCCGTGGTGCCCGCGAGAACAACCTGCGCGACGTCGACGTGGACATCCCCCGCGACCGGATCGTCGCGTTCACCGGTGTCTCCGGGTCCGGCAAGTCCTCGCTCGCCTTCGGCACCGTCTTCGCCGAGGCCCAGCGCCGGTTCCTGGAGTCCGTGGCCCCGTACGCACGGCGCCTGATCGCGCAGGGCTCGACCCCGCACGTCGACTCGATCACCGGACTCCCGCCCGCCGTCGCCCTGCAGCAGCGTCGCGGCGCCCCGAGCTCCCGCTCCACCGTGGGCACCATGACCACGCTGTCGAACTCGATGCGCATGCTCTACTCGCGCGCCGGTACCTACCCGTCCGGCGCGGACCGGCTCGAGTCGGACTCCTTCTCACCGAACACCGTCGCCGGAGCCTGCCCCCGGTGCCACGGCATCGGGACCGCGCACGAGGTCACCGAGGCCTCGGCCGTGCACGATCCGTCGTTGAGCATCCGCGACGGTGCGATCACCGCGTGGCCCGGTGCGTGGCAGGGCAAGAACCTGCGGGACGTCACCGCGGTGCTCGGCTACGACATCGAGCGCCCGTGGCGTGAGCTGTCACGCGAGGACCGTGACTGGCTGCTCTTCACCGAGGAACAGCCCGTCGTGCAGGTGCAACCGAAGCGCGACCGCGTGGCGAAGCCCTACAAGGGCCGGTTCTGGAGCGCCCGCCAGTTCGTGCTGCACACCCTCGCCGACTCGCAGAGCGAGACGCAGCGCAAGAAGGTGCTGCAGTTCGTCGAGTCCGGCCCGTGCGGGCTGTGCGGCGGAACGGGTCTGACCCGTGCGGCCCTCGCGGTCACGATCGGCGGCCACTCGATCGCCGAGCTGAACGCCCTGCCGCTGACCGGCCTGGCTGACGTCCTGCGCCCGATCGCCAGCATCACCGACGCGGCAGCGGCGACGTCACGGGCGTCGTCCGGCGAGCACACCGAGGTCGCCGTGGCGATCTCCCGCGACCTGCTGACCCGCGTCGACGTCCTGGTCGGCCTGGGGCTCGGCTACCTCGCGCTCGACCGCGCCACGCCGACGCTCTCCCCCGGTGAGAGCCAGCGACTGCGGATCGCGACGCAGCTGCGCTCCGGCCTGTTCGGCGTCGTCTACGTGCTCGACGAACCGAGTGCCGGACTGCACCCCGCCGACGCCGAGTCGCTCGTCGACGTCCTCGACGACCTGCGCGCCGGCGGCAACAGTGTCTTCGTCGTCGAGCACGACATGAGCATCGTGCGCCGAGCCGACTGGATCGTCGACGTCGGCCCCCGGGCGGGCAGCGGCGGTGGCACGGTCCTGTACAGCGGACCGGTTGCCGGCCTGGCCGAGGTCGAGGCCTCGGTCACCCGCCGCTTCCTGGAACCCCGGCAGCCGACCGTCGACCGCGCCGTCCGCGCCCCGATCGGCACGCTCGAGCTCCGTGACCTCACCCTGCACAACCTGCGGGGGCTCGACGTCGACCTGCCGCTCGGTGTCCTGACCGCGGTCACCGGGGTGAGCGGCTCGGGCAAGTCGTCGCTCGTCGGTGGTGTCCTGCCCGGCGTCGCGACGTCCCACCCGATCGTCGACCGGGTCGTGCAGGTCGACCAGAAGCCGATCGGCCGCACACCCCGCTCGAACCTGGCCACCTACACGGGCCTGTTCGACGCGGTCCGGGCCGCCTTCGCCCAGACCGACGAGGCCAAGGCCCGCGGCTGGGGCGCCGGACGGTTCTCGTTCAACGTCGCCGGCGGCCGGTGCGAGGTCTGCCAGGGCGAAGGGTCGGTGTCCGTCGAACTGCTCTTCCTGCCCGGCAGCTGGGCCCCGTGCCCCGAGTGCCACGGCTCCCGCTACACCGCCGAGACGCTCGAGGTCCGGTGGAACGGGGCGTCCATCGCCGACGTCCTCGGCATGACCGTCGACGAAGCGGCGCCGTTCCTGGCGCCGCTTCCCGCAGCCGGGCGCGGACTCGAGACCCTGCGCGAGGTCGGGCTCGGCTACCTGCGCCTCGGTCAGCCCGCCCCGGAGCTGTCCGGCGGCGAGGCGCAGCGCATCAAGCTCGCGACCGAACTGCAGCGCGCGCGGACCGGGCACACCCTGTACCTGCTCGACGAGCCCACCACCGGCTTGCACCCGGCCGACGTCGAGCTGCTGACCGCCCAGCTCGCCCGACTCACCGACGCGGGCAACACCGTCGTCGTGGTGGAGCACGCGATGGACGTCGTCGCGAGTGCCGACCACGTCATCGACATGGGCCCGTCCGGCGGTGTCGAGGGTGGCCAGGTGGTCGCCTCCGGCACGCCGGCCGAGGTCGCCGCGTCGACCACGAGCCGGACCGCGCCGTACCTGCGGGACCAGCTCGGTCGCTGACGCAGAAGTGCCCGCCAGGATCGCTCCTGACGGGCACTTCGTGGCTGCCGCTGGTTACCGCTGGACCGCTTCCGGTGCGTCGTCGCGGAAGAAGTCGCTGCCGCTGTGCGTGTAGCCGACCTCACCCGTCCGACGCCACTGCTTGCGGACGCGCTTGAAGGTGGTGATGCGTGCTGGTTCGACGTTCTCGTCGCTCGTGTAGGCGCTCATGGCTGATCTCCCTGTGTGATTGGCCGTGGTTCCTTGGCCCCCCGGGATGGAGGCTAGCGAGGGCCTCGGAGCCGAGTTCGCGATCCGCCCTGGAACGTCCGTGGAACGCAATACCGGTCGTGCCGAGAGCCGGATCGCGCCCCTCCGGCACCGGGGTGCTCGTCCACGCCGAACGAGGATCCCCGCATGACCAGCTGCGATCATGGTGGCTTCGACCAGATCAGGAGGACGAGCGTGACCGCTGCGAACCGAGCCGTGATCATCGACGCAGGGGGCGACGTCACCGCAGACCTCGGCGATCGCTACGAAGCGGACGCGCTGGTGGAGTGGGCGAGCGTCACGAAGACCGTGACCGCCGCCGCCGTGCTCGTCCTCCTCGCTGAACGGGACATCCCACGGGACACCCCCGCCCGGGACCTGTTGCCGGACGTCCCCGACGACGCCACCTACACGGTCGACGACTTGATCGGACACCGCTCGGGCCTGCCCCGTGTGCACCAGGGCATGTCGGCCGGGATCGTCGGCGACCCGTACGCGGACGTGTCCGAGGCGGACATCACGCGTGCGCTGCGCCAGACCCCGACGACACCGGGTGAGCGGGACTACTCCAACCTCGGCTACGCGGTGCTCGGTCGGCTGCTCGAGCACGTCACGCAGGAGGCATGGTCCACGGTCGCCGAGCGGACGGTCCTGGCTCCGCTCGGGATCACGAGCGCCACCCTCGACCCGGCACCCGAACGACGAACCCTGCTCCGGTCGTGGCGGGGCCGCCCCCGTGAACCCTGGACCGTCGGATCAGGTCCCTACGCACCGGCCGCCGGGATCTGGTCGACCATGTCCGACCTCCTGCGGTTCGGCGCGGGGATCGGACGCATCGAGCCGGACTTCCTGGCGTGGGAGCACCGCGACGGGCTGATCTGGCACAGCGGGCAGACACGGGACGCCGGCGTCTGCCTGCTCCGTCACGGCGACGTCACGATCGCGTCGCACGCCCTCGGCGCAGCGCCCGGAGCCGCCGACCGGCTCGCCGTCCGACACCTCCGTGCCGCGGGAGTCGTCGCGTGAGCGCCGGCACGCGAGCTGGAGATGTCCTGCAGGTGGCCCTGGAAGACTCCCGGCAGAGCTCGTTCAAGCGTCTGGCCCGGACGACGGCGGCATTGGCCCTGGCCGCGATGGGAGGTGCCGGTGAGGACTTCCTGCCGAGCTTCGACCTGGTCGTCCGCCGTCGTGACGACGGCGCGGAGGTCCTCCGGACGCGAGCCGGAGACGCGGATCAGGCCGAACGGCTCCTCGAGACCGTGGAACGAGACCTGAACGAGAAGGACGTCACGACGTTCGTCAGCGAGTGGCGCGTCATCGAGCGCTGAGGGAGCGCGCGGGCGGACTCAGGAACGCAGGCCGAGCACCAGGTCGTGGACCACGCGCGCTGCGCGTGCCGCGGCGTCGTCCAGGTGCTCGCGGAACTCGGCGCCGTCCGGCGCGCAGAGGTCGCTGATGCACCGGACCGACACGAACGGCATGTCGTGCACGTGGGCGAACTGCGCGATCGCCGCCGACTCCATGTCGACCGCGGCCACCTCGGGGAACGCGACCCGGAGAGTGCGGGCGCGGCCCTCGGTGACGAAGACCTCGCTGGACCCGATCGTCGCCGGCCGCAGTGGCCACGCGATGTCGGCCCCCATGGCGAGCTCGACGAGCCGGGCGTCCGGCGCGTAGCCGGTCGGCATGCCGGGGACCTGGCCCAGGGCGTAGCCGAACGCCGTGGCGTCGGCGTTGAGGTTGACGTACCGGTCACCGACCAGGACGTCACCGATGGCGACACCGTGCATGAGCCCGCCGGCGGTCCCGACGCTGATCACCGGGATGCCCGGGCCGAAGTCGTGGAAGCCGTGGGCGACCGCGGCCGTGGCGTTCGTGAAGCCGATGCCGCTGCGGCGCACGACGACCGTGGCGCCGCCGATGTCGAGCAGCTGGTGCGGGTCGTGGCCACCGACGGGGCCGTCGAGCACGGGGACACCGCCGAAGAGGTCGGCGAAGGCCGAGACCTCTTCGCTCATGGCCGCGATGATGATCGCGACGGGTTGCTGCTGCACTGACCGATCCTCCCACGCCGGGCGCGCTCGGACGTGCAGGTCGGGTCGTCGGAACCGCTAGCGGCGGGAGGCCTGCCGGGACAGCTCGTCGGCGACGAAGGCGGCGAGCGCGTCGGCGCCGGGGTGGTCGTCGGCGGTGACGGTGACGACGGTGTCGGTGTCGGTGCCGGTGTCGCCCTCGGTCTGGTCGAACAGGAGCATCTGGCCGTACGCACCGTGCAGCCGCCAGAGCCGCCCGGGGCCACCCCACCCGGCCATGGCGTACCGCTCGTAGCCGGGGCCGGTGCCCTCGCGCTCGACCCAGTCGGTGTGCATCGCGTCGCACCACCGCGCGCTGACGATCTGCTGTCCGTCGATGATCCCGCCGTCGCGGATCAGGTGTCCGATGCGGGCGAGTTCCTCGGTGCGGAGCGCCAGCCCCTCACCGCCGGCGACGAACCCGTTCGGGCAGCGTTGCCAATCGACGTCCTGGATGCCGAGCGGCGCGAACAGCCGCTCGGAGACGAACGCACCGACGTCGCCGACCCGGGTCTCGAGCACGCGCATCGCCGTGTAGGTGCTGGCGTTCGCGTACTGGAACACCCGGCCGCGGGACGGTCGCCGCAGGAACTCGGCCGCCAGGTCCGGCCAGTCCGTCAGCTCGGTCGCCGACCAGGGCATGTCGATCCCGCTGGTCATGGTGAGCAGGTGGCGGAGGGTGACCCGGTCGACGCCGTCGCCGAGGGCGAGGCCGGTGCCGGTGCCGGTCAGGTACCTGGCGATCGGTTCGTCGACGTCGACCAGGCCGTCGTCGGCGGCGATGCCGGCGGCCACGACGCAGACGCCCTTGGCGACGGAGTGGACCTCGCGTCGGACGTCGGGGGTCCAGCGGTGCTCGGCGACGTCGTCGGTGTCCGTCGCCCCGGTCCGCGTGCGCACGTGGATGCCGTGTGCGGCGAACCCCGTCGCGTCGACGTGGGCGACGACGGCGTCGAGGATGGTCGCGGCGGTGTGCACACCCCATCCTCTCGTGTCCGAGCGGCTGCGGCCACGGGCAGGGTCCGCCGCGTACCGTCCGGCTCGTGTCCGACGAACAGCCCCGCCGCCCCGATCCCACCCGCGTCGGCGACCAGCCCGCACTCCGCACGGCCTCGGGCTCGAACTGGCTCGTGTGGGGCGCCGTCACGGCCGTGATCGTCGCCGCCGTGATGGTGCTCATGGCGATCCGGGCGCCGGCGATCGGCTGGCCCGCCCTGGTGCTCGTGGCCCTGTTGTTCGTGACGATGGTCGTGGTGCGAGCCGCCGTCCGGCCGAAACGGGCCCGACTCGTCACCCTGGCCGTGCTCGACCTCGGCATCGTGGTCGTCGGGCTGGTGGCGACCCTGGCGGTGCTGTACTCGTCGCCCGTCGGCTGATGCCACGATGGCATGTTGATAACGGTTCTCACTAAGATGGTGCGCATCGGTCACAGCACGGTGGCCGTTCCACCGACGCAGCCACAGCTGCTGGGAAGACCGACCCCATGCCAGCACCACACCCCACCGAGACCCTCGACGCCCTCGTGGTCGGAGCCGGACCGGCCGGCATCGGCACCGGCCTGGCGCTCCACGCCGTCGACGGCCTGCTGTTCGGCGTCGTCGACCGCGGCGTCGTCGGGGACACGTTCCAGCGATGGCCGGAGCACCAGCGGTTCCTGACACCGTCCTTCACCGGCAACGGGTTCGGGGCCACCGACCTCAACGCGGTCCACCCGCGCACCTCACCCGCCTACAGCCTGGCGACGGACTACCCGTCGGGGCCGGAGTACGCCCGGTACCTGCGTGGCGTCGTCGCCGCCTTCCACCTGCCGACCCTGCCGGACACCGAGGTCGAGCACATAGAGCCGGACGACGACGGCTTCCGCGTGGCCACCAGCCGCGGCCCCGTCGTCGCCCGGAACGTGGTCTGGGCCGGCGGCGAGTTCTCGGACCCGACCCTGCCCCGCTGCGCCGGTACGTCGCTCGGAGTGCACGCCTCCGCCGAGGCAGCCTGGGTGGCACGGCCCGGGCACGTGGTGGTCGTGGGCGGGTTCGAGTCCGGCATCGACCTGGCGTGCCACCACGTCGAACAGGGGGCGACGGTGACGGTCGTCGACCCGTCCCACCCCTGGGACGCCGGCAGCGGATCGGACCCCTCGTTCCGACTCGCCCCGCGGACCCGCCAGCGGCTCGCCGTCGCGCGGGCCAGCGGACGCCTCACCCTGGTCGACGACGGCCAGGTCACCGGCATCAAGCGGTCCGGCGACGGTTTCTCCGTCGGGGTCGCCGGTCGGACCGCCCTGGTGGCGGACGCACCACCGATCCTCGCCACCGGGTACGGGCCGGGGCTCGGGCCGGCCGCGAGCCTGTTCGACACCCGCGCGGACGGCTGGCCGCTGCTCACCGAGGACGACGAGTCGACCACCACGCCCGGGCTGTTCCTGGCCGGCACAGCGCTCCGGCACGGTGGGCTGCAGTTCTGCTTCGTGTACAAGTTCCGGCAGCGGTTCGCCCACGTCGCCCGCGTCATCGGCGAACGGGCCGGACGTGACTGCGGTGCGCTGCAGGAGTGGGACGACGCCGGGATGCTCACCGACGACCTGAGCTGCTGCGGTGTCGAATGCGCCTGCTGATGCCGGCACAGCGGCCCGCCCGCCCTGCCGGTGCACGACTCTGGGCCACCCCCGCGATCGTCGGCGGTGCCATCCTGCTCGGGTCGGTGATCGGCGGCGTCTCGCCCTCGAGCGGTGACGTCATGGGCTCCGTGGTGGACCTGCTGGTGATCACCCTGGTCGTCACCCTGTTCGTCGACGTCCCGCTCCACCGCCTGCCCCGGACACCGGGCGCGTGGAAGGTCATCGGCATCGCCTGGAGCATGAACTTCCTGCTCGCCCCGCTCGTCGCCTTCCTGCTGACCCGCGTGGCCCTGCCCGGCCACCCGGCCGTCCAACTCGGCGTGATGCTGTACTTCCTGGCGCCCTGCACCGACTGGTTCCTGGCGTTCACCCGCCTGAGCGACGGCGACACCGCCGTGGGCGCGACCCTGCTGCCGATCAACATGGTCACCCAGCTGCTCCTGTTCCCGGTGTGGATCACGGTCCTCGGCGGCAACGCCGGCATCGATGCCGTGGGAACCGTCGGCACCCTGCTGCAGTGGTTCGTCCTGCCCGCCGCGATCGCCGTGGCGATCCGCCTCGGCATCGCACTGCTGCCGACCGGCACTCGAGCCCGCGCCGCGGTGCTGCCCGGCCGGGCGATCCCGTGGATCGTCGGGGCGATGGTCGCCGGCCTCTTCGCCTCGCACATCCGGCTGCTGCTGGCGAACCTGCCGGTGTTCGTCGCCGTGCTGGGGTGCGCAGTGGTGTTCTTCGCCGTCATGTACGTCGCCGCCGAGTCCGCGTCACGCCTCGCCGCCCTGTCGTACCCGAGGACAGCACTGCTCGCGATGACGACGGCCGCCCGCAACGCACCCCTGATGATCGGGCTGACGAGCGCCGCGCTCCCCCACCAGCCCCTGGTCACCACGGCGATCGTGGTCGGGATGCTCGTCGAGTTCCCGCACCTGCTCGCGGTGCGGCACCTGCTGCTGCGTCGGCGACGTGGTCAGCGCACCGGGCGACGCCTGCGCGGCACCGCAGCTTGGGGGCACCCGTGACGCACCGGGTCCGGCTCGTCGTCGTGCCGACCGAGCGGCGGGTGATCGAGACCGAGCACGACGACCGGCGGACGGCGCTCCTGCTCGCGCTGGGCCAGGTGCCCCTCGGGTACACCGTCACCGACGTCGACGTGCTGCCGGAGCACGAGGACACCGAGCACGACCCCGCGGAGCCGGGCCGACGCTGAGCGGGGCGCTCCGACGGCGCTGGTGCGGCCCGAGACGGTCACGATGCCGGACGGGAGGCCCGTGACGGGCCCGCACCGCGCCTCCAGTCCGGTGCCGGTCGCGACCGGTGCACGTGGCCGGCTACGCGCTGTCGGTCACCGTCGGCTGCGCCTGCCGCAGCCCGGTGACCAGGAGGGTCACGATCGTCCGGACGTCGTAGTCGGGGTCCTGGGGACTCCACGCCACCAGGTCACCGACGGCCCGGAGCAGCTGGTACGGCGGGGTCGGCGCGGCCACCTCGCCGGACGCCCGCGCGGCGTCGAGCAGTCGGCCGAGCACGGGCACGAGCTCGTCGACGAACAGGGTGTGCAGCGCCGTGAAGCCGTCGGCGTCGCCCTCCCAGACGCGCGCCAGACCGTGCTTGGTGCCGAGGAAGTCGACGAACTGGTGCACCCAGCGCAGCAGGGCGGCGAACGGCGTCGGCTCCGAGCCGAGCAGCGCGGTCCCCGCGTCGACCAGGGCCTCGATCTGGTGCCGGTAGACGGCGACGACCAGGTCCGAACGGGTCGGGAAGTGCCGGTAGAGCGTGCCCACTCCGACCCCAGCGGCGGTGGCGACCTCGCGCACCGGTGCACCGACGCCCGAGGCGGCGAAGACCCCGGCAGCGGCGTCGAGGATCGTGCGCTCGTTGCGCTCCACGTCGCGACGGCGACGCGGCGCGGGGTCGGTCGACGGGGTGCTCATGCCTCGATCATCGCACGACACCGACGCGATGCGGAACAGTGCTCCGCTTCGCCTTGTAATCCGGATCGTTGTTCCGTATCGTTCCGGAACGTCGCTCCGTTTCGGACGACAGTCGCTCCGTCCGCGGGCGACACGGCATCCCGGAAAGGCCCCCATGGCACCCACAGCACCCCGACCACAGGTCATCAGCGTGCGCCCCGTCACGCTTCCCGCACCCGCGCGCGGTCAGGACCTCGAGGTCCGGATCACCGCACCGACGACCGGCACGGACCTGCCCGTCATCGTCTTCGCCCACGGCTTCGGCCAGTCCATGACCGGCGGCGACCCCCTGGTCGACCACTGGACCGCGAACGGCTTCGTCGTCGTCCAACCGACGTTCCTCGACGCGAAGTCCTACGGGCTGACGCTCGACGACCCGCGCTACCCGACCATCTGGCGGACGCGGGTCGACGACCTCGAGCGCGTGCTCGACGACCTCGACCAGATCGTCGACGCGGTCCCCGGCCTGAGCGGGCGCGTCGACACCGCACGCATCGCCGCGGTCGGACACTCGTGGGGCGGACAGTCCGTGGGCATGCTGCTCGGGGCCCGCGTCCTGGACGCCGACGGACAGCCGGGCGAGGGCCGCACCGACCACCGCGTGCGCGCCGGGGTCCTGCTGTCCACCACCGGGATCGCGCGCGGCGACCTCGTGCCGTTCGCGCAGGAGCACTTCGCGTTCATGAGCCCCGACTTCAGCCAGCTGCACACCCCGTCACTCGTCGTCGCCGGCGACCACGACCAGTCCCAGCTCTCGACGCGAGGCCCGGACTGGTTCACCGACGTCTACCACCTGAGCCCCGGCGCGCGGCACCTGGTGACACTCCACGGCGGCGAGCACCTGCTCGGCGGGATCCAGGACTACGAGTCGACCGCCACCACCGACGAGAGCCCCGAGCGTGTGGACCTCGTCCGCCAGACCACGACGGCGTTCCTCCGGACCGAGCTCGGCCTCGACCCCGACGCGTGGTCGGCGATCGCCGACGCCGTCGGCCCTGCCACCGCCGTCGGCCACATCGAATCGAAGGAGCACCACTCGTGATCACCGACCAGCACCCCCTGCCCAGCGGCTTCACCGCCGCGTCCACTGCCGCCGACGTCCTGCACGGCGTCGACCTGACCGGCCGGAACGTCGTCGTGACCGGCGGCCACAGCCGCCTCGGCCGCGAGACCAGCCGCGCCCTCGCGGCGGCCGGCGCCGACGTCACCGTCGCCTCCCGTGACGTCGACCGGGCATCCGCAGCAGTCGCCCACATCCCGGGCATCCGCGTCGAGGCCCTCGACCTCACCGACCCGTCGTCGGTCGACGCCTTCGCCGCGCGCTGGTCGGCCTCCAGCCGCCCGCTGCACATGCTCGTGAACAGTGCTGCGATGCTCTTCGCCCCGGACCGCCGGCTCGACGGCCGCGGCAACGAACTGGCGTTCTCGACGACGCACCTCGGGCACTTCCAGCTCACGCGGGCGCTCCTCCCCGCCCTCCTGGAGGCCCGTGGTGCGCGGGTCCTGACCGTCACCTCCGGTGCGGCGCGGTTCGGGCAGATCCGGTGGGACGACCTGACGTTCACCCACGGGTACGACCCGGTCACCGCGTACGGGCAGTCGAAGCGGGCGAACGTCCTGTTCACGGTGGAGCTCGACCGCCGCTACGCCGACCAGGGCATCCGCGCCTTCGCCGCGCACCCGGGCGTCATCGTCGGACCCGGACCGCACGACCCGGCGGTACTCGCGTCGTACCGCGAGCAGGGACTGGTCGACGACCGCGGGGTGACCGTCATCGATCCCGAGGTCGGCAAGAAGACCGTCGAGCAGGGCGCAGCGACGCTCGTGTTCGGTGCCGCGAGCCCGCTGCTCGACGGCGTCGGCGGGGTCTACCTGAAGGACAGCGACGTCGCCGTGATCGACGACCGGGTCCTGCCCCTCACCGCGGACCGGATCCCGTCGGACGCGAACTCGGCCATGCTCGACGCCGGCGACGCGCGCCGGCTGTGGGCGGTCAGCGAGGGACTCCTGGCCTGATCGCCGTCGGCCGGGGGCCTCGTCTGCTCACTGTTCTCGTCGTCCTCGCTACTGTGTGACGGTGCTGACCGTGCGGATCGAGAGCCCCCGGCAGGACGACGTCCTGCACCTGCTGCAGCAGGGCGACGACTACGGACTGAGCCTCTACGCGGCCGAGAACTACCACGCCCTCGACGTCGACGACCTGGACCAGCCCGACGTCACGTTCCTGGTGGCGCGTGAGGACGGCACCGCCCTCGGCACGGTGGCGCTCGTCGACGCCGGCGACGGGACCGGCGAGGTCAAGCGCATGTTCGTGAGCGATGCCGCGCGTGGGCTCGGCGTGGGGATGCGGCTGCTCGACGCCCTGCACGACCGGGCCCGCGCGGTCGGCATCGGGACCGTCCGGCTCGAGACCGGCCTGCCGCAGGCCGCGGCCATCGCGCTGTACCGGAAGGCCGGGTACGCGGACATCCCCCGGTTCGGCCCGTACGTCGACGACCCGACGAGCGTGTGCATGGAGCGGCAGCTCGTCTGATCGGCGCTCGGTCCCGACGTAGGATCGCGTGTGAGCTCCGAGCACCCCGAACCCAGCGGCATCGACCCTGACGACCTGACCGTCGCGCTCCGGGTGCTCGAGCAGCTGCCGTCGATCGACGAGACGCACCCGGACTTCATCCGGGTCCGTCAGGCCACCGCGAAGATGTTCAAGGCCGTCAAGCGTGCGCACCGGCTCGAGAAGCGCGGCGTCATCGCCGAGGCCGACCGCCGGGTGATCGCCGCCACCGCCACCGGGGCCGCCGACCGGATCGACGACGAGACCCGCGGCGTCCCGATCAGCGCCTCGACCGCGTCGACCACCGCGGGCACGCTGCTGAAGTCACGGCCCTGCTACATGTGCAAGCAGCACTACACGGTCGTCGACGCGTTCTACCACCAGCTCTGCCCGGCGTGCGCTCGCATGAGCCACGCGAAGCGCGAGGCTCGGACGGACCTGACCGGCAAGCGGGCGCTGCTCACCGGTGGCCGCGCGAAGATCGGCATGTACATCGCGCTCCGGCTCCTGCGCGACGGGGCCCACACCACCATCACCACGCGGTTCCCCCGCGACGCGGTCCGCCGGTTCGCGAGCCTGCCCGACTCCGCCGACTGGATGGACCGCCTGAAGGTCGTCGGCATCGACCTGCGCGACCCCGCCCAGGTGATCGGACTCGCCGAGGACGTCGCCGCGTCCGGTCCCCTCGACATCCTGATCAACAACGCCACGCAGACCGTGCGCCGGTCGACCGGCGCCTACCAGCCGCTCGTCGACGCGGAACTCGCGCCGCTGCCCGACGGACCGCTGCCCGAACTCGTGACCTTCGGGCACACGAACGACCAGCACCCGCTGGCGCTCGCCCGTTCAGTTGCCGCGCACCCGATCCTCGCGGCCGCCGCAGCCCGCGCCGACGAGCTGACCGAGCAGGCGATGGCGCCGGGATCGAGCTCGCTCGAACGGCTCGCCCTGGGCACCGCCATCGACGCCGGTGGCCTGGTCCCCGACCTGCACGACGAGAACTCGTGGACCCAGCAGGTGGACGAGGTCGACCCGCTCGAGATGCTCGAGGTCCAGCTGGCCAACACCACGGCGCCGTTCATCCTGATCTCGAAGCTCCGCCTCGCGATGGCCGCGAGCACGGGACGCCGCACCTACGTGGTGAACGTCAGCGCCATGGAAGGGGTGTTCGGCCGCGCGTACAAGGGGCCGGGTCACCCGCACACGAACATGGCGAAGGCCGCCGTGAACATGCTCACCCGCACGAGTGCGCAGGAGATGTTCGAGACGGACAACATCCTGATGACGAGCGTCGACACCGGGTGGATCACCGACGAACGGCCGCACCCCACGAAGGTCCGGCTCGCCGAAGAGGGCTTCCACGCGCCGCTCGACCTGGTCGACGGGGCAGCCCGTGTCTACGACCCGATCGTCCGGGGCGAAGCGGGCGAGGACGTGTTCGGTGTCTTCCTGAAGGACTACGCGCCGAGTTCGTGGTGACGATCCGCTGACCGGGTCGGTTCCGTCAGTGCTTCGACGGGGCGTTCTCCTGCGGCAGGACCGCGGCGAAGCGGAGCAGGAAGTCGCGCACCACCGTCAACGTGTCGTCGTCGTACGAACCGATCGCCTCGTCGAGCTCCGCGGCACGTGACCCGAGGAACCCACTGCTGCGTTCCCGGGTGAGCTCGGTGACGCGGAGAGTGACGACCCGACGGTCCGCGCTCTCGCGGCTCCGCATGATCAACCCACGCTCCTCCAGTCGGTTGACCAACGCGTTCGCCGCACCCGAGGTCATCCCGATCCGCCGGGCGAGCCGCGTGCCCGTCATCGGCTCGCCCTCGGTCTCCGCCCAGAGGATCTCCCCCAGCGCGACGCCGTCCGAGGTCGGCAGCTCCATCCATGCTGCGAAGCGGAGCGCCGACTCCTGGTACCGGACGGCGTAGCGGCGGAGCGCCTCGAGGGTCTGGGAGCGCAAGTCGGTCATGCGATCGATTCTGCCGCCTTCCGGGCCCCTTGCAGTGTCGGGTAGTGCGGCGGGACGGGGACGTGCTTCTCGCTCGTCAGCAGGTACTTCTGGGCGAAGCCGCGGACCGGACCGAGAGACGCCACCCGGAGCGCCGCCCGCACCGCGCGGACGCCCGCCTTCGACGACGGGTGCAGCAGGCGCGCACCGCCCGGGGGAAGCCCCTGCGCGCTGTCGGCGTACCCGCGGAGCATCTCCTCGTAGCGCGCGAAGGCGTCCGGGATCGAGTACCCGTGATCAGCGCCGACGGCCGGCTCGACCGTCCGAGCGAGTTCCCCGGCCAGGATGTGAGCGCCGACCAGGGACAGCGTCGTGCCCATGCCGGTCGGCCCGGAGCCCCAGGCCGCGTCACCGAGCAGGGCGATCCGACCTTTGCTCCATCGCGACACCACGACCTGCTCCATCCGCTGCGTGTAGAACTCGTCGGACCGCTCGCTGAACCCGTCGAGGATCCGCCCCGTCTGCCACCCTGCGCCCCGGAAGCGCTCGCGCAGGATCCGCAGCTGCACGTCGACGGGGAGCTGCTCGAAGCCCATCGACTCCGACTCGAACGACACACTCGCCCGGATCGTCCCCTCGTTGTCGGGTCGGATCGACGCGACACGTCCACGCGGCGCCGTGTACCAGTCCCAGTGGTCGGTGTCGCTGCCGATCCGGTCGAGCGTGCCGTAGGCGATGCTGACGCCGTGGTCGCGGTACTCCGTCTCGTCGGCGAACAGGATCCGACGGGTGCGCGAGCTGCGGCCCTCGGCGACGACGACCAGGTCGAACCGCTCCTGAGCGCCGCTGTCGTAGCGGACGTTCACCCCGGTGCCGTCCTGCTCGGCGCCCGCGATGAAGTCCCCGTAGCGGCGGTCGACCGTGTCCGGCAGCGCATCGACGAGGATCCCGGCGAACGTGCCCCGCAGGATCTCGATCTCGGCAGTCGGACCGTCCTGGCCCTCGGTCTTCGGGAACGTGGCGTACGGGGTGCCGTGCTCGTCCACGTACCGGGTGCCCGCTTCGCCGGTGAGGTGGTGCATCACGGTGTCGCGGAGACCCATGCGCTCGAGGACCTCGCGCCCGAGCCCCCGGACGTCGATGTTCTGGCCGGTGGTCCGCTGCTCCGGTGACCGCTCGAGCAGCGTGACGTCGAAGCCGGATCGGTCGAGTCCCCACGCCAGCGCGGGGCCAGCGATGCTCGCGCCGGTGATCAGGACGCGTGGGCGGTGGTGTGGCGTGGTCGCCATGGGTGGTCCTCTGCTCGTGGGGCGACGAGTGCCGTCCCACGAGTACTATACCTTTACAGCGATATCACTCCACAGGGAAGATGCTTTTGGTTCCGCATCGAACGGTGAGCTGTCAGACCAGATCCTCCGCGACGGCAACGAGTGCGCGGGCGGCCGCACCGGCATTCTGGATGTCCGATGCGTCTACTGACCTCGCACTGTAGGCCGCCTTGTTCTTGACCCGAACGAGCGTCTCGAGGTGCTTCGCGATCGGCCGGTCCGTCGCATCCCGCAGGATCGAGACGCCGTCGTTGTGGCTCGCCCCACTGCTGTACCTTCCGGTCTTGCCGATGCAGATGGCATCTGCCGCGGCGATCCCTGCGTCGACGCACAGGTCGACGAAGGAGTTGGCATGAGGGGACGTCGGACTCAGGATCCCGTCCTCGGCACCGAACTCGAACAGTGTCTCGGCTGACTCGAGGAAGCCCTTGGCCTTCTCGAGCCGACCGCGCATGAAAGCGCCGTCGCCGTCAGTGGTCGACGGCAGTTTCGGTGGAGTCAACGTGCGGCCTTCCTGAGGTGGGCTTGGAGCCATCGGCGGTCTTCCACGAGGGGAATGCCCTCACTCGCGATGGAACCGATGAGCGGGTCATCGAAGGTGACCCCCGAGACGTCGTACACGATGGGGTTCACCTGGTTGCCGGTCCACCGATGAACGGCAACGGTGAGGTCGTAGATGCGGTCCTCAGCTTCCGTCCGCGAAACGGCATCCACGGCGAAGAACAGATCGATGTCGCTGTCCGGTCGCATCGCACCTCGCGCGGCCGAGCCGAACAACGCTGCGTAGCGGACCGGAATCGATGCGATCTCCCCGCGGACCCTGTCGAGGAAGCGGGTACGAGCTCCGGCCACCTCGAGGACCGCCGACGCGAGGAGATGGTCTCGGTTGAGCGCGTACGTGCTCACGCCGCCGATGTCGTCGAACACAACGATGCCCTGCTCCGCCAGACGGTCAAGCACCTTCTTCACGCCGTTTCGAGAACGGCCTCCGGGGACGAGCCGCTGGACAGCGGACACCGTGAAGGGTCGGTCCGACAGGCCACTCAGCACCATCAGAACGTCACCATCGAGTCCGCTCGACAACGCCGCGAATGGGCTCTGCAGCTGCACGATGCCCTCCTGACCTCGAAGCACCACTGTCACTATCGTGACGCATGCATCACTATAGTGACGACCACAACCGAGAAAGGCAACCCCGCGCAATCTCCGCTCCGCCTCCAGGATTCGAACCCGGACCTAACGGCACCAAAGGCCGTCGTGCTGCCATTACACCAAGGCGGAACGCACCCGGGGGTGCTCCTCCATCTTCCCACGACCCACGAGGCTGGCTGTCCGCTCCGGGTTCGGCCAAGATGGAGGGATGCCGCATGAGGACGAGGTCGATCGCATCGTCGCGGCGTGGGGTCGTGAGCGTGCCGACCTCGACTTCGGCCCGCTCGAGGTGCTGTCCCGCGTGGACCGGCTCGCCCGGCACCTGGACCGCGCCCGGCGGACCGCGTTCGACGCGAGCGACATGGAGCCGTGGGAGTTCGACGTCCTGTCGGCCCTGCGACGTGCGGGTGAGCCGTACGAGCTGAGCCCGAAGACCCTGCTGCAGCAGACCCTGGTGTCGAGCGGCACGATGACGAACCGGGTGGACCGTCTGGCGGCACGCGGCTTCGTGGGGCGACGGACCGACCCGAAGGACGGCCGCGGCATCCTCGTCTCGCTGACGAGCCAGGGCCGGGTGGCGGTGGACGCGGCGATCGCGGACCTGCTGGCCGCCGAGCGGGACATCCTGTCCGGGGTCTCCGCGGACGAGCAGGGCCAGTTGGCTGGGCTGCTCCGCCGACTCATCCTGGGTCTTGGGGACTGACCGACAGCGTCACACGGGCCGAGCTGCCCCGGCGTAGGGTGCGGCGCATGCACGCCATCACCCTCGCCGTCGCCGACGTCGCACGATCGGCCGAGTTCTACCGCGCGCTGCTCGGCATCGAGGGCAGTGGCGTCATCGGCACCGAGTACCCGGCCACCGAGGCGCAGGCCGGCGGCACCACGGCGATGTTCACCCTCGACGACGGGCTGATCGTCAGCGTCTACGGCCGAGACGACATGACGAAGGACTCCGGCGTGCAGCTGGCCACGGCACCGAGCAGCACGATCGGGCACTTCACGGGCAGTCAGGCCGAGGCCGAGGCGTTCCTCGAGCGGGCGCAGGCAGCGGGCGCCACCATGCTCGAGCCCCCGTACACGCGCCCGTGGGGCATGTGGTCCGGCTTCTTCCAGGACCCGGACGGGCACCTGTGGGAGGTCGTGGCGAACCCCGGCGGTGGGGCGCCCGAGGACGCGACACCGACGGACGCAAGCCAGGACGCGGTCGACCCCGCGTCCGTCGAGTAGCCCGGCTCAGACCCCGAGCAGCTCCGCGACCTCGAGCCAGCGCTCCTCGAGCTGCTCGACCTCGGCCTCGAGCGCACCGAGCTTCGACTGCAGTTCGCCGAGCCCGGCGTAGTCGGACTGGTCGTGCGTCGCGAACTGGTCGAGCAGCTTCTTGCGGTCCGCGCCGACCTTCGCGATCTTCCGGTCGAGCGCCGACATCTCCTTCTCGGCCGTTCGCCGGTCCGCGCCCGACAGGGCGGACGCACCAGCGGCAGTGGACCCGGCCACGGCACCGGCCGAACCGGTCCCGCCGACGGTGTCGGGCCTCCCGGCAGACGCGGCGGCGGCCGCAGAGGCGGTCCCGCCACCGGTGCCGGCCTCGCGCAGACGCATGTACTCGTCCACGCCGCCGGGCAGGTGGCGCAGGTGCCCGCCGAGCACGGCGTACTGCTGGTCGGTGACGCGCTCGAGCAGGTACCGGTCGTGGCTGACGACCAGCAGGGTGCCGGGCCAGGTGTCGAGCAGGTCCTCCATGGCGGCGAGCATGTCGGTGTCGAGGTCGTTCGTGGGCTCGTCGAGGATCAGCACGTTCGGCTCGTCGAGCAGGATGAGCATGAGCTGCAGGCGCCGCTTCTGCCCACCGGACAGGTCCTTGACGGGCGTGGAGAGCTGCTCCGAGGTGAAGCCGAGCCGCTCGAGCAGCTGCGACGGCGTCATCTCCTTGCCGTCGGCGACGTAGCTCGTCTTCTTGCGGGCCACGACCTCGCGCACGCGATCGTCGGCGAACTGCTGCAGGTCGGCGAGCTGCTGGTCGAGCACCGCGACCTGCACCGTCTTGCCGGTCTTCACCCGACCGCTCGTCGGCTGCAGCCGGCCGGAGACCAGGTTGAGCAGCGTCGACTTGCCGGCGCCGTTCGGGCCGAGGATGCCGGTCCGCTCCCCCGGAGCGATGCGCCACTCGATGCGATCGAGGATCTGCGTGCCGTCGAACGAGACGCTCACGTCGAGCAGGTCGACGACGTCCTTGCCGAGGCGCGCGGTCGCGGTTCGGGACAGGGCGACGGTGTCGCGGATCGGCGGGACGTCGTCGATCAGGGCGTTCGCCGCATCGATGCGGAACTTCGGCTTGCTCGTACGGGCCGGGGCGCCGCGGCGGAGCCACGCGAGCTCCTTGCGGGCCAGGTTCTGGCGGCGCTGCTCGATCGTGGCCGCCTGCCGGTCACGCTCCACGCGCTGCAGGATGTACGCGGCGTAGCCACCTTCGAAGGGGTCGACGACGCCGTCGTGGACCTCCCACGTGTCGGTTGACACGGCGTCCAGGAACCACCGGTCGTGCGTCACGACGACCATGCCACCCTGGTTCGACGACCAGCGGCGGTTGATGTGCCCGGCGAGCCACTCGATGCCCTCGACGTCCAGGTGGTTCGTCGGCTCGTCCAGGAACAACACGTCCCAGTCGCCGACCAGCAGCCGCGCGAGTGCCACACGGCGCCGCTGCCCACCGGACAGCTCGTCGACGCTGACGTCCCACGGGATGTCGGAGACCAGACCGCCGATGATGTCGCGGATCTTCGGGTCACCGGCCCACTCGTGCTCCTCGAGGTCGCCGACGACGGTGCTGCCGACGGTCGCGCCCTCGGGCAGGATGTCGCGCTGGTCCAGGTAGCCGATGGTCAGCCCGCGGCGGTGCGTGACGCGGCCGCCGTCCGGCTCGAGGCGCTGGGACAGCAGTGCGAGGAGGGTCGACTTGCCGTCGCCGTTCCGGCCGACGACGCCGATCCGGTCACCCTCGTCGATGCCGAGGGTGACGTTGTCGAAGACGACCTTGGTGGGGAACTCGAGATGCAGGTTCTCGGCGCCGAGGAGATGTGCCACGCGTCAAGGGTAGGTGGCGCAGCGGGGTGGTGGGTGCGGGGCGGGTGGTTGGAGCGGTTGGCCGACCGGCTCTGGTCGCACGGTGCGCGCTTGTTCAAGTGGTGCGAGGTTGCCCGCTCGGTGCGAGCTTGTAGCGGCACACGGAGCGCGCAACCTCGCACCAGTCGACAGAGGGCGCACGGTGCGTCGGCCTGGAGGCCCGGCTCAGCTCAGCTCGCGGGAGCGGTGTCGCCCTCGCCCGCGGCTTCCTTCGCGCGCTTCAAGCGGGCCTGCGCTTCCCAGTACTCGATCTCGCGCTCGAGCTCGGCGAGCTCCTGCTCGGTACCGGTGACGCGCTTGGCGCCGTGGGCACTGCGGGCGTCGCCGAGGGTTGCGTAGCGGTCCTCGTGGCGGGTGGGCTCGATGTAGCGACCGTGGTTCCGTTCGCCCGGAGCCCAGTCGTGGCCGATGGCGAACCAGACGATGCTGCCGACGACGGGGACCAGGATCACGAGGATCACCCACGCGATCTTCGGCAGGCCGCGGATCTGGTCATCCGTCTTCGTCAGGATGTCGATCAGGGCGAAGACCAGCAGGATGACGGTGATCCCGGGCAGCAAGACGCTCATGTTCGCGATTCTATGGATCCGCTTGGAGTCTCACCATTCCCCGAACGAGCGTCGTGGTTGCGAAGGTGCACAGGGTCAGCGTCGAGGTACCGGCGTGCGAGCACCGCGGACCGTGCCGTCCATGCGAACTGTCCCGCGGCGGCGATGCCACCCGCCAGGTAGACGGGCCAGAACGTGACGCCGGAGAACGCGACCGCCGCCCACACGGCGACGAGTCCCACGGTCAGCTGGAGGCCGGTGCCGTCGGCCAGTTCGACGGCTCGAGCCCGCACGATCATCAACCGATCGGCGGGGGCAGCGCGCCGCCCGGTTGCAGCCGCGGTCACCGCGCGCTGTTCGCGTTGCTGCAACGGCGCGAGCATCGGCGCAGGACGAGCTGCCACCCCGTTCCGTCTCCGGCGGATGCCGACCTGCACGGCCTCACTGATACCGGCCACGAAACCCAGTGCGGCGACCGCCGCCGAGAGTGCGAAGCGCGCGCCGGAGCCGGTGGGCAGGACGGTCGCCCCGACGCCGAGCACCACCAACACCAGCACGGTCGCCAGGACGAACCAACGGACCTGCAGGACAGCACCCGGGGACTTCGCCGAGACGGCGCGAGCGCGTTCTTCGGACTCGACCCACCGGCGTTCCACCGCTGTCAGTCCGGCGTTCGGCCGTTCGGCAGATGTCACAGCGCCGCGACCCACTCGTCCGTCCCGTCGGTGAACCGCTGGTGCTTCCAGATCGGCACGCGCTCCTTCACCAGGTCGACCAGGGCACCGCACGCCGCGAACGCCTGCGCCCGGTGCGACGACGACACCGCTGCGGCGAGCGCGACGTCCCCGATGCCGAGCGCCCCGACCCGGTGCAGGACGGCGATCCGGACGTCGGGGTTGTCCTCGGCGATGGTCCGGGCGACCGCGGTGATGACCTCGTCGGCACTGGGGTGCCGCTCGTAGTCGAGTGCGGTGACGCCCTTGCCACCGTCGTGGTCTCGGACGATGCCGGCGAAGGTCACCACGGCGCCGTCCTGCTCGGTGGCCACCACGGCTGCGACCTCGTCGACGCTGATGTCGCGGTCGACGACGTCGGCGAGCACGACCCGTGCGGCGGCCTCGGTGCTGCTCACGAGGCGCTCCGCGGGGCGTGGCCCTCGCCGTGCACCTGGGCGACGACGTGGTCGAGCACACCGTCGAGCACGGCGAGCCCGTCGGACACCCCACCGCGCGACCCCGGCAGGGTGACGAGCAGGCAACCGGCGTTCGTGACCCCGGCGACGCCGCGGGTGAGCAGCGCGGTGGGGCCGGCACCCGTGAGCCCGCGTCGACGGATCTCCTCGGTGATGCCGGGCAGTTCGAGGTCGATCAGGCTCGCCACGGCCTCGGGGGTCCGGTCGGTGGGGGTGACCCCGGTGCCGCCGGTGGTGATGACGACCCGGGCGTCGGCCAGGAGTTCGGCGGTGACGGTCTCGGTGATCGCGCCGCCGTCGGGGACGATGATCGGTTCGCTCGTGGTGAACCCGTGCTCGCGCAGCCAGTCGGCGATGACGGGTCCGGTGCGGTCGAGTTCGGGGTCGGCGGCGGCCTGCGTGGACACCACGACGACGGCGGCCCGGCCCCTGGTCGGCTCGGCGGTCATCGGTTGCTCCAGTCCCCGGAGCGTCCGCCGTGCTTCTCGAGCACGCGCACGTCCGTGATCACGGCCGCTCGGTCGACGGCCTTCACCATGTCGTACACCGTCAGCGCGGCGACGCTCGCCCCGGTCAGGGCCTCCATCTCGACGCCGGTGCGGGAGGTCGTTCGGACCGACACCTCGATCAGCACGCGGTCGTCGGAGCCGGTGATGTCGACCTGCACGCCGGCGATGGGCAGCGGGTGGCACAGCGGGATGAGGTCGGAGGTCTTCTTCACCGCCATGATCGCCGCGATGCGGGCGGTGCCGACGACCTCGCCCTTGGGCAGCGAGCCGTCGAGGATGCGTGCGACGACGTCTGGGCGGGTGACGACGGTGGCGGTGGCGGTGGCCGACCGGTCGGTGACGTCCTTCGCGGAGACGTCGACCATGTGCGCACTGCCGTCGGCGCGGACGTGCGACAGGTCGTCGGACTCGGCGTCGGCCTGGGCTCGGGACGAGCCGGGGTCGGACAGGGACTGCTCGGTCATCGGAGGCTCCAGACGGTCAGGGGGTCGCCGACCTCGACGGTGTCGACGCCGACGGGGACGTGCACCAGGTGGGTGGCGGCGGCGTAGTGCACGAGCAGGTGCGAACTCGGCCCACCGACGAAGTGCACGGCCCCGTCCTGCACCCGGCCGCGACGGACCTGGTGCTTGCCGGCGGGTGACCCGGCAGCGGACGCTGCGGGCAGGACCTGCGTGGGCCGGTCCGCCGTGAGCCCGACGGCCGCGGCGAGCAGGGGGCGCAGGAACACCTCGAACGAGACGAGCGCCGACACCGGGTTGCCGGGGAAGGACACGACCGGAACGGCACGACCAGCAAGAGCGTCGACGCCCCCGCCCGCACCGAACACGACGCTGCCGAACGCCTGCGGCCCACCGGGCTGCATCGCGACCGGCGTCACCGCGAGCCCGCGGGGTTCGAGCGCCTGCCGCACGACCTCGTACGCCCCGGCGCTGATGCCCCCGGTGGTCAGCACGAGGTCGGCCCAGTCCCCCACGGCCGCATCGAGTGCCTGGTCGAAGGCAGCGACGTGGTCGGGCACCCGGACGGCCCGGGAGTCCGCTCCGACCTGGGCCAGGGCGGCCCGCAGCGCGATGCCGTTCGCGTCACCGATGGTCGCCGCGTCGGCATCGGCTCCCTGCAGCTCGGACCCCGTCGACACGACGAGGACCCGCAGCGCTCGGCGAACCGAGACATTCGTCACCCCGGCCGAGGCCAGTGCCCCGAGCAACGCCGGCGTGATCGGAGAACCGGCCGGAGCCAGCTCGGCGCCGGCCGGCAGATCGCTGCCGGTGACGCGCACGAAGGTGCCGGCGGTGAGGTCATCGGGCACCGTCACCCGGGGCAGCTCGAGCGCCGCCGGGAACGCACCGGGCTCGATCGCCTCGACCGGGAACACCGCGTCGGCACCGGTCGGGATCCGCGCTCCGGTCATGATCGGCGCTGCCGTGCCGGGTTCGAGCGGCTCGGGCATGACGCCGGCCGGGATCGGGGCGACGATCCGGACCTGCTGCCCGACCTCGGCGACCCGCACGGCGAACCCGTCCATCTGACTGTTGTCGAACGGCGGCAGCGGAACGGGCGACTGGACGGACGCCGCGAGCACGCGGTGTGCGAACCCAGCACCCGCACCGGCGCCCTCGCCCGCGCCGGCGAGTTCGTCGAGCGGCAGTTCTTCTGCTCCGAGGCCCGCCACCACCGGCGCGAGCAACGCCGCCAGGTCGTCGCGGTGCTGACCGATCGTTCGCACAGGTGCCTCCGAACAGGGGTTGGTGGCGCCGCTCCCGGTTCGCCCGGTGGCGCCGTCAGTAGCGTATCCAGCGCGCAGCCCGCGCCGACGACCAACCGGAGGACCTGTGGAGAACGACGAAGCCGTGACGATCGGTGTCATCGGAGGCTCCGGCCTCTACCAGCTGTTCGAGGAGGGCACCGCCGACGAGCTCGACGTCCCGACCCCGTTCGGCCCGACCTCGAGCCCGATCAGCATCGGCACGATGTCCGGACGACGGGTCGCGTTCCTGACCCGCCACGGCCGTGAGCACTCCGTCGCCCCGCACCGCATCAACCACCGTGCGAACGTCTGGGCGCTCCGCTCGCTCGGCGTCCGCGCGATCGTGTCCTCGAGCGCCGTCGGCGGCCTGCACCCCGACTACGCCCCGGGCACCTTCGTCGTGACCGACCAGCTCATCGACCGCACCTGGGGCCGAGCCGACACGTTCTTCGAGGACGACGTGCAGCACCTGTCCTTCGCTGACCCGTTCGACCCGACGCTCCGCCGTGCGGCGATCGACGCCGTCGCCGGACTCGACGTGCCGTTCCGCCCGACCGGCACCTGCGTCGTGATCCAGGGTCCCCGGTTCTCCACCCGCGCCGAGTCCGTCTGGCTCCGCCAGGCCGGCGGCCACACCATCAACATGACGATGACGCCCGAGGTGCCGCTCGCCGCGGAACTCGGCATCGCGACCGTGAACCTGTCGTTCGTGACCGACGCCGACGCCGGCCTGGCCCCGACCGAGGACGAAGCCGCAGCCGACGCGGAAGCCGCAGCCGACGCGGCAGCCGCAGCCAGCGGCCCCGACGTCGACGACGCCGGCGCCGTCGTCACCCACGCCCTCGTCATGGAACGCCTCGCTCGCGCCAACGAGGTCATCGTCCGCGCCATCGGCCAGATCGTCGCCGCGATCCCCGACGACTTCACCCCGCGCGAACTCGTCCCCACCAGCGCGAGCGCCAGCATCATGCAGACCCAGCCCACGGGTGCGACACCCACGCAGGCCCAGCCCGCTGCCACCGCCACCACGGGCGCGACCGCATGAGCCGCCTCCTCGTCACCGGCGGCGCGGGCTTCATCGGCTCCGCGATCGTCCGTCGTGCCCTGGCCGACGGCCACGAGGTCCGCGTCCTCGACTCCCTGCGCGACGACGTGCACGGCGACCCCGCCGAGGTCATCCGCGCCCACCAGCAGCAGGGCATCGTGTTCGTGCACGGCGACGTCCGCGACCGGATCGCACTCGACGCTGCACTCGACGGCATCGACGTCGTGTGCCACCAGGCCGCCAAGGTGGGCCTGGGCGTGGACTTCCAGGACGCCCCCGACTACGTCTCGTCGAACGACGCCGGCACCGCCCACGTCCTCGCCGGCATGGACCGGCACGACATCGGCCGGCTCGTCGTCGCCAGCTCGATGGTCGTCTACGGCGAGGGTGCGTACACCACCGCATCGGGTGAACCCACCCGTCCGCCGGCCCGCCGCCGCGAGGACCTCGACGCCGGCCGCTTCGACCCGATCGGCCCCGATGGCCAGCCCCTGCTGCCCGGCCTGATCGACGAGTCCGCCGCGCTCGACCCCCGCAACGTGTACGCGCAGACGAAGGTCGCGCAGGAGCACCTCGCCTCGAGCTGGGCGCGAGCGACGGGCGGCCGAGCAATCGCGCTCCGGTACCACAACGTCTACGGACCGGGCATGCCGGCGAACACCCCCTACGCCGGTGTCGCGTCCCTGTTCCGCTCGGCACTTGCCCGAGGCGAGGCCCCCCGGGTCTTCGAGGACGGCGCCCAGCGACGCGACTTCGTGCACGTCGACGACGTCGCCGGCGCGAACGCCGCCTCGATCGCGGCGACCGCCGACCTGCCGTCGGACACGTTCCGCGCGTACAACGTCGGCTCGGGCACCGTGCACACCATCGGCGACATGGCCGCGGCGATCGCCGGACCCGACGGCCCGCAGCCGGTCGTCACCGGCGAGTACCGACTGGGCGACGTCCGCCACGTCACGGCGAGTTCGGCACGCATCGCCGCCGAGCTCGGCTGGCACGCCGGGGTCGACTTCGAAGCAGGCATGCGCGAGTTCGCGACGGCTCCGCTCCGCAGCGCCGTCCGCTAGCCGGAACACGCGAGCGGGTCGCGCGCCGCGAGCGGCGCCTGAGAGCGCGACCAGCCGTCGGACGGGAGGCCCGTGGCGGCCCCGCCCCGCGCCTCCCGTCCGCAGTCCCCACCACCACGGCCACGCAGGACGCCGTCGTGTCGGCAACACGCCCCCTGGCGCGCGAGACGCCGCCGCATTCGGCGGCGTCTCGACGACACGACGGCGTCTTCTGGCACTCGCACCCGCGACACGAACGCACCCCGTCCCCCGTACTGGGGACCCGGCCGGCACCGAACGCGCGGAACGACCAGGACCCGGCAGTTTCCTGTACCCCGCGGCGCATCGTCGTGTTGTGTCGAGGACATGCCAGGACAGACCCGTCGATCCGACCGACCGCACCGAATGACGGACATGACTGTCGACGTGATCCTGCCGTGCCTCGACGAGGCGGACGCCCTGCCGAAGGTCATCGCACGGCTCCCCACGGGCTACCGGGCCATCGTCGTCGACAACGGATCGACCGACGGATCGGCCGACGTCGCCCGCGCCCACGGCGCCCTCGTCGTGACCGAACCCGTCAAGGGCTTCGGCTCGGCGTGCGCCGCCGGGGTCGCCGCGGCGACCGCCGACTTCGTCGCGTTCTGCGACGCCGACGCCTCGATGGACCCCGCCGAACTCCCGCCCCTGGTCGACCGCGTGGCCAGCGGCCGCGTCGACCTGGCACTCGGCCGCCGCGTCCCGACGGGCCGCGGTGCGTGGGCTCCGCACGCACGCTTCGCGAACCGCGTCCTCGCCGTCCTCATGCACCGCGCGACCGGTTACCGCCTGCGCGACCTCGGCCCGATGCGCGTGATGCGCCGCGAGGACCTCGTCTCCCTCGACCTGCGCGACCGTCGCAGCGGCTACCCGCTCGAGATGGTCCTGGCCGCCCACGCGGCCGGTTGGCGCGTCGACGAGTCCGACATCGGGTACGCGCAGCGCATCGGCGACAGCAAGGTGACAGGCACGCTCCGCGGCACCGTCAACGCGGTGCGGGACATGTCCCGCCTGCTCCGTGCGTACCGCCGGGAGGCCCGTGTCCGGGTCGTCGCACCGGGACCGCTCCGTCAGGCGGCCGAGTCCGCCCCCGTGGCCGAGGAGGCCCGCTCGTGACCGCCGCCGCCCACGGCACCGACGCTGCGCGCGCCGACGTGACCGTCGCCGTCGTGGCGAAGGAGTGCCTGCCCGGCAAGGTGAAGACCCGGCTGACCCCGGCGCTCTCCCCCGAGGGCGCCGCACGTGTCGCGTCCGCGAGCCTCGGCGACACGCTGGCGACCGTCCGGGCCCTGCCCGCGGCCCGTCGTGTCCTGTTCTTCGACGGCGACGTCGTGCCGGCGTCGGCCGACGGCTTCGAGGTGCTGCACCAGCCCGGTGGCGGTCTGGACGAGCGCCTCGGGTTCCTGTTCGACGCCGTCGACGGCCCGCTGCTGCTCGTCGGCATGGACACCCCGCAGGTGTCCACCGCGGACCTCGCGCCCGTGTTCGACGATGCTGTCCGCGATGCCTGGTTCGGCCCGGCCGAGGACGGCGGCTTCTGGTCGCTGTACCTGCGACAGCCCACCGGCGACCTGCTGCGCGGCGTGCCGATGTCGCGCGACGACACCGGAGCCGTGCAGCTGGCACGACTGACCGACGCCGGCCTCGACGTGGGCGTGCTCGGCGAGCTGCTCGACGTCGACACCATGCCGGACGCCGAGCGGGTCGCCGACCTCGCACCCGACTCCGACTTCACCCGGGCACTCCGTGCCGAGACCGTGGGGAGCACCCGATGACCATGCACGCACCCGTCTCGTTCGGTGCCGGCGGCGGCGAACCGTACGCCCGTGCCCTGCGCACCGACGGCCACCTGCGCCTCACCGACGCCGACCGTCCCGACGCCGTCACCACGATGGACGTCGGCCGCTGGAGCGCCGCCGCCGACCGCGTCGACCGCTCGCTGCTCGACGACGTCGACGGCGGCGTCATCGACATCGGCTGCGGGCCGGGCCGGATGCTCGTCGCCGCACGGTCCCGGGGCATCCCGGCGCTCGGCGTGGACGTCTCCGCCGAGGCCGTCGCCATCGCGCAGCGCTCCGGCGGCACCGCCCTGCAGGGCTCCGTGTTCGACGCCGTACCCGACGAGGGCCACTGGGACACCGCGCTCGTGATCGACGGCAACATCGGCATCGGGGGCGACCCCACGGCCCTGCTCGCCCGTTGCCGTGCGATCGTGCGCACCGGCGGCCGGGTCATCGTCGAGACGAACCCCGAGGTCGCGGCCGACCGCGTGTACACCGCCCGGGTGGTCGACGCCGACGGCAACGAGAGCGCCGGGTTCCCGTGGGCCGAGGTCGGGCTCGACGCCCTGCACCGGCACGCAGCCGAAGCCGGACTGGTCGCGCGGCAGAGCTGGACGGCCGAGGGCCGGAACTTCTGCGAGCTGCTCGCCTGACCGGACCGTGGCACGATCGACCGTGACATCCGTCACGGTCGATCGTGACACCGGGGCACATCCGCTCCGCGCCCCGCGCCGTTTGACTGATCGGACCCGCCGTGCTGACCCCGCGCGGCCCGATCGAGACGAGCTCCGTGCGGAAGTCCCTGCGCATCACCCTGATCACCCTCGGCGCACTGGTGGCGGTCCCGGTCCTCGCCCTGGCGACGACGACGGTCGTCAACGTCGTCGCGACCCACGTCGAGGCATCCGAGATCGACGACTACGGCGAGCGCGTGCCCGTCGACGGCAAGCAGATGAACGTCGTCGTCCGCGGCGCCGGTACCACGTCCGACACGGGGACGATCGTGCTCCTGCCGGGGCTCGGCACCGCCGCCCCCGGGCTCGACTTCGGGCCGCTCATCGACCAGCTCGCCCGCTCGCACCGGGTCGTCGCCGTCGAACCCTTCGGCACCGGGCTGAGCGACCAGACCGACGTCCCGCGGACCGCGGCGAACATCACCCGCGAGGTCCACGAGGCCCTGCAGCACCTGCACGTCGACCGGTACGTGCTGATGGGCCACTCGGTCGCGGGCATCTACGCCCTGCCCTACACGGAGCGGTACCGCGACGAGGTGACCGCCTTCGTCGGCATCGACAGCAGTGTGCCGCGGCAGTCGAGCTGGGACGAGCCGATCCCGACCGGCACGATCGTCGCCCTCGATCGGCTCGGCCTGCTGCGCGCACTCGGCGGAGCGTCGTCGGACACGTACGGCGACGCCTACGACGACGGGACGAAGCGCCAGATGCAGCTGCTCTCGGCGAAGAACGGTGCCGCCCCGACGATCATCGACGAGATGCGGCACGCGCCGGAGAACTTCCGGTCCGTCGAGGACTCGCGGTTCCCCACCGACCTGCCGGTGCTGTTGTTCGTGCGGACCAACGACGACGACGTGCCGAACTGGGTCCGGCTGCACGAACGTCAGGCCGCGAGCGTGGAACACGGCCGGGTCATCGGACTGGTCGGCGACCACTACCTGCACCACACGCTGTCGGAACGGATCGCCAGGGACACCGACGCGACCCTCGCTACCCTGGGCGCGTGACGCAACCCGGGCAGGAGCGGCCCCGCGCCGAAGCCGACGTCCGGGTCGTCCGCTGGTCCTCGGTCGCGTCGCTGTGGCTCGTGGTGCTGGTGGGCGGCGGCGCGCAGGTCCTGATCGGCACCGACGGTCCGCCGACAGCGCGGACCCCCGTGCTCGTCGTGCTCACCGTCGCCGCGACGGTGGCGGCGCTCGCATCGATCCCGCTGCTGCTCCGTCCCGCCGGTGCGGCGTCGGCGCGCCACCCGGCCGTGCTCGCCCTGCTGGTGCTCGCGGTCGCCACGTGGGTGGTCTCGCTCGTCCCGTCGGCGACCGGCTCCGCGTGGTCGTTCACCCTGGCGATCGCGGGCGGCACGGTCGGCTGCCTGCTGCGCGGGTGGGCCCGGGTCACCGTGCTCGCCGGCACGGTCGTCCTGCTGGTCGGGGCAGCCGACGCCCGCGCCGAGCCCGCCGAACTCGTCCTGGTCGGGACCCTCGCGCTCTTCGCCCTGATGCCGCTCAGCGTCGTCTGGATCCACCGTGTCGTGCTCCGGCTCGAAGCCGCACGTCGCACCGCCTCCGACCTCGCCGTCGCCGAGGAACGACTCCGCTTCGCCACCGACCTGCACGACATCCAGGGCCACCACCTGCAGGTCATCGCGCTGAAGAGCGAGCTCGCCGAACGGCTGCTCGACGCCGACCCCGAGCGTGCCCGGGGTGAGCTGTCCGACATCCGGACCGTGGCGCGGGAAGCGCTCGAGGACACCCGGGCGCTCGTCGGCGGTTACCGCACCGTGACGGTGGCGGTCGAGGCCCGGAACGCCGCAGCTGTCCTGCGGTCGGCGGGGGTCGACTGCCGCGTGCGGCTCGAGACCGCCGGCATGCCCGACGCGGTCGGCACCCTGTTCGCCGTCGCGATCCGCGAGGCCGCGACGAACACCATCCGGCACAGCCACGCCAGCACCGCGTCGATCGAGCTGCTGCGCGACGGCGACGCCTGGGCCCTCACGGTGGCGAACGACGCGCCGCGGTCGTCCGAACGGCCGGGCACGGGGACCGGGATCGGGACGGGGACGGGCATCGACGGGCTCCGGCAGCGCGTCACGCCACAGGGTGGGACGGTCCACGTCGACCGGCGTGCGGACCGCTTCACCCTGGTGGTCTGCATCCCGGCCCCCGCACGAGCGGTGGTGTCCACGTGATCAGGATCGTGATCGCCGATGACGAGGAGCTCATCCGCGGCGCACTCGTCGCCCTGCTCGGCCTGGAACCCGACCTCCAGGTCGTCGCCGACGTCCCCGACGGTGCCGCAGCGGTGGCCGCAGCCCGGAGACACCTGCCGGACGTCGTCCTGCTCGACCTCGAGATGCCCGTCCTCGACGGCATCGAGGCCGCTCGTGCACTGTCGGACACGATGCCCACGGTGATCGTCACCCGCCACGCGCGGCCGGGAACCCTCCGACGTGCCCTGTCCGCCGGGGTCCGCGGCTTCGTCCCGAAGTCCACGCCGGCCGCCCGGCTGGCCGAGATCATCCGCGACGTGGCGGCGGGCGAGCGGTACATCGACGCCGGTCTCGCGGCGGCTGCGCTCAGCGAGGACGAGAGCCCGCTCACCCCGCGCGAGGCCGACGTCCTGCGCTGCACCCACGACGGACTCGCGACGAAGCAGATCGCCCGGGAGCTCTCGCTCGCGCACGGCACGGTCCGCAACCACCTGTCGTCGGCGATCGCGAAGCTGCACGTCGACAACCGCGTCGCAGCGGCAGCCGCGGCCTGGGACCGAGGGTGGATCTGACCGATCCGCCCTTCTTTTGTATCATGCAAGACAACGGGGTAGAGTGGTGGTCATCCAGCCGACGGCGTCGCGGTCGCCGGCTCGGTGACCCGCGGACCTCGGCACGACGACGAGGAGCACCCATGCAGAACCGTCAGAACCCCCTGGGCGGCGCCTACGTGACCGGCCTCGAGTCCCGCGCCGAGCTCGGCGCCTTCACGGGCGACGCGACCCGCAGCCCCGTCGGCAGCTACACCGGCACCGGCATCGGCCGCGCACTCGGCCGCTTCGTCGACATGCAGTTCCGCCGTCCCGGCACCGCGACGTCCTCGTCGCGCACCGTGACCGGCTCGTTCCGTACGGCGACGGGTTCGTTCCGCACCGCCTGAGGCACCTGCCTCCACAGACTGCGAGCGGTCGTCCACCCCGGGGGTCCCCCCTCAACCCGGGTGGGGCGGCCGCTCGCTCGCGTCCTCGCCGGAGTCTCGCGCACTTCCCCCGAACGCGTCAGGGCCGCCGATGCCAGGATGGACGCATGAACGACCGCGCCGGCACCCCAGCGACCGCAGACGACCTCGTCGACCTGGACGAGCTCCTCGCCGCCTACCACGACCGAGTGCCCGACGTCTCGATCCCCGAGCAGAAGGTCGTGTTCGGCACGTCCGGACACCGCGGGTCGTCGCTCGACACCGCCTTCAACGACACCCACATCGCCGCCATCACGCAGGCGATCGTCGAGTACCGCCGCGAGCAGGGCACCGACGGCCCGCTCTTCATCGGCCGCGACACACACGCGCTCTCCGCCCCCGCCGAGCAGACCGCTCTGCAGGTCCTGGCCGCCAACGGCGTCCGCGTGCTCGCCGACAGCGCGGACGGCTTCGTGCCGACGCCCGCGCTGAGCCACGCGATCATCCGCTACAACCGCGCCGGCAACCCGGACACGGCGGACGGCATCGTCATCACGCCGAGCCACAACCCGCCCCGCGACGGCGGCTTCAAGTACAACCCGCCGCACGGTGGCCCCGCGGACAGCGACGCCACGAGCTGGATCGCGAACCGGGCGAACGCGATCATCGAGGGCGGCAACGCCGAGGTGCAGCGCACCGAGGACGCCGAGCCCGAGCGCTACGACTTCCTCAACACGTACGTGGCCGACCTCGAGAACATCATCGACATCGCGGCGATCAAGCAGGCCGGCGTGAAGATCGGCGCGGACCCGCTCGGTGGCGCCTCGCTGCCGTACTGGAACGCCATCCGCGACCACTACGGCCTCGACCTGACCGTCGTGAACCCCGAGGTCGACCCCACGTGGGCGTTCATGACCCTCGACTGGGACGGCAAGATCCGGATGGACCCGTCGAGCCCCTCGGCGATGGCCTCAGTGCTCGCCCGCAAGGACGACTTCGACGTGCTCACCGGCAACGACGCCGACTCCGACCGGCACGGCATCGTCACGCCCGACGGCGGGCTGATGAACCCGAACCACTACCTCGCGGTCGCGATCGAGTACCTCTACGCGCACCGACCCGAGTGGCGCGACGACGCCGCGATCGGCAAGACGCTGGTGTCGTCGAGCATCATCGACCGCGTCGCCGAGTCCCTGGGCCGTCGCCTGTGGGAGGTCCCGGTCGGCTTCAAGTGGTTCGTCCCCGGCCTGATCGACGGCTCCGTGGCCTTCGGCGGCGAAGAGTCCGCAGGTGCGTCCTTCCTGCGCACCGACGGCACCGCGTGGACGACGGACAAGGACGGCATCATCCTGGCGCTCCTGGCGTCCGAGATCGTCGCCGTCACCGGCAAGACCCCGTCGCAGCTCTACGCCGAGCTGACCGAACGCTTCGGCGCCCCGGTCTACCAGCGCGTCGACGCCGCAGCCTCGAAGGAGCAGAAGGCCCGCCTCGGCAAGCTCGACGGCGACGCCATCACCGCGGACACCCTGGCCGGCGACCGGATCACCGCGAAGCTGTCGAAGGCCCCGGGCAACGACGCTGCCGTCGGCGGCGTGAAGGTCGTCACCGACAAGGCCTGGTTCGCCGCGCGGCCGTCGGGCACCGAGGACGTCTACAAGATCTACGCCGAGAGCTTCGTCGGGCAGGAGCACCTCGAGCAGGTGCAGCGCGAAGCCAAGGAGATCGTCGACGCGGCACTGGGCGCCTGACGCCCTCGTCGGTCGGGCTGCGGGACTCGGTTCCCGCAGCCCGACCGCCGGAACCGAACCGGGCCTCCAGGCCGTGCGCCGCAGGGGTGAACCGGGCGTACCGTGACTGCCGATCCACTCAGGAAGCGGTCTCGGTGTGACCGAGCACTTGCGGCAGTTGTAACTTTGCAGGCAGCGCAAAAATCGTTCTGCCAGCGCATCGGTACCCGGGAGACCCTGCTCATGACCCAGACGGCGACCGCACCCGCGGCCCCCACCACGGCGTCCAACGTCGTGATGACGCACCGACAGATCCTGTTGGTGATCTACGGCCTGATGGCCGGCATGTTCCTCGGCGCCCTCGACCAGACCATCGTCGGCACCGCGATCCGCACCATCGGCGACGACCTGCACGGCCTCGACCAGCAGGCCTGGGTCACCACCGGGTACCTCATCGCCTCGACGGTGACGACCCCGATCTACGGCAAGCTCTCCGACATCTTCGGTCGCCGGCCGCTCTTCATCACCGCGATCGGCATCTTCATCGTCGGCTCGTTCGCCGCGTCGTTCTCCGACTCGATGCTCATGCTCGCCGGGTTCCGCGCGCTGCAGGGCCTGGGTGCCGGTGGCCTGATGTCCCTGCCGCTGGCGATCATGGGCGACATGCTCGCCCCACGCGAGCGGGCGAAGTACCAGGGCTACTTCCTGGCGGTCTTCGGCATCTCGTCGGTCATCGGGCCGCTCGTCGGTGGTGTCTTCGCCGGCGCCGACCAGCTGCTGTTCATCGCCGGCTGGCGCTGGGTCTTCCTGATCAACGTGCCGATCGGCGTCATCGCGCTGTTCATGGTGCTGACGTTCCTGCACCTGCCGAAGTTCGGCAACCGCGGCAAGCCCCGCATCGACTGGTGGGGCGCGACGCTCGTCATCGTCACCCTCGTGCCACTGCTGCTCATCGCCGAGCAGGGCCGCGAGTGGGGCTGGGACTCCCCCGCCGCGTTCGCCTGCTACGCCATCGGAGCCCTCGGCCTGATCGCGTTCATCATCGTCGAGCGGGCCATGGGCGACGACGCGATCCTGCCGATGAAGCTGTTCGGGTCACGGGTCTTCTCGATGTCCGCGATCCTGTCGGTGCTGGTCGGCTTCGGCATGTTCGGCGCGATGCTGACGATCCCGCTCTACCTGCAGATCGTGAAGGGCGTGACCCCGACCGAGTCCGGGTTCGCGATGCTGCCGATGGTGCTCGGACTGATGATCTCGTCGATCGCCTCCGGCCAGATCATCTCGAAGACCGGCAACTACCAGGTGTTCCCCGTCACCGGCACCGCGTTCACGGCCGTCGGCTTCACCGTCCTGACGTTCCTGACCGCCGACCGGCCGCTCTGGTTCCTGATGCTCGGCATGTTCCTGATCGGCCTCGGGCTCGGGCAGCTCATGCAGACGCTGACCCTCGCCGCGCAGAACTCGGTCTCCCCCCGGGACATCGGTGTCGCCACGAGCGCCGCGACGTTCTTCCGCCAGATCGGCGGCACCATGGGCACCGCCGTCCTGCTCTCCGTGCTGTTCACCCTGATGCCGACCAACATCAGCGCCGCCATGCAGAACGAGTCGGACCTGAAGAGCGCGCTCAACGCCGCGATGACCCCCTCGGTCGCGAACGCCTCGAAGAACCAGGGCGTGATGGACGAGATCTGGACGAAGATCGTCGACCCGGTGCAGCAGAACGTGCAGGACGGCCTCGACCAGGGCACCGCGCAGGCGAAGCAGGCAGCCGACGCCGCCGTGACGAAGCAGGTGACCGCAGCCGTGCAGCGGCAGGTTACCGCGGGCACCGTCCCCGCCGCCGCTGCGGACACGATCATCGCCCAGCAGGTCGACGACGCGAAGCCCGCCGCCGAGCAGCAGGCACTCGAGACCGCCGCCACGAAGGCGAACGCCTCGGTCGTCGACGGGATGCTGCAGATCGACTACTCCGACCGGGCGCAGCGGGAGAACGTCGTCGACCAGGTCGCGCCGACGCTCGTCAAGCAGCTCAAGAGCGGCGACTCGGCCGCGAACTCCTCCACCGACTCGGCGACGAGCGACACGTCGTTCCTGAACGGGGCCGACCCCCGTCTCAGCCGTCCGTTCCTGGTCGGGTTCAGCGACTCGGCCGTCCGCGTGTACTACGTCGGACTCGCGGTGATCCTGCTCGCGTTCGTGCTGACGTGGTTCTTCCGGGTGCCGCCGCTCCGCAAGACCTCGGCGTTGCAGGAGCAGGCCGACGCGGCACGGACCGCCGACGCCGCGGCTGCTGCTCCGGGCGCCGGGCCGGAGCCGACGGTGCCGGGTGCGTCCTCGCGCGACGTGCCGACCTCACCGGACGTGACGCCGCAGCCCCGGTCCGCTCGGGCGCCCGGAGCACCGGACGGTGCGGACGACACCCGCGCGCCGCTGCCGAACGCCACGACGCACGGTGCGCACTCGGCGACTGCGCCGGTGGACGAGCCCCCGACGACGACCGGTGCCATCCGGACCCGGGCTGCGCACGCGGCGACGGCCGTGGAGCCGGACGCCCCCGGGGCCGCAGCCGATGCGGCGGAGGCGAGCCGGGCCTCCCGGCCGGACGCTGACGACGTGCACGCACACGGGCGGCACTCGGCCGAGTAGCCGGCGCGGGCGCCCGCCCGCTGATGCCGAACGACGAGGTCGCTGTCGCACGACAGCGACCTCGTCGCATCTGCGCGGATGCACCCGTCGCGGCCGCGAGAGCGACTCCGTCGCCTCAGACCGCCGGCGCCGCGTCCCCCGCCGCCGACCCCGCCCCGGCCGCCACCTCGAACGAGGCCCCCGGCAACCGCTTCCGCATCACGTCGATCGCCGACGGGTTGTCGTCCACCAGCACGTACCGCCGCCCGAGCGCATGTGCCACCGCACCCGTGGTCCCGCTGCCCGCGAAGAAGTCGAGGACCCAGTCGCCCTCGCGTGAGGACGCCTGCACGATCCGCCGCAGCACCCCCTCGGGCTTCTGCGTCGGGTAGCCGGTCTTCTCACGGCCGGTCGGCGAGACGATCGTGTGCCACCACACATCGGTGGGCAGCTTGCCGCGCTCGCGCTTCTCAGGGGTGACGAGCCCCGGTGCCATGTACGGCTCGCGGTCGACGGCCTCGGAGTCGAACCAGTACCGTGCCGGGTCCTTCACGTAGACCAGGATCGTGTCGTGCTTCGTGGGCCACCGGGTCTTGGACTTGGCGCCGAAGTCGTAGGCCCAGACGATCTCGTTCAGGAACGATTCGCGGCCGAAGAGCGCGTCGAGCAGCACCTTGGCGTAGTGCGACTCGCGGTAGTCGAGGTGCAGGTACAGCGTGCCGTCGGCGGCGAGCAGGCGCCAGGCCTCGATGAGGCGGGGTTCGAGGAACGACCAGTAGTCCTCGAACCGGTCGTCGAAGCGCATCAGGTCGCCGCGCACCCGCTCGTAGGTCCGGCCGTGGAACCCCATCACGGGGCCGTCGGCCTTCGGCACGGCGGACGTCGCGTGCCGGCGCTGGTACCGGCCGGTGTTGAACGGCGGGTCGAGGTACACCAGCGTGAAGGAGCCGTCCGGGTACGCGGGGACCACATCGAGGGCGTCGCCGAGGACGACGCGGTCCGGGCCTCGGTCGTCTCCCCTGCGCACGGACCCATTGTCGCGCACCGAGCAGGCACGCGGCGCGCGGCGCAGGCCTCCAGCACAGAGCGCACGCCCAGGCCGCGGCGTACGGTCGACTGCATGGCAGCAGCACCCGAGGTCCGCAACGACACCGACAAGCAGCAGTACTCCCTGGTCGAGGACGGCGAGGTCATCGGCTTCGCCGCGTACGAGATCGACGGGGACGAGATCCGCTTCGTGCACACCGAGGTCGATCCCGAGCACCGCGGCGGCGGGCACGCGTCGATCCTGGTGCAGCACGCGCTCGACGACGTGCGTTCCGGGTCGTCGCGACGTGTCGTCGCGCAGTGCAGCTACGTGCACGCGTGGATCGAGCGTCACCCGGACTACCAGGAGCTCACGACCCGCTGACGCGAGCCACGCGCTGACGCGAGCCACGCGCTGACGCGAGCCACGCGCTGAGGCGAGCCAAGCGCTGCCGCGCGTGGAGCGCAGACGGGCGCGAGGCTCGTCCGCTCAGTACGACCGGTCGTGCGTCCCCGCGCGTGCCTCGTGTCGCCCGGCGCTCCGCACCGTCGGCACCCGGATGAGCACGTTGCCGCTGAGCAGGTCGTGGTCATCGTCCGCCGGTGACGGTTCCTGTTCCGGCAGGCGCGCCTGCCGTTCGTACTCGGCTTGCGTCTCGTGCCGGGTCGGTGCGAACACCTCGTCCAGCATCCCGACCATGCCTCCGGATCCGCCGCTCCGCTGAGATTTGTTCGACAGGTCGATCCACCCCAAGCGATCGGCGATCCACACCACGACGGCCACAGCGGCCACCGCCCCCATGAAGATCAACCAGTTCACGGCAGCGACGCTACGTGGGCGGGGCGACGAGCGGATCAGCCGCGCGGGGGATTCCCATCATCCACACGTCTGGTTCATGAGATCGAGGCGCACACTCGAGGCAGCGGCGGCCGGGACGTCCCCCCTCAGCTCCGGCCGCCGCGTCACCGGACACATCGGCGTGCCATGATGACGCCGTGCTCGACGACGCAGACCGGGACCTCATGCGGGCGTTCGCCCGTTACATCGACCACGCGAACGAACTCGCGGGGACTGAGCAACGTGCGGTCCTGACGCCGATCGGCGAACGGGTCCGCGACCACCTGGGTGTCGATCCGCAGTCGATCCCGGTGGTCACCGAGGAGCTCCCCGACCACCGCCTGGTCGACGCGGACATCGCGCTCGAAGCCCTCACCGGCGCGCGCCCGGATGCGCTGATCGGCATCGCGGGCGACGACTCCCGGTTCCACAGCTCCGTCAGCGAGTTCCTCGTGAACCAGCACATGCAGTGGGCACCGGGGCCGGTCAGCTACACCGACCGCGCCACCGGTCCGGACACCACGCGCCGAGTGGTGTCCCTGGGCCTCCGCATGCTCGTCTTCGACGGATCACCTGTGGCGGTCGTCCAGCGTGCGGCCAACCCGGAGTACGGCCGGGCGCGTGCGACCCTCGAGGTCATCGCGGCCGACCAGGACGCCGCCGCGGCGTTCCTGCGGCGCCTCCGCGCACTCATGATCGAGCGCAGTGTCCTCCGCGGCCAGGTCCTGTCGTTCGTGCGCTCCGAGTACGGCGCCGACGCCGGCGCGACGTTCCTGCGGCGCCCCGACATCGCCGCCGACGACGTCGTGCTGGCCGACGGCGTCCTGGACGAGGTGGTCGACCACGTCGTCGGGGTCGGCGACCAGCGCGAGGCGCTCCTCGCTGCCGGGCAGCACCTCAAGCGTGGTGTCCTGCTGTACGGCCCGCCCGGTACCGGCAAGACCCTGACGATCCGACACCTGCTCACCCGGACCGAGGGCGTGACGGCGGTCCTGCTCACCGGTTCGAGCATCGCGGCGATCGGGGCGGCGGCGGAGATCGCGCGGACCTTCCAACCGTCGATCGTCGTGCTCGAGGACATCGACCTGGTCGCGATGGAACGGCACGCGTCGCCGCAACCGCTCTTGTTCGAGGTGCTCGACGCGCTCGACGGCCTGGACGGGGATGCCGACGTCGCCTTCGTCATGACCACGAACCGCGTGTCCGTCCTCGAACGTGCCCTGGCCGACCGGCCCGGACGTGTCGACCTCGCCGTGGAGATCCCCCTGCCGGGTCTGCCGGAGCGCCGGCGGCTGTTCCGTCGGTACGCCGGCGCGCTGCCGTTCTCGGACGAAGCCCTGGCCGGTGCCGCCGAGCGCGCCGAGGGGACGACCGGCTCGTTCGCGAAGGAGCTCATGCGTCGGAGCGTCCTCGGCGCGGCCCTGCGCGGAGCCGAACCGGAGGACGGCGACCTGGTCGCCGCGCTCGACTCGCTCCTGACCGAACGGTCGGCACTCACCCGGAAGCTGCTCGGCGTCCGAGGCGAAGCGGACGACCACGAAGCGGACCACGAATCGGACGACGACGAGGCGGACGACGAAGCGGATGACGACGAGGCTGGCGATCCGGACGACGACGACGACGGCTCCGCCGACACCGGCCGGTGGGTGGCCTACGCCCCGCTCGCCCGCCACAGCTTCCGCCCGGGACCGGTCGACGGCCGGGTCGACCTCACACTGCGGTCCGACGACGAGGACGACGAGCGCTGAGGCTCACGGCACCCGCTCGAGCCACTCCTTCGTCGCGAACTTCGTCCGCACCAGTTCCTGCGCCCGCTCGCGCTCGGCCTCGGTCACGTGTCCCTCGGTCGCCCCGTACAGCCGGGTGAAGGTGCCGATCAACCGTTCGATGATCTCGGCGCGGGACAGCCCGGTCTGTGACCGCAGCGGGTCGACGCGCTTGGCGGCACTGGTGGTGCCCTTGTCGCTCATCTTCTCGCGCCCGATCCGCAGCACCTGCACCATCTTCTCGCCGTCCATGTCGTAGCTCATGGTGGCGTGGTGCAGCAGCGACCCGGTGCCGAGACGCTTCTGAGCGGCCCCGCCGATCTTGCCCTTGGTCGAGGTGATGTCGTTGAGGGGCTGGTAGTACGCCTCGATGCCGAGCGACTTGAGCGCCTCGATCACCCATTCGTCGAGGAACGCGTACGAGTCGGCGAAGGTCATGCCCTGCACCAGGTCGGACGGCACGTAGAGCGAGTACGAGATGACCGCACCGGCGTCCATGAACATCGCGCCGCCGCCGGAGATGCGTCGGACCACCTGCACGCCGTACTTCTCGGCGCCGGCCGGGTCGACCTCGTTCTTCAGCGACTGGAACGAGCCGATCACGACGGCCGGCTGGTCCCACTCCCAGATGCGCAGCGTGGGACCGCGACGGCCGGCACCGACCTCTTCGGTCAGCACCTGGTCGAGCGCCAGGTGCTCGTTCGGGCTGATCGGCCCCTCGTGCACGATCTGCCAGTCGTGGTCGCGCCAGGTCGAGGCCCGCGAGAGCGCACGGCGCACCGCGACACCGACGGACTCGGGCGTGAAGCCGAGCAGCACCGCATCGGTCGGCAGTGCGGCCCGCACGGCTGCGGCGATGCCCGCGGCGTCGGTGGTGACGGGGAGCCCGTCCACGGCCGCGTCGATGAGCGGCAGCGCGTCGTCGGGTTCCAGGAAGAAGTCACCCGCCAGGCGGAACTGCTGGATCGTGCCGTCGACGGCCTCGAGGTCGACGACGACCAGCTTGCCTCCGGGGACCTTGTACTCACCGTGCATGCCGCAACCCTATTCCGGACGGCCGACGGCCCGGCAGTGGGCCTGCCTGGTGACGGCCTGGAGGCGCGTGGCGGCGCCGCCACGGGCCTCCAGTCTGCCGCCGGTCGCGTCGCAGGACGCGGCGAGCGCCGTCAGCGCGCCGTCACCCGGTCGAGCCACGCGACCAGGTCGCCGATGACCTCTGCGCGGTTCGTCTCGTTGTAGACCTCGTGGCGTGCTCCCTCGTACACCTGCACGGTCACGTCGGACAGTCGGCCGCGTCGGCGGTAGGCCTGCGCCAAGCGCTCGATCGAGCGCGGACCCCCGAGGGTGTCGTCGGAGCCGACCTGCAGCAGCATCGGGAGGTCGTGCGGGATCCCCCGTCGCGGCACACCGAGCAGCCGGAGGGTGTCGGCGAGCCCGAACAGCCCGATGACGTCGGCCTCGACCGCCAGGGGGTCGACCGCCATCGCGTCGATGACCTTCCGGTCGCGGGTGAGCCACTCGTACTTGGTGGGCCCCGAGCCCGCGTGCCGGGCGTTGAGATCGCCGCTGTTCATCCAGCCGGGCAGCCGGTAGGCGCTCGCGGACAGGACGACGCCGTCGTAGCGGTCCGACGAGGTGTTCACGATCCGCTGTGCCATGAGCGACCCCCACGAGTGCCCGAGCAGCACGAGCGGCAGCCCGGGTTCGTCGGCCCGCGCGACCGCGCTCATCTGCTCCACTGCGGCGATCGCCGCGCGCAGCCCGCCGGGGCCGAGCCGACCGAGTTTGGCGTGGTCGCCGTCCCACTGGGCAAGGCCCGTGCGACCGTGCCCGCGGTGGTCGTTGGCGTGCACGGTGTAGCCGGCGCGCACCAGGTCCTGCGCGAGCGGTTCGTACCGGAGCCCGTGCTCGCCGACCCCGTGCGCGATCTGCACGACACCCTTCGGCCGCGCCGCACGCCAGGTCGAGTAGACGATCTCGACGCCGTGCGCGTCGGTGAACGAGGCGTCGCCGCGAGCGGCGGAGAAGGTGGGCACACTCGCATCCTTTCAGACACTGCCATCCTCGCAGACGCGCTGCGTCCCGGACCTGTTCACCCGGCGTTCACGCAGGGGGTTCGAGGTGTGGCCTAGCGTCCTGCGCATGGACGTCATCGTCATCGTCACGCTCGTGATCGTCGTGGCCCTCGTGTTCGACTTCACGAACGGCTTCCACGACACCGCGAACGCCATGGCCACCTCGGTCGCTACCGGCGCGCTCAAGCCCCGGACGGCGGTGATCATCTCCGCCGTGCTCAACGTGGTCGGCGCGTTCCTGTCCACCGAGGTCGCCAAGACCGTCTCGCAGGGGATCATCCGCGAGGGGCAGGACGGCATCCACATCTCCCCCACGATGATCTTCGCGGGGCTGGTCGGCGCGGTGCTCTGGAACCTGGCGACCTGGTACGTCGGGCTGCCGTCGTCCTCCACGCACGCGCTGTTCGGCGGCCTCATCGGTGCCTCGATCATCGGCGCCGGGCTCAACTCGATCAGCTGGGCGACGGTGGTGTCGAAGGTCGTGCTGCCGGCGCTCCTCTCCCCGCTCATCGCCGCGGTGATCGCGCTGGTCGCGACCTACCTGGCCTACGTGCTCACGAAGAACGCGACGACCCACGGTGCGGCGACCGGCTTCCGGCACGGGCAGACGATCTCGGCGTCGCTGGTGTCGCTCGCGCACGGTACGAACGACGCGCAGAAGACGATGGGCGTCATCACGCTGACACTCATCGCCGCGAACTACCAGGCCGCGGGCACCGGTCCGGCGCTCTGGGTGATCCTGGCCTGCGGACTCGCGATCGGCCTCGGAACCTACATGGGCGGCTGGCGCATCATGCAGACCGTCGGCAAGAAGATCTCCGACGTGCAGTCGCCGCAGGGCTTCGCCGCCGAGACGAGTTCCGCCGCGACGATCCTCATCTCCTCGCACCTGGGCTTCGCGCTCTCGACGACCCACGTGACGAGCGGCGCGGTCGTCGGGTCGGGTCTCGGCAAGAAGCTCGCCGACGTGCACTGGTCGGTCGTCGGACGCATCGTCGCGGCCTGGGTCATCACGCTGCCCGCCGCCGCGGTGGTCGGAGCCCTCGCGACCTGGCTCGCGTCGACCTCGGCGTTCGGGCTGGTGCTCGTCGCGGTCCTCGCCCTGGCTGCTGGGCTCACCTTCTACGTGCTGGCGAAGCGCAAGCCGGTCTCGCACGAGGACATCACCGCCGACGCAGCCGGGCCGGCCGAACAGCCCGAGCCGCAGCCCACCGGCGCAGCGAACTGAGGGGAACGACGATGGACATCGACTTCACCGCGATCGGCACGGTCGCCGGCGTCGGCTTCGTGGCCGCCGTGGGCCTGGTGCTCGTGTACACGCTCGGCCTGCGGCTGCTCGGCACCGGGCAGCCGGACGACGCCGGCGGCGAGCGCACGCAGTACTCCGACGAGAGTCCCCGCTCCGGGCACACCCCGCCGGCGGCACTGGCCGGTGCCGTGCTGTGCTTCGCGCTGTGCATCGCCGCCGTGCTGGCGGGCATCTGGCTCACGATCCCCCAGTTCCACTGAGGACGTTCCTTCCCAGAACACCCGCGATGACCGGTGGAACCGGGCGTACCTGGTCAGAACCCCCGACCAGGTACGCCCGATCCGACCAGGGACGCCCCGCCCCGCGCCAGCACCACCTGGGATGATCGAGCGGTGACCAGCCGCCGCCTCGACGCCACGGTCGACTCCGCCGTCGACGTCTTCACCGCCGAACGCCAGCCGGTCCTGACCGTGGAACCGGGCGACACGGTGACCGTCCGTACCCTCAGCGCCGCGGGCTACACGGAACGCCAGCCGGGCCCGGGCCTCGACGCCCCGACCCTGATCGACCCGCGCCGGGGGCACTGCCTGGTCGGGCCGATCGCCGTCGCAGGAGCGCGTCCGGGGATGGTCCTGGCCGTGCGCTTCGACGAGCTGGTCCCCGACGACTGGGGGTACACGGCCTCGGGCGGGGTCGACTCCCCCGTCAACCGCGCGCTCGGCCTGACCGACCCGGGGTCGCGCGGCCCGCTGCTCTGGGACATCGATGCCGCCGCTGGCGTCGCCGTGAACCAGCTCGGCCTCGGGGTCCGGACGGCACCGTTCCTCGGCGTCGTCGGGGTCCCGCCCGAGGCCACCGGCGAGCACTCGACGATCCCGCCCCGCACGGTCGGCGGCGGCAACGTCGACTGCCGTGAGCTGATCGCCGGCTCGACCCTGTACCTGCCCGTCACGGTGCCGGACGCTCTGCTCCAGGTCGGCGACGGGCACGCGGCCCAGGGCGACGGCGAGGTCTCCGGCACGGCGGTCGAGTGCGGCATGACGACGACGATGACCCTGACGCTCCTCGATGTTGCCCCGGTCGAGGGCGTGCACGCCGACACCCCCGCGGGACGCATCACCTTCGGCTTCGACGCCGACCTGAACGTCGCCACCGCCACGGCGCTCGACCACATGGTCGGCTGGATCGCCGGGCTGCACGGGATCGGCCGCGCCCAGGCGCTCGCGATGGCGAGCGTCGCGGTGAGCATGCGCATCACGCAGGTCGCGAACCGCACCTGGGGCGTGCACGCCCTGCTCCCGCACGGCGCGATCCTGACGGACGCACGGCGCTGAAGGCCGGGAGGCCCGCCCAGCGGCGAGCCGACCGGCGCACGCTGGGCGGGCCTCCCGTCCGACGTTCCTTCCCATCGCACCCGCGCTGGACAGCGGGAACGGGCCTACCTGGTCGGGAGAACCGACCAGGGACGCCCGTTTCGACCAGGGACGCCCGAGCAGGTACGCCCGAGAACCAGTTCGTTCGCTGAACTAATGAGCTAGGCTAACGACCGATGACCGACGCCACCGACCTCCGCATCGCGGTGAACCGGCTGTCCCGCACGCTCCGTGCTCAGAAGGCCGACTCGAGCGTCACCGACGCGCAGTTCTCCGCCCTCGCCCGCCTGCACCGCGACGGCGCCATGACCCTGGCCGACCTCAGCCGGCAGGACGGCGTGACCCCACCTTCGATGACCAAGACCATCGCGGTGCTGGTCGACCGGGGGCTGGTGTCGAAGGACGGGCACGGCGACGACCGCCGCAAGGTGCTGCTCGGTGCGACGCCCGCCGGAGCCGCCTTCGTCGAGGAGACCCGACGTCGTCGCGACGGCTGGCTCACCCCGCGACTCGCAGCACTCACCGCCGACGAGCGGACCACCCTCGCCGACGCCACCGAGATCATGAGGAGGCTGGCCCAGCAGTGACCGCCATGTTCCGCTCCCTCGCCGGACGCAACTACCGCATCTGGTTCGCCGGGGCCCTGGTGTCGAACGTCGGCACCTGGATGCAACGCACCGCCCAGGACTGGATCGTGCTGACCCAGCTCTCCGACAACAACGCCGTCGCGGTGGGCATCACGATGGCCCTGCAGTTCGGCCCGCAGCTGCTGCTCCTGCCCCTCACCGGCCTCGCCGCCGACCGGTTCGACCGCCGGAAGATGCTCATGCTCACCCAGGGCCTGATGGGGCTGCTCGGGCTGGGGCTCGGCGTCATGGTCCTCACGCACACCGCCACCCTGCTCGCGCTGTACGGCTTCGCACTGGCGCTCGGCATCGTCGCCGCGTTCGACGCCCCGATCCGGCAGGCCTTCGTCTCCGACGTCGTGCAGGGCGAGGACGTCTCGAACGCCGTCGCCCTGAACTCCGCGTCGTTCAACGCCGCACGCCTGATCGGCCCCGCGGTCGCCGGTGTGCTCATCGCGGCGATCGGCTCCGGCTGGGTGTTCGTCATCAACGCCGGGTCGTTCCTGGCCGTCCTCGTCGCGCTCCGCTTCGTCGATCCCGCACAGCTCGCCGAACGGGTCCGAGCCGGCCGTGGGAAGGGACAGATCGTCGCCGGCTTCCGGTACGTCCGCACCCGGCCGGACATCGTCGTGGTGCTCTGCATGATCTTCGTCGTCGGCACGTTCGGCGTGAACTTCCCGATCTTCACCTCGACCATGGCGCGGGTCGAGTTCCACCAGGGCGCCGGCGAGTTCGGGCTGCTCAACTCGGTGATGGCGGTCGGCTCGGTGCTCGGCGCGCTGCTGTCCGCCCGCCGGGACAAGCCGCGGATGCGCACCCTCGTGCTCGCCGCCGGCGGGTTCGGGCTCGCGTGCACCGCCGCCGCCCTCGCACCGACGTACTGGACCTTCGCGATCGTGCTGATGTTCGTCGGGCTCGCGTCGCTGACCTTCATGACGACCGCGAACGCCCTGGTGCAGACCACGACGAAGCCCGCGATGCGCGGCCGCGTGATGGCCCTGTACATGGCGATCTTCGCGGGCGGCACCCCCATCGGCGCCCCGCTCGTCGGTGCCGTCGCCGACGCCTTCGGGCCCCGCTGGGCGATCGTGGTGGGCGCGGCATCGGGCTTCGTGGCGCTCGCGATCGCAGTCGTGTGGCTCGTCCGGTACCAGCGGGTCCGGTTGCGCTACGACGCCGACTCGCGGCTGCACCTGGCGATCACGCACGCCGTGCCGGTGGTCGGCTCGCGTGCCGCGCTCCGCCGCGAGCTGGAACGCGACGAGACGCTCGCCGACCGCTCCAGCGCCGTCTGACGGACCGGCTGACGACCTGCGCGTCGGCCAGCGATCCGCGACGCCACCGACCGTCGGACGGGAGGCCCGTGCCGGCGCCGCCACGGGCCTCCCGTCCGACACGTCCCACGTCCACGGCCGCGGTCGCGGTCGCGGTCGCGACGCACTGACTGGCCCCGTTCCGTCGCGCGCGCCCGGTCGGGTCAGAGCACGGGCGCGGACGACGCGAACACGCGCTCGTCGAGTGCCGCGGCGACGCGGTCGGCCGCCGCCGCCAGGCGTTCCCCGACGTCCCCCGCCACGGCGAGCGCGGACTCCTCGGGGATCGCGTCGAGCAGCGCGCGGACCTCGTCGAACGCGGCGACCTCGTCCGCGACGCAGGACGGGGCGACGTCGGCCAGGCACTCGGCCGCACGGTGCACCGTGAAGCGCAAGGACCGCGGGCTGTGCGCGTCGAGGAGCAGGAAGGCTGCGGCGTCGGACGGCACCGGCGCGTGGTCACGGCCGCGCAGGAACGCCTCGCCCGCGCCGCACGCCCGGAGCGCCGCCGTCCACGAGGTGACCGAGTCCGGTTCGAGCAACCGGGACGCCAGGAGCCGTGCCGTGGAGGCGCAGCGGGTCAGCGACCGACCGAGGGTGAAGAACTCCCACACCTCGTCCCGGCTGGCATCCCCCTCGACGACCCCGATGGCCAGGGCACTGCGCTCCCGCACCCAGCCCAGGAACTCGTGCGCGCGGTCGGGGGCGATCTTCCGGGGCATCCGCGACCGCGTGACGTCGAGGCAGTCCCAGAGCTCGCTCGAGACGACCTCGCGGGCACGGCGTGCGTGGTCGCGGGCGACGGCGACCGCGGCGGCGATGGACGCGGGTTCGTGCCGGTCGAGTGCCAGGGCGTCGACGGTGGCGGCGCGGTCCGGGTCGTTCGCCGGGCCCGTGGTGCCGATGATGCTGCGGAGCTCGGTGGACACGAGCCGGTCGTCGTCCAGGGTGCCTGGTTCCCGGCGGGCGACGTAGACGTCGAGCAACCGTGCGACGACGTCGGTGCGCTCCACCGCGCTCCCCACGTGGAAGACGTTCCCCGCGAGGCGGCTCAGCACGGCTGCTCCTGCATGTCGAGAACCTAACGAGCCGGCGTTGCCGGGGTGTTACGGAACCGCGTCACGGGTGTTGCAGGTGTCCCCTCTCCGCGCTCGCTAGACAATCTAACTAGAGCGTCTAGCATTGGTGCATGACGTCCGAGGTGATGACCAGCACCGCGGGGTACTGGTACGAGGACTCCGCGGTCTCCGCCGTGGACGTCCTCAACGCCCTGCGGCGGTACCGGACGGCCGAGAGCGCAGCGCAGCGCCGTGCGCGTGAAGCACTCGGGATCGGCGAGAACGCGCTGCTGGCGATCCGGTTCCTGATCGACGCCGAGCACGACGGCCGCACCGTCAACGCGAAGGACCTCGCCGAACGGCTCGAGATCACCGCGGCGTCGACGTCAGCGCTCGTCGACCGGCTCGTCCGCAGCGGTCACGTCGAACGGCACGCCGACCCGAACGACCGCCGCGGCGTGATCCTCACCGCCACCGGCAGCTCGATGCGGCACGCGCTGCGCGTCATCGAGGAGCTCGACGCCCGCGCGCTCGAGGTCACCGAGCACCTGCCGAGCAACGAGATGGCCGTCGTCGTGGACTTCCTCGACGAGATGGTCCGCGTCGTGGACGAGCTCGACGTCACGCCCGACCACTCCCGTCGCGCGTAGCCTGGACCGCATGGACCCTCGTGGCGAGCACCACCCCGAGGACGACATGCCGTTCGCCGAGCTCGACTCGCGCGCCCGTGCCGACGCCGCACTCCGGCGGATCCAGGCCGGCTCCGATCCGGCACGCGAAGCCTTCGACCTCGCCAACACCATGAACGACGAGGCCGTGGGGCGGCTCACGAAGCGTGTGCGGCAGTTGTTCCGGCGGGGTTGATCCGGCGGGGTTGATCCTCGCCGGCTGACCGATCGGTCGTTCCACCTGCGCGCGTCTGTGCCTCAGAACGCGGTGCCGACCGCGGCGATGTCGTCACCCCCGTGCCCGGCCGCACTGGCGTCGGCGTACACGCGCCCGAGCGCCTCGAGCAGCGTCGTCGACACCCCTGCGGTCCGGGCGGCTTCGGTGATGAGTCCGATGTCCTTCCGCAGCCCGTCGAGAGCGAACTGCGCGGGGAACTCCCGAGCGATCATCGCGGCGCCCTTGGTGTGGGCGTAGGCGGAGTCGCTCGCGCTGCCCTCGATGGCCTGCAGGAAGAGCGCGGGGTCGAGGCCCAGGGCAGCCGCCAGGGCCAGGGACTGCCCGGTCGCCGCGGTGATCGAGGCGATCCAGGCGTTCGCGGCGAGCTTGAGCGCGGTGCCGTCGCCCACGTGGTCGCCAGCGCGGACGGTCTTCGCACCGATCGCGTCGAGCACGGGGTCGACACGGTCGAGCAGGTCCGCCGGGCCGGCCGCGAGCATCGTCAGCTTGCCCTGCTCGGCGGGGGCCTTCGTGCCGAGCATCATCGCCTCGACCAGGGTGATGCCGTACTTCTCCCCCAGCTGCACGACCGTCGCGGTGCCGTCGACCCCGATCGTCGAGGCCTGCACCCACACGGCGTCGGTCGGGGCCTCACCGGCGGCCTGCTCGAGGACGTCGACGACGGCATCGGTGTCGAACAGGGTGAGCAGGACGACCTCGGCGTGCTCGACGGCACTGCCCGGGTCGGTCGCCACCGTCGCGCCGTGGGCACCGAGGGGTGCGGCCTTGTCGGCGCTCCGGTTCCAGACCGTGACCTCGTGGCCCTCGCGCAGCAGCGATCCCGCCACGCCGGCACCCATCGCACCCGTCCCCAACACCGTCACTCGCACGCGCGTCTCCGTCCTGGCGCGACACCGTGCCGCGACCGTCCCGACGCTACGCCCGACGCCGTCAGAGGAGCCCGCGAGCCTGCAGCCAGGCGGCGGGGTCGATCGGGATGCCGGCCACGATGACCTCGAAGTGCAGGTGGGCGCCGGTCGAGACACCCGTGTTGCCGACGGCCCCGAGGCGGTCGCCCGCGCCGAGGACCTGGCCGGGTCGGACGTCGATCGCCGACAGGTGCCCGTACCGGGTCGCCGTGCCGTCGGCGTGCTGCAGGAGGACCTGGTTGCCGTAGCCGCCGAGGGCCCCCGCGGAGACGACCCGGCCGGGCAGTGCGGCGACGACCGGGGTGCCGATGGGCGCGGCGAAGTCGACACCCTGGTGGTTCGACGAGCAGGCCGCGCAACCGGCGACCCAGCGGGGGCCGAAGCCGCCCGCGTCCGGGACCGAACCGATCGTGGGACGGACGGCACCCCCGGTGGGGTCCGGTCCACCCGGCACCCGGAGCGCCGCGGCAGCACGGCCGACCGAGAAGTCGTCGCGGTCGGCCGCCGGACCAGGGGCGCCGTCGGCGACGAAGTGCTGCGTGCCGACCACCGCCGACGTCGCTGCCGACGGGGCCGGAGCGGCGACGGCGATCTGCGGCGAGCCGACCGCCACGAACAAGCACGTGACGGCGGTCACCGCCCCGGCGGGCAGGGTCCGTCGGGCGCGGACCCGGATGGACACGAGGCCGCGAAGACGACGGGCAGGAACAGCGGTCGGGGCGGGCTGGGTGTCCTGGGTTCTTCGGGTGTTCTGGGTTCTTCGGGTGGAAGCCGGGGTGACGGGAGGGGACACCGCCACCCCGGCGGCTCGGAGGGTGCCCCGGTGGGCACCGTGTCGTGCACGGCGCCGTGGGGACACCGTCGGTCGGGCTGCGGCGCGACGCTCGGCACCGCGGGGACGACCCGGCAGGCCGTCGTCGAGGGTCGTCATCGCGCGGGGGCCGACCCGGTCAGACGCGGACGACGTCGTCGCGGGCGATGCGGTCCAGCTCGCACACGACGGCGTCGACGACCGCACGGGTGATCGCGTCGGCGACGGTCTCGACCAGGACGAGGTGCTCAGGGCGGATCGTGACCTCGGTCACCAGGGCCGACGCCACTCGCACCGGGATCTCGTCGATCGCGGCGACGAGTGCCGCCGGGACCAGGGTGGAGTCACCCGGACGGACGGGCGCGGACATCGGCGAGGTCGGCACCGGGGTCACGACGGCGCGCGCCGGTACAGGAGTGGTGGACGGGACGTCGGCCTGATCGCGACGCTGGGCGATGGAGTCGAAGAGCGGGGTGGAGGACATGCTGCGGACGGTCCGATCTGATCTCGTGGCTGGTCGTTCTCGGGCGACCGGCGATGGGGACGTGCCGAGCGGCACGTCCCCATTCAACCATCGATATTTCAGATGTGCAATAGTGACCGGACAGTCGAGTGCTCAGTCGGGATCGACGGCGGCCGCGGTCGGGTCGTCGGGCTGCAGCGCTCGTCGCACCCGCTCGACTATTGTCGCGGGCGGGTTGTTGTAGGCGTTCGCCGGTTCCTGGCCGCTGAGCTCCTGGATCGCCGCCATCACCGCATCGGTCGCGTGACGCCGGGCACGACCGGACGATGCCTCGCCGAAGGACGACAGGTCGATCGGTCGGCCGAACTCGATCGTCACCCGGGCGAGCTTCGGCAACCGTGACCCGACCGGCTGCACGTCCTCGGTGCCACGCAGCGCGACGGGCACCACCGGGGCACCGCTCGTCAACGCCAGCCACGCGACCCCCGTGCGGCCCTTGTAGATCCGGCCGTCGAGCGACCGCGTGCCCTCGGGGTAGATCGCGAACGCCTCGCCCTCCTGCAGCCGTGCGAGACCGAGGTCGAGGGCCTGCTGGGCCGCTGCACCCGCACCGCGCTCCACCCCGATGGCGCCGATGCCACCGAAGAACGCCCGGGACACCGCTCCCTTGAGGCCGGGCCCCGTGAAGTACTCCTGCTTCGCCAGGAACGACACCTTGCGCGGCGCCATCAACGTGATCGCCGGCGAGTCGATGAAGGAGCGGTGGTTGCTCGCCAGGATCACCGCACCGCGCTTCGGGACGTTCCGACGACCGATGATCTTCGGGCGCCACAGCATCCGGGCGAGCGGGGTCACGACCGCACGGCTGAGCACGGTGGCGAACTTCGTCGAACCGGACACCGGACCTCCTCGTGGTGACGAGCTACCGAGTGTAATGAGGCGCACGGCAGGCACATGCCCGGAACGGCATGCAGTGGCGGAAAGGGCTCAGTCGGCCGCGGCGACGACGTCGAGGACCGCGCGCCCGTACCGTTCGAGCTTCGCCGCACCGACTCCGGAGATCTCGCCGAGCTGGTCGACGTCGGCCGGTCGGACCGCGGAGATGCCCCGGAGTGTCGCGTCGTTGAACACCACGTACGCGGGGACGCCCTGCTCGCGGGCCTGGGCTGCACGCCAGGCACGCAGGGCCTCGAACAGGCCGACGGCTTCCTGCGGCATGTCGGTGACGACCGTTCGTCGACTGCTGCGGCCGGCCCGCGGCGCCTTGACCGGGTCGCGACGCATCCGCACCTGCACCTTGCCCGTCAGGACCTCGGCGCTCGTGGGACTGAGGACGACCGTGCCGAAGCCGTCGCCCGACACCGCCGCGTAGCCCTGGGCCAGCACCTGCCGTGCGACGGCACGCCACTCGCCCTCGGACAGGTCTGCACCGATGCCGAAGGTCGCCAGGGTGTCGTGCTGGAGTTCCTGCACGCGGGGCGACCGCTTGCCGATCAGGATGTCGACGAGGTGCGAGACGCCGTACCGCTGGCGGCGCTCACGCTCGAGCCGCACGACGGTGGACAGCAGCTTCTGCGCGGGGACGGTGCCGTCCCACGACTCCGGCGGCGCGATGCACGTGTCGCAGTTGCCGCACGCCGTGCTCTCCTGCCCGAAGTACGCGAGCAGCCGCACCCGGCGGCACTCGATCGTCTCGCACAGGCTGAGCATGGCGTCGAGGTGGGCGCTGAGCTGCCGGCGGTGTGCGGCGTCGCCCTCGGACTGGTCGATCATCCGCCGCTGCTGCACGACGTCGTTCAGGCCGTACGCGAGCCACGCGGTGGCCGGCAGCCCGTCACGACCCGCACGGCCGGTCTCCTGGTAATAGCCCTCGACCGACTTCGGCAGGTCGAGGTGCGCCACGAACCGGACGTCGGGCTTGTCGATGCCCATGCCGAACGCGATCGTCGCCACCATGACGACGCCGTCCTCGCGCAGGAACGTCGACTGGTTGCGGGCGCGCACCCGGGCGTCGAGGCCCGCGTGGTACGGCAGGGCGTTGATCCCCTGCTCGGCCAGGGCGGTCGCGGTGCGCTCCACCGAGTTGCGGGACAGGCAGTACACGATGCCGGCGTCGCCGCTGTGCTCGGTGCGGATGAAGGTAAGCAGCTGCTGCAGCGCGCCGGTCTTCGGTTCGATGCGGTACTGGATGTTCGGCCGGTCGAAGTCGGCGACGAAGTGTGCCGCGTCGTCGAGGCCGAGCCGTGCGGAGATCTCGCGGTGGGTCTGCGGCGTCGCGGTGGCGGTCAGGGCGATGCGCGGCACCGTCGGCCACCGCTCGTGCAGGACGCTCAGCTCGAGGTAGTCCGGGCGGAAGTCGTGCCCCCACTGGGCGACGCAGTGTGCTTCGTCGATGGCGAACAGCGACACGCGCGCGCGGTCGAGGAGCGCTCGGGTGGACTCGAGCCGGAGCCGCTCGGGGGCCAGGTAGAGCATGTCGACCTCGCCCTGCACCACGGCACGCTCGACCCGGGACCGTTCGTCGGGGCCCTGCGTGGAGTTGAGGAACGCGGCCCGGACGCCGTTGGCCGCCAGGGCGTCGACCTGGTCCTGCATCAGGGCGATCAGCGGCGACACCACGACCCCGACGCCGTCGCGGACGAGCGAGGGCACCTGGTAGCAGAGGGACTTGCCGCCACCGGTCGGCATGAGCACGAGGGCGTCGCCACCGGTCACCACCTGGTCGATGATGGCGGCCTGCTCGCCGCGGAAGTCGTCGTAGCCCCACACGCGGTGCAGCACGTCGAGCGCAGCGGCACGGGGTGCGGAACCGGCAGCGGGAGCAGGCACGGCAGCGGGCGCGGGCGTGGTGCTCATGCCACGAGCCTACGGGCGACCGGCGACACCCACCGCACTGTCCACAGCACCGTCCGTGCCGGACTCGCCACGGTGGTCGGTACCGGCCACGTCGTCGGAGCGGGCCGGCGTGGTCGCCCAGCCCGTGCCTCCAGGCCGGGTCCAGCGGACGCCGCCCGCCCAGGCCGGGGCCACACCGCGGAACCGCGGCGCCTGCTGCCCGGCGAACCGGCGGTCCAGTCCACGCCACCACGCCAGGAACTCGACCATGGCCCAGAACGCGAGCGACGTGACGAGCGTGGTGAGCGTGCCCTGCCAGGTGCCGTTCGCGTCGGACGAGGTCAGGTCGATCGCCGACCAGCCCGGCGCCTGCAGCACGAAGATCATGATGTTGTTGCAGGCGTGCTGCAGGACCGTGGCCTCGAGCCCGCCGGTCCGCAGGACGATGATCGCCGCGATCAGGCCGAACGAGCCGACGTCGAGGATGCCCCAGACGTTGTAGCCGTTCGGGATGTGCAGCAGCGCGAACACGACCGTCGAGACCGCCACGGCGATGACCGTGCCGACACGACGCGGGATCCACGACGCGATCGTCTGCATGAGGAAGCCGCGGAAGATGTACTCCTCGGCGGCGCCCTGGAACGGGACGAGCAGGACGACGAGCACGATCGTCAGGGTGAGGGTGCCGAGCGAGACCGTCGACTGCCCGATGGCGTCGTGGTTCCAGGCGAAGCCGCCGTCGGTCGTGATCATCCCGCCGTCCCAGAACAGACCGGTCTGCAGGACGAACATCGCCGCGGCGATGACGAGCGTCGGCAGCAGGCACCATGCCGTCCAGGCCCACCGGACCCGGAACCGGGTCGACGACAGGATGCCGGCCGGTCCGATCCGCGCGATCTTCACCGCGAGCAGGATGCCCGGCAGCAGGACCACGAGCGAGACGAGCGACATCGAGAGCACGACCGGGTCGGTGGGGTCGAGCTCACCGCTCGCCAGGTCGTTCTGCAACTGGATCAGACCGTCGGCGCCCTGTGCGCGGAGGATCGGCACGAAGTACGCGACCGCGATGACGATCTGCGACACGACGTACCACCCCACCAGGAACGCGAGGGCGACGAGTGGCCGCCACCACCTCCACCGTCCGTCGATCCGGGGCAGGCGCTGGTAGGGAACACTCACGTCCCGCAGGCTACCGGGCCAGGCAGGATGGGAGCCGTGCTCACTGTCCTGTTCGGTCTGTCCGGCGCGGTCGTCTACGGCTTCGCCGACTTCCTGGGCGGACTCGCCTCGCGCCGGGTCCGCCCGGTCGTCGTCACGGCGGTGGCCGCCGCGATCGGGATCCTCCCGCTGCTCGTCGGGCTGGTCGTCGTCGGAGGCGTGTTCTCGTGGCCGGCCGTGGCCTGGGGTGCGGTCGCGGGGCTCTCCGGCGGCGTCGGCGTGCTCCTGCTGTACGCGGCACTCGCGATCGGGCCGATGAGCGTGCTCTCCCCCGTCACCGCCGTCTTCGCGGCCGTCGTGCCGGTGCTCGTCGCGGTGCTGCGCGGCACGGTGCTGTCGCCCGTGGCCACCGGCGCGCTCGTGGTCGCGGTCGTCGCGGTGGTCCTGGTCGCGGTGGTGCGGGACGCCTCGGGCGCGCGACTGACCGCCCGCGGGGTGGTCGCCGCCGCCGTCGCCGGGTGCGGCTTCGGCGGGATCGTGCTGGCCTACGACATGACGCCGTCCGACTCGGGCGTCGCACCCCTCGTGGTCGCGCGGGTGCTGCAGGCGGTGCTGCTGGGTGCGGCGGCGCTCGTCGTCGTGCTCCGGACGGTCGTCGTGCCGCCGCCGGGAGGCCCGGTGCCCGCTCCGACGTCGGCCCGCCCCGACGGGGCTGCCGCGGCCCCCGGGCGTCGGCCGGGTCGCGCATGGGGTCCACGGCTGCTCGTCACCGTGGCCGCCTGCGGCGTCTTCGACGCGATGGCGAACGTGTTCATCCAAGCCGGGCTGCACAGCAGCGACGACCCGGCGACCCTGCCCGTCGTGAGCGTGCTGAACGCGCTCTACCCGATCGGCACGGTGGTGCTGGCCGGAGTGGTGCTGCGGGAGCGGTTGACCGCGCAGCAGTGGATCGGCATCGTGCTGGCGTTCGTCGCGTCGGTGGCGCTGGCGCTGGCGTAGCGCGCGGGTCGCGCCGGGGCCGGGCGGGCCGGGCACGGTGCCGAGTCGTTCGAACCGTGCGAGGTTGACCGCCCGGTGCGGACTTGCAGCACCGCACCGAGCCGCCAACGCCGCACCGGATGAGCGAACCCGCACGGTGCGACGGGCGTGAGCGGTCAGACGTCGGGGATCAGGCGCTTGCCGAGCGAGACCGTGCGGTCGTCCGTGTAGCCGAGGGACGCGTAGAACCCGAGCACCTGCTCGTTGCCGGCACGCACCTGCAGGTTCAGCTTCGGGCAGCCGAGGTCGGTCAGGAGCCGCTCGAACTCGGCCATCAGGGTGCGACCGAGGCCGGAGCCCTGCAGGTCCGGGCGCACGGCGAGGTAGTTCACCCAGCCGCGGTGCCCGTCGAAGCCCGCCATGCCCGCAGCGACGACGCCGGCGTCGGTGCGGGGCTCGGGCTCGGGCTCGGCGACCAGGAAGAGTTCGGGCTGGACGGTCAGCTTGCGGGCGATGTCGCGGCGTGGGTCGTTCCAGGGTCGGACGAGCCCGCACGATTCCCACAGGGCGACGACCGCGTCGGTGTCCTCGGTGCGGAAGGGGCGGATCCGGTACTCCATGGGCCCCACGTTAACGGGGGTGGGGAGAAGGTCGTCACCGACCTGTCGCCGTGATCTGATAGACCTGTCCGACCACCCAGCCGATCAGGAGCCCCGTGACCGCAAACGACACCCTCCCGACGCGCCGCAGCGCACGGGACGACGCAGCCGGTTCGCGGTCCCGGCGATCCCCCCGCAGACGGCAGACGGTGGGCGGCGCGATCGTGTCGCTCATCGCCGAGTTGCTCATCATCGCGGGCGCCGGAACCGGCCTGTACGTCGTGTGGACAGCCTGGTGGACCGACGTGGTCGCCGTGAACGAGCAGACGAAGCTCGTGCAGGGCCTCGACCAGGTCAAGACCCCCAAGGTCGAGGGCACCGAGCACCGGGGCACCGCTCCCGTGCTCGCCGAGCCCCCGGCGTTGTCGGACGTGTTCGGGACGATGCAGATCCCCCGGTTCGGCAAGGACTACAACCGGCCGATCGGCGAGGGCACCGATCGTGAGAAGGTCCTCAACACCATCGGACTCGGGCACTACCAGGACACCGCGATGCCCGGCGCTCCCGGCAACTTCGCCGTCGCCGGACACCGTGTCACCTACGGCAAGCCCCTGAACCAGATCGCGGAGCTCAAGAAGGGCGACTCGGTCGTGGTCCGGGTCACCGACGCGAAGAAGAAGTTCGACGTCTGGTACGTCTACAAGGTCACCGACAGCCAGATCGTCACGCCCGACAAGATCGAGACGATCGCGCCGGTGCCGAACAAGCCGGGTGTGGAACCGACCGCCCAGGACCGCTGGCTCACGCTGACCGCCTGCCACCCGATGTGGTCCGCGGCCGAACGGTTCGTGACGCACGCGAAGCTCGACTACTGGATGCCCGCTTCCGAGGGCACCCCGAAGGAACTCTCGGAGACCGTCAAGTGATCTTCCCCCTGGTCTGGCGGCTGCTGCCCGGCCCCACCGCCCTGAAGGTGCTCGAGCTGCTCGTGCTCCTCGTCGCCATCGTCTTCGTGCTGTTCCAGTGGGTGTTCCCCTGGATCGCGGCCGACATCCTGCCGCCGCCGGACGGCACGGTGGAGTCGACGCCGACGCCGACCCCGTAGACCGCGTCGGACCAGACGGGACCCGGCCCCGGGCCGCGAACTGTCAGACGGTGGTCGTCACCCTCGACCCACCGGTCGGGGTGCGTCGCACGGCGATCCGCTCGGGGATCCGCTGCTTGAGCTCCTCGACGTGGCTGACGATCCCGACCTGTCGCCCGCCGGCCGTCAACCGGGACAACTGCCCGATGACGTCGTCGAGGGTCTCCGGGTCGAGTGTGCCGAACCCCTCGTCGACGAACAGGGTGCCGAGCGAGACCCCGCCGGCCTCGGCCTGCACGACGTCGGCGAGCCCGAGCGCCAGGCACAGTGACACGGTGAACGTCTCGCCGCCGGACAGGCTGCGGGGATCACGGACGGTGTCGGTCGTGTGGTCGTGCACGGCGAGGGCGAGCCCCGTCCGTCGCGCGCGGGACCCGGACTCCCGCTCGTCGGAGGTCTCGAGCGTGAAGCGTCCGGCGAGCATGCCGCGCAACCGGTCGTTCGCCGCGGCCACGACGTCCTCGAAGCGACGCATGAGCACGTAGGTGCCGAGCGTGATGCCGGTCGGGTTCACCGATGCCACACCGTTGGCGACGTCGGCGAGCCGGACGACCGCGCGGCTGCGGGCCGAGGTCTCCTGTCGTGCCCGGACGGTCCGGTCGACCTCGGACGCACACTGCTCGACGGCCTCGGCACGGTGGGCCGCGGTGACCGCGAGCCGGGTGGCCTCGTCGAGGTCGGCCGTCACCCGGACCCGCTCGGCCTGCGCCGCCTGCAGGTCGAGCTGCTCCGGGTCGTCGTCGGCGGCCGCGACCACCGCGGGGTCCTCGAGCCCCGCACGGACGACGGCGCGTTCGGCGTCGGCGGCACTGATGCTGCTGCGGAAGCGTGCCACGGTGTCGGGGTCGAGCCGGCCCGCTCGTGCTGCAGCGACGTCGGGGAACTCCTGCTCGTCCAGGACCCGGGCGACCTCGGTGTTCCGCTCGTCACGGGCACGGGCGGCAGCCGCTGCGCGGTCGTCGGCATCGGCGAGGGCGCGGAGCACCGTCAGCCGAGCGTCGAGCTCGTCGACGACGACGCGGAGCGAGCCCGACGAGCCAGCGCTGTCACCGTCACCGTCACCGTCACCGTCGAGCAGTGCACCGAGCCGCTCGATCGCTTCCTGCACCGCTCGCAGGTCGGCCTCGAGCCGCTCGGCGTCCGAGGCCGTGGTCGATGCGAGCACGGTGCGCCGAGCGTCGAGGTCGTTCCGCTCACGCTCGAGCGCCCGGGTCGCGGAGTCGTGCGCCGTCCGCTCGCGCTCGTGCTCGAGCACGAGTGCCGCTGCGTCGTGCGCCGCACGGACCCGCTCGTCGGCGGCGACCGACATGGCGTCGAGGGCGACGGTGTCGACGGCGCCGACCACCTCGGTCAGCCGCAGGTGCTCCGCGCGCTCGACCGCCAGCTCGGCTGCGGCGTCGGCGAGCTGCTGGTCGGCCAGCCGTGTGGCGTCGCCCGCGGACTCCACCGCGCCGATGGTCGGGTGGTCGTCCTGCGGCGCGGCCACCGACGGGTGCGCGGTCGATCCGCAGACCGGACACGGGTCACCGGGGGTGAGTGCGGCGCCGAGCTCACCGGCGAGCCCCGCGATCCGGCGCTCGCGCAGGGTGCGTTCGGCGTCGAGCGCATCGGTCGCGCGGCGTCGGGCACCGGCCACGACCCGCTCGGCCTGGGCCACGCGGTGCTCGGCGCGGTCGCGGGCGGCCAGGTCGGCGCGGAGCGACTGCACGCGAGCGACCTCGTGCGCCGCGGCGTCCGCGTCGGCAGCGGTCGTCGACGCGGACCGGGCGGCCTCGACGATCCGTGCGCGTTCCGCCGGCCGGGCTTCGAGCGCGGTGTCGAGGGCGGCGAGGTCGTCGGTGAGCCGTGCTGCGGTCGCGGTGGCATCGGCGATCGCGGTGCGCCGGGCGTCCGCCTCGGCCTCGACCGCGACGAGGTGCCGGACGCCGGACAGCGCGTCGGTCAGCGTGTCGCGGCGCCGGACGACCTGCTCAGCGTCGACGGTGTCGAGCTCGTGCTCGTCACGCAGACGGGAGGCTGCCGCTGCGGTGTCGTCGGCACGCGCGATCGCGGCGTCGAGACCGTCGGCCACCGCCGCGACCCGGGCGGCGCGCTCCGCCGTCGCCACCGCGGTCCGTGCGCGTTGGATCGCGGGAGCGTCGTCGTCCAGGAGCGTCTGTCGCCGCAGCAGTGCCGATCGGCGCTCGAGGGCGGCCGCACGCGCCGTCACCGACCGTTCGTGCTCGGTCGCCGCCGTCGCGGCGGCAGCGACAGCCGTCCGGGCTGCCCCTGCTGCGTCGGCCGTGGCGCGAAGCGACACAACCGTGCCGGGGACGACTGACTCGTCGGCGTCGTCGAGACCGGCCGCCTGGGCGAAGCGGGCCAGGGCGTCGCGGACACGGTCGTCGGCCCCGTCGACCTCGGCCTGCACGGCCCGGCGGCGAGCGGCGAGTTCGTCGGCGGTGCGGTCGTAGACCTGGGTGCCGAACAGTGACTGCAGGAGCTTCCGGCGGTCTTCCCCCGGGGATCGGAGGAACCGGGCGAACTCGCCCTGCGGCAGCACCACGGTCTGCAGGAACTGCGCGCGGTCGAGCCCGACGATCCGGGCGATCTCGACCGCGGCTTCGGGGATGCGGGACGACATCGGTTCACCGACGACGTCGTCCGGCGCTGCGAGCCGGAACAGTTGCACGGACGCCTGCTGCTTCACCGTGCCGGTCCCCCGCTGCTTCGGGCGGTCGTACTGCGGCGTGCGTCGAACCCGGTAGGTGCCGGCGCCGGTCTCGAACACGAGCTCGACGAACGGCTCGACCGCGGGGTCGGCGTGCTGGCTGTGCAGCCGGTCGGAGCTGGCGTCGGACCCGGCGAGGCCGCCGTACAGGGCGAACACGACCGCGTCGATGATCGTCGACTTGCCGGAGCCGGTCGGCCCTTCGAGCAGGAACACACCGGAGGCGGCGAGCGCCGCGAAGTCGATGGTCACGAGGTCGGGGTACGGGCCGATGGCGCGGAGTTCGAGTCGGTGCAGGTACATCAGCGGTCCCCCTCGCGCTGCAGGGCGAGCGCCGCGGCCTCGTACGCCTCGGTCAGCACGGCCCGTTCGTCGTCGTCGGGTGCCCCGCCGGTGGCGAAGGCCACGAAGTCGCCGGCGACCTCGACCGGGTCGGACGTCGCGGTCACGGCCCGTGCGGCGGTGGCGGCCGGTCGGTCCGCCGGTTCGTGGGTGATCGCCAGGGCGTGCGGGAAGTGGTCCTTCACCCGGGCGTACATGCGCTCGGGGTGCACGGTGTCGGTCACCGCGACGCGGACCCAGGCGTCGGCGTCGGCCCGGAAGGCCCCGGACTCGATGGCGTCGATGCTGCCCCGGACGTCGACCAGTCGCCGCGGGACCGGTGTCGGGACGAGTTCGACGGTGACGGCACCGGCCCCGTCGAGCTCGGCGATGGTCACGGACTTCCGCTGGTGCCGCTCGCCGAACGAGAACGCCAGCGGCGACCCGGCGTACCGGATCCGGCCGTCGTCGCCGACGCGCTGCGGGCCGTGCAGGTGCCCGAGGGCGACGTAGTCGAAGCCGTCGAACACGGACTCGGCCACGCGGTCGACCCCGCCGACGCGGATGTCCTGCTCGCTGTCGCTCGGGTCGGCACCCCCGACGAACGCGTGGGCGACGACCACGCTGCGGGTACCGGCACGGGTCGCGAGGTCGGTGCGGATCCGTTCGGTGGCGGCGTGGACGACGGCGTGGTGCGAGCGGGCGAGGGGTTCGTCGGGGACCGCGGCCAGGGCGTACCGGGTGAGGTCGGGGTGCAGGTACGGGATGCCGTACACGGCCACCGGGCCGTCGTCGTCGGCCACGAGCACGGGGTCGGCCACGTGCGCGGGCTCGGCGAGGATGCGGACGCGCTGCCCCATCACCCGGGCGCCGAAGCCGAGCCGAGCAGCGGAGTCGTGGTTGCCCGGGGTGAGCACCACCGTGGTGGTCTCGGCGAGCCGCTCGAGCACGCGCGAGAGCATGCGGACGGCGTCGACGGGCGGGATCGCACGGTCGTAGACGTCACCGGCGATGACGACGAGGTCGACGGCGCGCTCGCGGGCGAGGTCGACGAGCCAGTCGGTGAACGCGGCCTGGTGCTCGAGCAGGTCCGCACCCAGCAGTGTGCGGCCGAGGTGCCAGTCGCCGGTGTGCAGGATGCGCATGCGGCCACGGTAACGCCGTCCGGGGACATCCAGGGGCACCCCGCGGTGCCCTGTGGACGGCTCAGGTGGTCACACAGCTCGCGGATGCCATGCCCAGGACCGCGACGACCTTCACCTTGACGGTCGGCGTGCTCGTCGCCGTCCAGTTGTTGCCGAGGTTCGTGCGGAGGTTGAGCGTGTACGTCGTGCCGAGGTTCAGGAGTCCGGCGCCCCCGTAGACCATCGAACGGGCCCCGGCGAGCGTCGTGCTGGCCACCTGCGTCGTGCCGTTCATCAGGTCGAACGACACCGGCACGGTCGCACCGTTGTCGTAGGTCCAGGCGATCGTCACCGTGTTCGACCCGGCCGGCACGCAGGTCAGGGTGGGGACACCGGTCGCCGTGCCCGCCGTGAAGTTCGCGGTCGGTGCGACGGTGGTCCGCGACCACGGGGCCGCGTCCGCCGTCCCGGGCAGCAGCACGCCGGCCGCCGCGGCGAGCACGAGCACCGCTGCGCCCCCGCCGAGGCGGCGCAGCCGCCGCCTGCGACGGACCCGTCGACGCAGGGCGCGACGGGTGAGGACGGTGGACGCAGCGGACGGGAGGCCCGTGGCGGCGCCGTCGGGCGCCTCCACGCCGCCGTCGGTACCGTCTGCCGGCCCGGCCGCGCCGTCCGGACCGGCCGCGTCGTCGGGGCCGTCGGCCGCGTCGTCGGCGTCGTCTGCGTCGACGAGCCGCCGGAGCGACCCGTCGATGGTGCAGAGCGCGAGCACCGCGGTCAGGCCGAGTGCGAGCATCGCGACCAGGCCCCACTCGCCGGCGCTGATCCACCGGATCGGTGCGCCGATGAACGGGATGCGCAGGAAGGCGATGCCGTGCACCGCGGAGCGCTCGATCGGCGTCGAGTCCTGCTGCGGGTTGGCGTCACCCTTCGTGACCATGGTGCCGCGGGAGCCGTCCTGCACGTACCGGTGCATGCGCATGTGGTCCGCCTGGTCCGGGTCGTCGGCGAGCAGGACCTTGCCCATGGCGATCTCGCCCGAGCCGACCGGCCGTGAGACGACCACGTCACCGGGGACGATCCGCGGCTCCATCGAGCCGGTCATCACGGTGGTGGGCTGCCAGCCGATGAGCGCCGGCGCAGCCGCCCAGAGCGCGAGGCCGAGCAGCGTCGCGACGACGCCGCGGGCAAGGGAGGCGACGACGACGCGCCCCCACTCGACGGCGTCACGGACCGCTGCGTGCGGTGCGGGACCACCGTGCACTGCGATGCTGCTCATGACTGCCTTCGACCGGGGGCGCGTTGCGGGGAGGGAACGGACGGGGCGGGTTCGGCCCCGGCCCCGACTCAGCTGTTCTGGGCCTCCCAGGTGAAGCCGAGGGCTGCGGTGCCGCCCTGCACGGTGTTCGGCGCGGTGCTCGAGACCGTGTAGGTGACGCGGTAGACGCGCGTCTCGGACGCGGTGCCGGTCGGGGTCCAGCTGCCGACGCCGGTCGCGTAGTTGGTCGAGGCGGCGCCGAAGCCCGCGACGGTGCCGCTGTAGAGCGAGCTGCCGGTGGCGGCCGGGGTGAAGCCGGAGCAGGAGCCGAAGCCACCGCCGGTGCCCTGCTCGACGGTCAGGTTGACGTTCGCTGCCAGGTCCTTCGTGGTCGTGACGTTCGTGCCGTACAGCTTCACGGCCGAGGGCAGCGAACCGGTCGAGGTCACCGTGATGCAGTTCGCACCGGTCGAGCCGGGCTTCAGGTTGCTCGCCGTGAACAGCGCGGTGTTGTTGTCGTCGTCGGACAGGGCGACACTGCCCGCCGTCCAGTTGTTCGTCGGGTTGACGGTGGTCGAGGAGAAGGCCGCGTACGAGGCCGTCGAGACGACGACCCCCGAGGCGACGAGCGCGGCGGGGATGGCGATCCAGGCGGCGAGGCGGGCAGCACGAGGCGTGACACGAGACATGGTTGGACTCCGTGAGGATGAGGTCTGATCGGTGGTTCGGACGGGCCCGCGGTGGTTGGTCGCGCTACGTGCCGAGGTGGTACGACGATCAAGCTACTTCGCCGTCGAGCAGCTCTCAATACCCGGGATGCCCCCATTGATGGGGGTATCTTGACGAGTGAGTTACTTGTTGACTGAAGTTCCACCCCTGCACCCGAGAAGAGCCCCCATGACGGACACCGACCAGGTCGTCCTCCCCCAGCGCGCACCCGCCGTCCCCGCGGCCAGGATCGCGCCGCGCACGCCCCCGGCACCGGTGTCGCCCGACGTCACCGCGGCCGACCCGGCAGGCACCGACGCCGACCTCCCACGGCTGCTCACCGCGTTCCGCGTGCTCCAGATGCAGCACGCGCGCGTCCTGCACCACGAGAGCACGAGCCGCGGACTGAACGCCACGGACACCCGCTTCGTGTTCTTCCTCAACGCAGCGGGCGGCCACGGCGTGACCCCGAAGCAGGCCGGCGAGTACCTCGAGCTCACCACCGGGGCGATGACGTCGCTCATCGACCGGCTCGAGAAGCACGGGCACCTCGAGCGCCGCCCGAACCCGGAGGACCGCCGGAGCGTGCTCCTGCACCTCACGCCGTCGGGCACCGCGGTCGCCCGCGAGGTCGGCGCCGTCTACTCGCAGGCGTTCCAGCAGGTCGTCGCACCGTCCGACCGCGCCGTCGTCGCCGCTGCCTTCGAGGGGTTCGCCGCGGCCCTGGAACGCCACCACCGGTCGTCCACCGAGTGAGCGCGGGTGTCACGGCCCGCGCGTAGCGTGAGCGCCATGACCCCCTCCGAACTCCTCACCGAAGCGTTCTCCCGCATCCCCGAGACCGTCGAGCGGGCCGTCGACGGGCTCTCCGAAGACCAGCTCGCAGCACGACCGGCAGCCGGGGCGAACACCCTGGCCTGGCTCGTGTGGCACATCGCCCGCGGCCAGGACGCGCAGATCGCCGACCTCGCCGGCTCCGAGCAGGTCTGGACGGCGGACGGCTGGTACGACCGGTTCGGCCTGCCGTTCCCGGCCGAGGCGCTCGGGTACGGCATGTCCCGCGACGACGTCGGCCGGGTGCGAGCCTCTGCCGACCTGCTCACCGGGTACCTGCGCGCAGTGCACGAGCGCACCGTCGCGTACCTCGGCACGCTCGGCCCGGACGACCTCGACCCGGTCGTCGACGACGCGTGGGACCCGCCCGTGACGGCCGGCGCGCGGCTCGTGAGCATCCTCGACGACTGCACGCAGCACGCCGGCCAGGCCGGCTTCGTGCGCGGGCTGCTGTTCTTCAACCGCTGAGCGCGCGCGGGGCGCGCGCCCTGCGCGGTCGCGCGCGTCCAGTGCGCGGTCGCGCGCATCCAGTGCGCAGGAGACGACGAGTCTGCCGCGGCGACCCGACGTCCTGTGCTCACTCGACGACGGACTGGAGGCCCGTCACCAGCCGGTGACGGGCCTCCAGTCCGTCAGGCGGTCGTGTCGCGAGCGACGCCGTGGGCATCGTGGTCCGCAACGCGGTGGTGGCGCACGGAGCGAAACCCGCCGGCCCCACCACTTCCGCCGAGGGCGGACTACGTCCGCCCGTACGACCGCAGCCGGAGACTGTTCGAGACGACGAGCGTCGAGGACAGCGCCATCGCGGCGGCGGCGATGAGCGGGTTGAGCAGCCCGGCCGCGGCGAGCGGGATCGCGGCGATGTTGTAACCGAACGCCCACACGAGGTTGATGCGGATGGTCCGGAGGGTCGCGCGGGAGAGCTGCACTGCGTCGACGACGGCGCGGAGATCCTCGCGGACGATGATGACGTCGGCGGCCTTCAGGGCGATGTCCGTGCCCTCGACGACGGCGACGCCGAGGGTTGCGGTGGCGAGGGCGGCGGAGTCGTTGACACCGTCGCCCACCATGGCGACGTGGTGCCCGGCCGCCTGCAGCTGGGCGATGCGTTCGGCTTTCTCGTCGGGCAGGACGCGGGCGATGACCTCGTCGATGCCGACCTCACCGCCGACAGCGGACGCCGTCGTCTCGGAGTCCCCGGACAGGAGGACGGTGCAGAGGCCGAGGGCGCGCAGCTGCGCGACGGCCTCGATCGCGCCGGGACGGAGCGCGTCCCGGACGGTGAGCACTGCGGCCACGTCGCCGTCGACGGCGACGAGCACCACGGTGGCGCCGGACGCTTCGCGGTCCGCGACGACCGCGGCGACCCGGTCGCCGACCCGCACCCCCGCGGCTTCGAGCAGCTCGGACCGGCCGATGACGCAGGCGCGGTCACCGACGGTCCCAGCTGCTCCCAGTCCGGCGTGCGCGGTGAAGTCCGCGACCGGCTCCAGGGTGCCGAACCGGCTGCTGGCTGCGGCGGTGATCGCCGCCCCGATGGGGTGCTCTGACGCTGCTTCGAGGGCGCCGGCGAGGGCGAGGGCCGTGTCGGCGTCGGTGGTGAAGGTGTCGACGGCGGTGAGGGTCATCCGGCCGGTGGTGAGGGTGCCGGTCTTGTCGAAGACGACGGTGTCGATGCGACCGCTCGCCTCGAGGGCACTGGGGCCCTTGATGAGGATGCCGAGCTGGCCCCCGCGTCCGACGCCGACCATGAGCGCGGTCGGCGTCGCCAGGCCGAGCGCGCAGGGGCAGGCGATGATGAGGACGGCGACACCGTTCGCGATCGCGGTGCCAGGAGCCGCGCCGCTGACGAGCCAGCCGGCGGCGACGAGGATCGCGATGCCGATCACGACGGGTACGAACACGCTGGTGACCCGGTCGACGGTGCGCTGCACCGCGGCCTTGCGGCGTTGGGCGTCGTCGGCGACGGCGGCCATCTGGGCCAGGCGGGTGCGGGTGCCGACGGCGTCGGCGCGGATGACGAGCCGACCACCCTGGACGAGGGTGCCGCCGATGACCGTGCTCCCGGCCGTTGCCTCGACCGGGACGGACTCGCCGGTCATCGCGGACACTTCGAGCGTCGCGGCGCCGTCGGTGACGGTGCCGTCGACGGGGATGCGGCCGCCGGGGCGGACGACGACGAGGTTCCCGACCCGCACGGCACTCAGCGGAACAGTGCGCTCGGTGCCGTCGGTGACGACCTGCGCCTCGGTGACGCCGAGGTCACCGATGGCTTCGAGGACATCGGCGGCGCGTCGGCGGCTGCGGCTCTCGAAGTAGCGGCCGGCGAGCTGGAACGTGACCATGCCGGCGGCGACGTCGAGGTAGATCGAGTCCGCGCCGGCGGGAGTCCTCCCGAATCCGAGCCAGTACCCGGGAGTGGTGGCGGGGTCGACGAGGAGCGTCCAGAGCGCCCATCCGAAGGACACGACGACGCCGAGCGAGACGAGGGTGTCCATGCTGGTGCTGCGGTGCCGCAGTCCCCGGAGGGTGGCCCTGTGGAACGGCCACGCAGCCCAGGTGACGATCGGGACGGCGAGGAGGACGCAGAGCGCCTGCCAGCCGGGGAACCGCCACGCAGGGACGAGCGCCAGGATGATCGTGATGTCGCACAGCGGGATCGCCAGCAGTGCCGCGACGGCGAGGCGGCGGCGGAGCGTCGTGGTGCGGGTCTCCGCGGCGCGGGCGGACCAGGCGTCATCGCCCGGGGTGTGGACGGCGGCGGTGTAGCCGGCGCGCTCGACCTGCGCGATCGCGGTCGCTGCATCGGCGATCCCCAGACCGGCGACCGTGGCGCGTTCGGTGGCGAAGTTCACGGACGCAGTGACGCCGTCGAGCTTGCCGAGCTTGCGTTCGACCGCGTTGGCGCAGGCGGAGCAGGTCATCCCGCCGATGTCGAGTTCGAGCCGCTGCTCGGCTCGCTGGTCGGTTCGGGACGGGGTGGTGGTGGTCACGGCTGCTCCCGGTGGTCGGTGACGGTCAGCGCCGGACGGTCGTCGGCGCGCTCGTGCTCGTTCGTCGAGCCGGGCCCGGTGGACCGTGTCGGATCGGCCCGCTGTGCAGGTGCGGTGGTGTCGCGGGTGGTGAGCTTGCTGAGCATGGCGTTGTACTGCTCGTGGTCGTCGTCGAGGCCCCGGTCGGCGTGCCGGTCGATGCGCTTGGCCTGTCGAGCGTCCTGCTTGGCCCACTGGGTGACGAGGGCGATCACCACGACGATCAGCGGCAGCTCACCGGCGGCCCAGGCGACGCCACCGGCGACGTACTGGTCGTGGGCGAGACTGCCGATCCACGGGATGTCGAGGTACTGGAAGTACGTGCCTGCGAGCAGGGTGTCGCTGGTCATCACGACGACGCCGAAGAACGCGTGGAAGGGCATCGCTGCGAGGACGAGGCCGAGCTTGCCGATGTGCGGCAACGGACGGGGCGGTGCGTCGACGCCGATGATGAGGGCGTAGAAGACGTACCCGATGGCGAGGTAGTGCAGGGTCATCGCCTGGTGCGCCCAGTGGTACCGCATCGCCCAGTCGAAGAACGGGGTGAGGTAGATGCAGTAGTACGAGCCCACGAACACCGCCAGGACGTACACGGGGTTGTACGTGACCCGCAGCAGCTTCGAGTGGGTCACCGCGACGAGCCACTCGTGGGGGCCGGCGAAGGCATCGCGACGGTGCGCGGTCGTGGCGCGGAGGAACAGGGTGATGGGTCCGCCGAGGACGAGCAGCAGCGGGCCGAGCATGTTCAAGCTCATGTGCAGGCCCATGTGCACGGCGAAGGACGCCGACGAGTACGGGCCGACCCCGGACGAGGTGGTGATGATGACGGATGCCCAGCCGAGCATCCAGGCGCTGGTCCGGCCGTTCGACCAGTGGTCCCCGCGCTTCCGGAGTCGGATGACGGCGGCCGCGTACGTGGCGATCCCGGCGATCGCGATGACGAGGAAGAGGATGTTCACCCGGCCGGCGGTCCACAGGGTGATCGGGGTGAGGGGTGTGTCGACCTGGTACCCGAGGAAGAGCTGCTGTCCGTCGGTGGGGACGAAGTACACCGGCGGTGGGATCCGCGTCATGACGACGCCGATCGCGGCTGCGACCAGGAGCACCGCCAGGAGCACCGCCGGGGCGGTCGGGGTGGCGAACCAGCTCCTGCGGAGGAGGATCGGTCCGGCCACCGCGGCGACGAGGAGCAGCTGGGCGGCGAAGAGCACGCCGGTGGGCGCTTCCCACGGCGGCGTGCCGGCGAGTTCGACGGCGGCGATGATGATCGACCCGACCGTCCAGGTGATCCAGCCGGTGAGGGCGAGGATGCGGTGTCTGCGGATGGTGGCGGTGCCGGGACGGCTCACTCGCCATCGGCGGGCACCGGCAGCCGTGGCGCCGGTCCAGATGCCGAGCGCGGGGACGGCGAACATGGCGGCGTCCCCACCGAAGTCGTGGTTCGGGCCGACGAGCACCTGCGTCACCAGCACGGGGGCGAGGAGCCCGATGACGCCGATGCCGGTCAGGAGCAGGGTGCTGACCCAGCTGCGGACGAGGTACGCAGCGACGAGGATCGCGACCGCGATGCAGGCGACGACGATCCACGCGCCGGGGAGGTAGCTGGCCTGCACGAGGTAGCCGATCGCGCCCGGTGTCAGGAGCTTCGTCACCGGCTGCCCGCTCGCGTCTGCGGCGTCGACGGGGACCAGCAGCACCGCGGCGACCAGCCAGACGGTGGCGGCGGTGCGGACGATCGCGAGGTCGCGGTGGTTGTCGATGACCGTGCGTGACCGGCGCGGCGTGAGGAACACGGCAGCGGCGAGGCCGCCGGTCGTGAGGCCGCCGGTGACGTCGGCGGTGAGGCGGAGCACGGCGCTGAGCATCGAGGTGAGCATGCCCGGGTAGCCGCGGCTCAGCCGGTCGTACGAGGAAGGACCGAGCATCGCGACCGCGACCACGACGATGACGACCGCGATGACGGCGCCCACCCACGGCGATGCGCGCCTGAGCACACCCGACCGCCCCACGGCGGGCACGGTCGTCGGCCGGTTGCGCGTGGCCGGGGTGGCAGCGGCCTGGGTGTCAGGCACCGGCGAGCTCGTAGCCTGCCTCGTCGACGGCTTCGGCGATCGCTGCCGCATCCGGCCGGGTCGGTGCGGTGACGACGACGAGACCGGTCGCGGCGTCCGCAGTGACGAGCTCGACGCCGGCGATCGCTTCGAGTTCGCCGGTGACGCGGCGTTCGCAGTGCTCGCAGGTCATCCCGACGACGTGGTACTCGAAACGCTCCATGCGCCCATTCTACAAAACGTAGAACGGTATGCGAGTCGAGGTCAGCGGGATTGCAGGACCGGGGCCGGGTGGCGGCGGTGCGGCCAGCTCTTCACCGGCGAAGCGGCGAGACGTGCGGCGCGGAGCTCGAGGCCCGGGCTCGGGTCGATCCGGTTCATCAGCGTCAGTGCATTGCAGACGGTCGCAGGTCCGCAGATGCGGGCGGCGGTGTCGTCTGCGACGAGTTCGATCAGCAGCGCGACCGTTCGACGGAACTCCCGGGCAGTCCGGAGTCGTGGGAACGCGGCAGCGTTCAGCGCAGCGACGCGGCCGATGAGGTCATGCCGTCCGAGCACGTGCGCACGTTCGTGCTCGACCACGGCGCGGACACAGGCAGGGGGCATCGCGTTCTCGACTCCGGTCGAGATCAGCACGCGCCCGTCAGCGGTGGAGCAGGCGATCGGATCCGACGTGTGCAGGTACGCGATCTCGTGCCCGCCGATGTGCTCGGTCCGCACGGTGGATCGGGCGACGAGCAGCGTCACCGCGACGTCGGTGCGGCGCTTCGCGGCCGAGATCGGTTCTGCGTTCGCGGCGAGGAGCGCGGCGACACCACCGGCGACGCCGAGCCCGCACCAGGCGAAGAGGCCGGCGGCGGGAGCGCCGATCCCGTGCGCGTGCGCATTCGTTGCGACGATGACCGCCGCGATCCCCACGCTCAGCAGCAGCGAGCTCGCGGCGACCGTCAACGCTCCGAGCCAGAGGTGGAGCGCGACCTGCGGACGGTGCAGCCACCAGGTGCCACGAGTGAGGATGCTCGGAGCCAGCACGGTGACGACAACCGCGAGAACCACGAGGCCGAGGACGGCGATCACGGCACCGATCCCCCCGTCACGAGCCGGTGCGGTCGATGCCGGCTCCGCCGAGGGCAGCACGCAGCACGTCCAGGTCATCCGCACCGAGCGAACCGGTGAAGCGCTGCAGGACCGCGGTGCGATCACTCGATCGACCGAGCACCTCCGTCATCGAATCAGCGGTCTCGGCAGGGTCCGCCTTCGTCGCCCGGTAGGCCTTCGATGCCGGGTCCCGCTCGACGAGCCCCTTCCGCTCCAGCCTGGCGAGGACGGTCAACACCGTCGTGGAGGCCAGCGGGCCGACCTCTGCTGCGAGCGCATCGTGCACCTGCCGGCCGGTGTGCGCCGCATCCTGCGCCCAGAGCAGCTGCAGCACACCCGCCTCGAGGGACCCGTGCGCGCGACGCGGACTCATCCGCGCGCCCCGAGCTCATCGACCATGCGCCGATTCTACATACAGTAGAAACTGGCTTCTACAACTTGTAGAGTGGCGCCGCCACCCGCCGCGATGAAAGGTCCACCCCTCGTGTCACACAGCCTGCCGCTGTCCGTCCTGCTCACGGTGCTGTTCGCCGTGACGGCAGTCGGGTACCTCGGCTTCGCCTTCCGCCCCGGCAGCAGCGGTGTCGCACGGGTCAGTGACGTCTTCCACGTGCTGATGAGCGTCGCGATGCTGGCGATGCCGTGGGCCTGGGGGATGACCCTCGCGCCGCCGACGCTGCAGATCCTCGTGTTCGGCCTCGCGACGTCGTTCTACCTCGTCCTCACGCTCGGCAGCAGCCGGTACGGCAGCCACGAGCACCACGGACCCGGCGGCTCCGGGCGACTGGTGCTGGGCTACCACGTGGTGATGATGGCGGCGATGACCCTCATGGGCGTGATGATGCTGCCCATGGCCGGCGGGGCTTCGATGTCGATGCCGGAGATGGACATGACCGGCAGCGGCCACAGCATGCACACCTCCTGGTCGGGATGGGCACCGGTCTCGTGGGTCCTCGTCGTCGTGTTCGCGATCGCGACCGTCTGGATGCTGGTGCGGCTGATCGCGTCAGCGCGTGTCCGCCAACACCCCCTCGCACGCCTCGACGGCGTGCTCTTGCTGCTGATGAGTGCCGGGATGGCACTCGCGTCCATCCCCACGAGCTGAGGAACACCGCACCATGACCGCAACCGCCGATCGGGACACCACTGCGCCCGCGTCCGCGCCGTCGACGGCGCAGCCGCGCCGGAACCCACAGCGGGGCTGGTTCGGACCGTTGTTGCTGCGCCTGCACTTCTCTGCCGGGCTGTTCGTCGGACCGTTCATCCTCATCGCCGCGCTCTCCGGCGCCGTGTACGCGCTCGGTCCGACGATCGAGCAGGGCATCTACCGACACGAGCTCACCGCACCCTCGACCGCTGCCGCGAAGCCGCTGGCAGACCAGATCGACGCCGCGCAGGCCTACATCCAACGGCACCACCCCGAAGACACCCTCGCCGCCGTCCGCCCGGCACCTGCGCCGGGTGCCACGACGCGGGTGATGTACGCCGAGGCTGGGCTGATGGACTCGCAGAACCGTGCGGTGTTCGTCGATCCCGGCACCGCCGAGGTCCGCGGTGACCTCCTGGTGTACGGCACCTCCGGGGCGTTGCCGTTCCGCACCTGGGTGGACACGTTCCACCGGTCGCTGTTCCTCGGCGACGTCGGCCGCCTCTACAGCGAGACCGCGGCGTCGTGGCTCGGCGTCGTCGCCCTCGCCGGTCTCGGCCTGTGGGTGATCCGGATCCGGAAGACGCGCGCCAAGCGCGACCTGGTCCGCCCCGCACGTGGTGTCCGCGGCTACCGGCGGGTCTTCTCCTGGCATGCCTCCACCGGGGTGTGGCTGCTCCTGGGCGCGTTGTTCCTGTCGGCGACGGGCATCACCTGGTCCCAGTACGGCGGTGGCAACGTCGACCAGCTCCGCTCCGCTCTCAGCTGGGGCACACCCGCACTGACCACCTCCCTCTCCGACACCGGCACGGCGGCTGGTGGCGGTGAGGACGCCGCCCACCACGGCGGCTCCGCCGCATCGACCGATGCGGGACCGGCAGCCGTCACCCCGGTGCTGTTCGATCGAGTCCTGGCCGCTGCGAAGGCTGCGAACATCCACGCGTCCGAACTGCAGATCACCCCGCCGGCGACGGCGGATCAGGCGTGGACGGTCGCGGAGATCAAGCGGTCCTACCCCACCGCGGTGAACTCCGTCGCGATCGACCCGCGGGACATGCGCGTGGTGTCCGAGACGAACTTCGACACCTTCTCCCTCCCCGCCAAACTCACCCGGTGGGGCATCGACACGCACATGGGCACGATGTGGGGGTTGCCGAACCAGATCCTGCTGTTCGTCACGGCGCTCGGGATCGCCGCGATGGTCGTCTTCGGCTACGTGATGTGGTGGCAGCGCCGCCCCATCGGGAAGCGCGTCGGGAACGCCCCGGCCGCGGGTGCCCTGAACCGGGCGCCGTGGTGGGGGTCCGGGCTCGTCGCGGTCGGCGCGATCGTCATCGGCGCGTTCCTGCCCGCGCTCGGTGTCACCCTGCTCGCGTTCGTCGTCATCGACGTCCTCATCACCAACCGCTCGGTCCCGCCCACCCCTGCGGCACCCGGCGAGTAGGACCGCTCGTGCAGAGCGGTCGCACCTGCCCGGTACCGGGTCCGGGCACGACCGTCACCCGGCACGGATCCCGTGCCGACGTCAGTGGAGCGCTGTGGAGAGCACATCTGCCAGGTGGGGCAGGTCCGTCCGGAACGACCACTGCACGGTGTTCCAGTCGTGCCCGCTCCCCGGGGCGAACCCGACGCTGGTGTCCGCGCCCGCTGCCCGTGCAGCGTCGGCGAGGACGCGGGCGTTGCGGCTGAACGCCCCGTCCGCCGACCCCGCGGTGAACCAGAACGCGCGCCCGTGCAGGTCGTCCGCCCGCATCTGCGCGATCGGACCGGCGGCCTTCCACGCGCTGACCGACCCGCCGAACGCCCGGTCGGCGCTGTGCTGCGGGTTCCGGTCGATGGGCTGCAACTCGCTGGAGACCGCGAGCACGGCCCCGAACCGGTCGGGGTGCGCGGTGGCGAACTGCATCGCGCACGTCGCCCCCTGCGAGAAGCCGGTGAGGCCCCACGCACGGCGGTCCGGGGTCACCGGGAGGTGCGCCGTCAGCCACCGCGGCACGTCCTCGGTGACGTAGGTCGCTGCGTTCCCGAGGTCCGAGTCGACGCACATCGTGTTCAGGCCGGGCGAGGAGAGCTGGTCGACGGAGACGACGATCGGCGCGCGGCCGTGGTGCGCTGCGGCGTAGCCGTCGAGTGCGCTGCCCATCCGGCCTGCGGTGAACAGGTCGCTCGGAGCGCCCGGTTGGCCGGAGAAGGCGAGGACGACGGGCAGGGGCGACGGATCCCTGACCAGGGCGGCGGGCGGGAGGTAGACGACGGCGGGTCGAGCGGGGAACCCCGATCGCTCCCCGGGGATCTCGACGGTGCGGACCTCGCCGGTCGTGGGCATCGTGGCGGCTGGGGCAGCGGCGAGGTCGAGCTCCGGGAAGGGGTCCGTCTGCACGACGGTGCGGAGCGTCGGGTACATCGCGAACTCGACGTTCACGCCGAGGGCGGACGACAGCAGTGCGGTCGGGAGCAGCAGGACGGCGAGGGCCCGACGCCAGCGGCCGCCCTGCACCAGGCCGACGACGACCGAGGCCAGCGCAGCGGCGGCCACGACGAACCACAGCCGCGTCACGGGACTCATCGCGACCCCGAACAGGTTCACCAGGTCGCTGAGGACCCAGCAGACGATGAGCACCACGACGGCCGCGGCCGCGGCGACGCCCGCCCGGACTCCGGCCCGACGCCACGCGACACGGGATCGCCAGCCGCCGACCGCGGGGAGCAGGACGACGACGCCGAGCAGTGCGAACGCCACGTCCAGCGGGACGAGCAGCGTCGGAGCCTGCAGCTGGGTGGCGAGCAACCGGTCGGCTGGGCTCACCGCTTCGACACCGCCCGCGCGGGAGCGGGCTCGCGGACGGTCGAGCGGTGTGCCTGGCGCAGTGCCCAGAGGTGCTTCGGCCGGAGGCCTGGGACGTAGGCGCCGGCCAGGGCACGTGCGACCCGCGGCACGTGCAGCGGCGTCGGGACCACGATCCAGAGCGCCTCGTGCCGAGCGCCGAACTTCTCCTTGAAGCGCTGGAGCGACCGGAACCCGTACACCGGCTCGAGGAGTCGGGCGACGAGGACCGATCCGAGGGACACGAGGGACCGTGCGCCGTCGTGGGGTGCGAGCGGGGTGCCGGAGAGGCTGATCATCCGCAGGCCCGCGTCGCGTGCCCGGATCGCGGTCCGGGCGATGAGGAACTCCATGACCCCCGGAATGCCGTCCTCGCCACGGCGCATGACGTCGAGCGTGTAGCCGGCCAGTCCGCCGTGCTCGTACACGGGCAGCCAGCTCGTGACCGCGGTGACGTGTCCGTCGGCCGTCACAGCCAGCATGAGTCGGACGTCGGGGTCGTCGAGCTCGTGGAAGCCGCCGAGGGTGAACCCCATCTCCGGCAGCCTCCGGTCGGTCGCCCACCGCGTGCAGATCGCCTCGACCTCGGCACGCTGTGCGTCGGCGAGCGCGTCGAAGGTCGTCCACTCGTCGCGGACCCCCTCACGGTCGGCCCGGTTCGAGGCCGTCCGGAGGTCCTGCCGCTTCTTGCCGCGCAGGTCGAACGTGGCGACGTCGAGCACCGACTCGACCCCCACGGGCAGCGCGGTCCACCCCTCGGCGGCGAGGATCTGCCGCACCGGTTCGTGCACGCTCGTGAACGCGGGCACCCAGCCGTTCCGGTCGCAGAAGGCCGTGAACGCGGACACGACCTCAGCGCGGTCCGCCGCGCTGCACGCCGGGTCCGACACGGTGAGTGCCACGTCCCCACGGACCCGGTACGCCACGGCCCCACGCCCGTCCGGGTGCGTCCAGGTGGCGTTGCCGCGCCAGGTACCCATGTGGCCGAGGGATCCGGCATCGCCGACGCGCAGCATGTCGACCAGGGCACCGCGGCCGTTGGTGGCTGCACGGAACCGCGAGCGGACGAGACGGCCGCGGAGCGCCAGGACCGTCAGCAGCACCATCGCCGGCACGAGCCACGCGCCGAGCAGCGTGACCTGCCACTCGATCGCGTCCAGCCCGAGTCCGCGCCACTGCACGGCGTCGTCGGTCATCGGTTCGATGAGGAACACGTCGGCGAGGACGGCGGTCAGCGTCACGAGCACGCCGACGGCGAGCACGATGCCCGTGCGCCGGCCACGCTGCACGAGCCAGGCGGACACCAGCAGGAGCAGCCCGACGATGACGACCGCACGGTCGCTCATGGCGTCGGCGAACACCGAGAGCACACCGTCCGGGTCCGGCACGACAGGGGTCACCAGGGTGCCCGCGCCGAGCGCGATGAGCGTCGCGACCACGCAGGTGCGTGCGCTGACCGTGTCACGCGCGGTCGGCGCGTCCGGACCGGAGGCCCGGCGCACCACGAACGAACCGGCTGCGGTGCCGAGCAGGGTCGCCAGGGCACGGGCGAGGTCCGACCCGTGGCCGGCGAAGAGCACGAGCGTGAGGACGACCGTCCAGAGCGCGGCTCGCGTGCGCCACCGGTGCTGCGCGGGCATCGCTGCCGACGCGGCACCGAGCAACGCGGCGGCGACGATCGACGGGGCGAAGAGCGGCTGTCCGACCGCGAGTTCGGCGTGCGCCTCGCCGAGCGCTGACCCGATGCTGACGGTGAGCAGGGTTCCGAGGACGCCGAGCGCCGGCGCCACCACGCCGATCACCACTGTGCGGGTGGATCCGAGGGACCGTTCGGCGAGCACCGTCGTCAACACCACGAGGACCACGGCGAGGCACGCCACGGGCGGGTGGTGCGGGAAGTCGGGTTCGGCGTGAGCGATCCGCGCGCTCACCAGGAGCACGGCCGTCGCTGCGGCCACGGAGACGGAGACGGGGAACCGGCGGAGTCGTCCGACGAGCGCTGCGGGTGTCACGTGATCATTGCATCGGTCCTGCTCGCCCGTGTCATCAGTCGGCGGCATGAGCGCGGCGGCTCCCTGTCCTCCGAGAGGATGACCCGTGCGCCAGCTGACGTCGCGGCCGAGCCGCGGACCGGACCCGGCGGGGTCGTCGGTCGCACCGCGTAACGGACGGGAGGCCCGGTACCAGCTGGTACCGGGCCTCCCGTCCGTCGTGTGGTCGCGACTAGCGCGCGGCGAGCTCCGACACGATGCCGTCACCGGGTGCGGCCTGCACCAGGTCCGCCTCGATCTCGGCGCGCTCGAGGATGCCCTCGATCTTGCGGATGCGGCCACGCGGGACGATCGTGACGACCGTGCCCTCCTTGCCGGCACGACCCGTGCGGCCGGAACGGTGCATGTACGCCTTGTAGTCGTCCGGGGCGTCCGCCTGCACGACGAGCGAGACGTCGTCGACGTGGATGCCGCGGGCGGCGACGTCGGTGGCGACGAGCACGTTGACGCGGCCGCTGGTGAGCAGCTGCAGGTTGCGCGTGCGGCGCGACTGGTTCAGGTCACCGTGGAGCGAGGTCGCGCGGATGCCGGCGTCCTCGAACTGGTCGGCCAGACGCTCGGCGTAGGCACGCGTCCGGGCGAAGACGATGGTCTTGCCGTCGCCGGCGACCAGTTCCTCGAGCAGACGGTCCTTCTCGCGCTGCTCGACCACGAGGACACGGTGGTCGATGGTCGAGGACGCCTGGTCCTCACCCGCGACCTCGTGCACGCTCGGCTCGTGCAGGAACTGCTCGACGAGCGCTGCGACCTGGGTGTCGAGCGTCGCGCTGAACAGCAGCTTCTGTGCGCGGTTGCCCTGCGGGGTGACCTCGGCCGTGGCTGCGAGGATCTCCTGCACCGGTTCGAGGAACCCGAGGTCGCACATGTGGTCGGCCTCGTCGAGCACGGAGATGATGACCTCGCTGAGGTCGAGCTTCCCCTTGTTCATGAGGTCCTGCACACGGCCGGGGGTGCCGACGATGATGTCGACGCCGCGCTCGAGCGCGCCCTCCTGGCGGCCGTAGGGGACGCCGCCGTAGATCTGCGTCGTGAACAGGCCGACCGAGCGGGCGATCGGCTGCACCGTGCGGTCGATCTGCAGGGCGAGCTCACGGGTCGGCGCGAGGATGAGCGCACGCGGGGCGCGGCCCATCTTGCGCTTCGTGCCGCCGCCGTGCTCCATGAGCTTCTCGACCAGCGGCGCACCGAAGGCGATGGTCTTGCCGGAACCGGTCCGGCCTCGGCCGAGGACGTCCTTGCCGGCGAGCACGTCGGGGATCGTCGCCGCCTGGATCGGGAACGGGCTCGAGGCGCCGAGCTCCTGCAGGGCCCGGGAGATGTTGCCGCCGATGCCGAGGTCGCCGAAGGTCACGCCCTCGACGTCGGACGCGATGGTGGCCTCGGCCTGGAGCTTCTCGAGCTTGACGTCGTCGGCCGGCACGAACTTGCCACGCTCGGGCTCGTCGAACGAGCGGCGCGGGGTGCGGTCGTCGCGGTCGAACGAACGACGCGGACGGTCGTCGTTGTCACGACGGGGCGCACGGTCATCGCGGTTGAAGCTGCGCGGGGCACGCTCGTCACGGTCGAACGAACGACGCGGGCGGTCGTCGTTGTCACGACGCGGGGCGCGATCGTCACGGTCGAAACGACGCGGGGCACGCTCGTCACGGTCGAAGCGACGGGGACGGTCGTCGTTGTCACGACGCGGGGCGCGATCATCGCGATCGAACGAGCGACGCGGGCGGTCGTCGTTGTCACGACGCGGGGCACGCTCGTCACGGTCGAAACGACGCGGGGCACGCTCGTCACGGTCGAAGCGACGGGGACGGTCGTCGTTGTCGCGACGCGGGGCGCGATCATCGCGATCGAACGAGCGACGCGGGCGGTCGTCGTTGTCGCGACGGGGCGCGCGGTCGTCACGGTTGAAGCTGCGCGGGGCACGCTCGTCACGGTCGAACGAACGACGCGGGCGGTCGTCGTTGTCACGACGCGGCGCACGGTCGTCACGATCGAAGCGCCGCGGGGCACTGGGCCCCTGCGAGCCGGTTCCGGCGCGACGCGGAGCTTGCGGAGCGTCGGGACGGCCGTGCGAGTAGGGAGCATCACGGTTGTAGCCGCGACCACCACGGTCGTCGCGATCGGGGCGCCGCTGGCCGCCGCTGTCTCGCGGCTCCCAGTTCGGACGGGCCGGACGCTCGCCCTGCGACGCGCGACCGCGACGCTCCTCGGCGTCCCAGCGCTGCTTCTGACGCGGCTGCGACGAGTCGGCGGCGCGGAACCCCCGGTGCTTGCTGCTGCGGGCGGCGGGGGTGCCGTTCGGGTGGCGGACGCGGTCGGAGGCGCGGTTGTCCGCGCCGCCCTTGTTGTACGGGGCCATGGCTACTTTCTCGGGTGCGCAACGTACCGCAGCGCCCGACAGCGACATCGGCGGGGGCTGCTTGCGGAGAGGGGGTTCATCCCGTCGCGAGTCGACGTGATTCCAGCCCTCGAGCAACACACACCCAGCAGAATTTCCGTGATCACAATGTCACGACGTCGAAGGCCGACCGATCGAGTCTACGCGAGCCGCTGCCCTGACGCCAGCCCCGATGCGAACGCAGGCCGGTCGGGCGGGGTGATCCGTGCCTCCTGGCCGCACCGGACACGACGCGTCACGGCGAGCCCAGCCGGAACAGCCGCTGCAGCCCCCACCCGGTGACGCGGACGAGCGCCTCGACCACGATCCCACCGCTCATCTTCGACTCGCCCCGCTCGCGCTCCACGAAGGTGATGGGGACCTCGGCGACGACGGCACCGGCCCGGACCGCACGTCGGGCGAGGTCGACCTGGAAGCAGTAGCCGGCCGAGGCGATGTCCTCGGCGACGAGCGAACGGAGGAGGTCCGCGCGGATCGCGCGGTAGCCCCCGGTGAGGTCGCGGACCCGGACACCGAGCGCGATCCGACTGTAGAAGGAGCCGCCGCGCGACAGGGCGATCCGGTGCCACGGCCAGTTCACGACCGAGCCACCGCGCACCCAGCGCGAGCCGATGACCAGGTCGGCACCCGCCGCACAGCGTTCGAGCAGCCTGCCGAGTTCTTCGGGCCGGTGCGAGCCGTCGGCGTCCATCTCGACCAGGACGTCGTGGTGGCGCTCGAGCCCCCAGGCGAACCCCGCCAGGTAGGCGGCACCGAGGCCGGCCTTCTCGGTGCGGTGCAGGACGTGCACACGCTCGTCGTCCCGGGCGAGGGCGTCCGCGATCGCGCCGGTGCCGTCGGGGCTGCCGTCGTCGACGACCAGGACGGCGACCTCGGGACGTGCCGCGAGGACGCGGGCGACGACCGACTCGATGTTCTCGCGCTCGTCGTACGTGGGGATGACGACGAGCGTCCCTCCTCGGGCACTGCGAAATGTCAAGGATTACCCCGTTGGTGTCTGAGTTGGCTTGGATATCAGCACAACGTATACGCAACACCAGACGGAGGCCAGCATGCGAGCGCGCACGGTGACCCGCACACTGCCCGACTGCCTCATCACCCTCGCGCTCTACGCACTCGCGCGGGTGGTGACGACCGCCACGCTCACCGTCGGCTTCGCGTTCACCGATCCGGTCGGGTTCGGCGACACGGCCGACCCGAATGGGTTCTTCGAACGCTCGACCGCCTGGGACGGCCAGTACTTCCTCGAGATCGCGCGGCAGGGCTACCCGAGCACACTGCCCGTCGACGACACCGGCGCCGTCCAGCAGAACGCGTGGGCGTTCCTCCCGGTGTTCCCGGCGCTCGTGCGGGCGGTCAGCACGACCGGCGCCGACCCCGCGGTCGTCGCGGTGCTGCTGGCGACGGCGTTCGGCGGCGCGGCGTCCGTCGCACTCGTGGCCCTGCTCCGTCCCCACGTCGGCCGGACCACCGCGCTGTGGTCGGGCGTGTTCTTCGCGTTCGGGCCGGTGTCGTTCGTCTTGCAGATCGCCTACGCCGAGTCGCTCGGCCTGCTGCTCACGTTCGCCGCACTCATCGCGATGCAGCGCCGGCACTACTGGACGGTCCTGCCGATCGTCACGGTTCTCGCGTTCACCCGGCCCGGGGCGCTCGCGATCCCGTTGGCGCTCGCGCTGCACGCCGTGCTCCGGCTCGTGCAGCGCGACGCGGTGCCCGTGCGGGAGCGTGTCGCGATCGTCGTCACCGGCCTGGTCACGGCAGCGGCGGGCCTGGCGTGGCCGGTCATGGCGGCGCTCGTCACCGGGGTTCCCGACGCCTACTTGCAGACCGAACTCGCGTGGTGGCGGCTCCACCTCGACGTGCACCACTTCGCGCCACTGACACCGTGGTTCCTGCAGGCCGACCGGTTCGCGGGCACGCTCGGCGTGGTCGCTGTGCTCGTCGCGGTCGGCGCGACGGGATGGTGGCTGTCGTCGCGCTCGACGCGCCGGATCGGCTCGGTGCCGCTGCTCGGCTCGGCCTCGTACCTGCTCTCCCTGTTCGCGACGTTCTTGCCCCAACAGAGCTTGCCGCGGCTGCTGCTGCCGGCGGCCCCGCTGCTCGGTGCGCCGCTCCTGCACCGCACCGCGCTGCGACGGGGCATCGTGCTCGGTGGCTGCGTGCTCGCGCAGCCCGCGGCGGTGTGGGTGCTGTTCCTCACCCACAATCCCTGAGCCGGTGGGTCAGGACTCGGCGAGCCGACGACGCTGCTCGGCGACGTCGAAGTCGGCCTTCGGCCACGACAGGTGCATGTCCTCCAGCGCCCGGAGCAGGAGCTGCTGCACGGCGAGGCGTGCGTACCACTTCCGGTTCGCCGGCACGACGTACCAGGGCGCCTGCGGGGTCGACGTGCGGTCGAGGGCGATCTGGTACGCCTGCTGGTAGCGGTCCCAGAGCAGACGGTCGTCGATGTCGCTCGGGTTGAACTTCCAGTGCTTGTCCGGACGGTCGAGCCGGTCACCGAGACGCTCGCGCTGCTCGTCCTTCGAGATGTGCAGCATCACCTTGACGATGGTCGTGCCAGCGGCGGCGAGGCCGTCCTCGAAGGCGGTGATCGCGCCGTACCGCCGCTCGATCTCGTCCGGCGCGGCGATGCCGCGGACGCGCTGGGCGAGCACGTCCTCGTAGTGGGAGCGGTCGAACACGCCGAGCTGTCCGGCTGCCGGCAGCTGCTTCTCGATGCGCCACAGGAAGTCGTGCTCGCGTTCCTCGGCCGTCGGGGCCTTGAAGCCGGCGTAGTGCACGCCGTTCGGGTCGACCGCGCCGACGACGTGCGAGACGATGCCGCCCTTGCCCGCGGTGTCCATCGCCTGCAACACGAGCAGCACCCGGCGCTCGTCCCCCGCGGTCGACGCCGCGTACAGGCGCTCCTGCAGGGCGGCGAGCCGCGAGGCGCCCGCGGCGAGCGCTTCGAGGCCGTCGATCTTGCGACCGGGGAAGCCCGGCGTGCCGTCGGGGTCGACCTGGTCGAGGCGGAACCCGGGTTCGACACGCAGCAGCGGTTCGGGATCGGCGTTCCAGGCCTTGCGACTGCTCACGGGTCCTCCTGCGGTGCTCCGGTCGGCGACTGCCGTGCTCATCCTCGCACTGCCGGGTGACGCCGGTGCGGCCGGTCTGCACCGGGAGCGCAGTCCGGGGGTCGCCCGCTCGGGGGTCGTCCGCTCGGGTTCCTCCGTTGGGGTGACGTGGGCGGTCGCCGGTGCGGCTAGCGTGGACGTGATGAAGTCCGGCCGCCGCTCAGTGCTCGCGCTCGTCGCCGCGGTGGTGGCGCTCGGCGCGATGGCGTCCTGCAGCACGGATCCGGTCGGCGACGAGAACGCCACCGTCACCGCGGACAGCGTCATCTACCCGCTGTCGCTCCGGTACCACGGCATCGATGTGGTGGCCGACGTGCCCTACGGCACTGACCCGCTGCAGCGCCTCGACGTGTGTCTGCCGGCCGACAGCGAGCCCGCGACGACGGCGACCCCCACCGCGACACCGTCCGCCTCGGCCACCGCCGACCCGGAGGCGGTCGAGGCCACGACCGGACGCCCCGCGGTCCTGATGATCCACGGCGGCAGCTGGTCGCACGGCGACAAGGCGACGGCCGCGTACCGGTCCGTGTGCAAGTACCTGGCGTCCGAGGGCTTCGTGACGTTCAACGTCGACTACCGGCTGGCGCCGACGGATCCGTTCCCTGCCGGGCTCGACGACGTCCGACGTGCGCTCGACTACGTGTTCCGCCCGGCGACGCTCGAGACCTACGACGTCGACTCCCAGCGCGTGGGCGTGTTCGGTGGGAGCGCCGGCGGCAACCTCGCCGCGATGCTCGCCGTCACCGACCACGACTCCGCCGCGTACGCCGACGGCGACCGGATCCGCGCCGTGGTCGACCTGAGCGGGCCGACGAACCTGACCACCCGGTCCACCGAGCCCGACGGGGTGTCCGCGGCCTTCCAGCGCAAGCAGCTGCTCTACCTGGGGTGCCGGTCCTACGCCAGGTGCCCGGCGGCCACCCGGGCGTCGCCGGAGTTCCACGTCACCTCGGACACGGCGCCGTTCTTCATCGGGCACTCCACCGACGAGTTCATCCCGTTGTGGGAGTCGCAGGAGTTCGCCGCGACACTCCGATCCCACGACGTCCCGGTGACGTTCGTGGCGGTCGAGGGCACGGCGCACTCGATCGCGCAGCTCGACGAGGCGATGAGCCGCCGGGTGGTCACCTTCCTGCGGACCCAGCTCGGCTGACCGGACGACCGACCGCGTGCCCCGGGTGGGTGGCACCCGGAGTCGGGACTGCCGCTGCGGAGCCCGCGGCCGCAGACTTCGGTGGTGACCGACACCTCGACCCGCCCTGCCCGCGCCGCTGCGACGCGCTGGGACCGCCCTGCGCTGCAGACGTTCGCGGAGCTGCTGCTCGGGCTGTCGTTCGTCACCGCGGTGGCCTTCGGCGGCTACGCCTCGGTCACCGGGCAGCTGGCCGTCGTGTCGCAGGGCGCCGCCGTGGTGTTCCTCGTGACGCTGACCCTGGTGCTGGTGTCGTGGTTCCGGGGCGTCGAGCGCGAGGAACGAGCCGAGCCGGTCGTCGTCTCGCCCCTCGCCGCGGTCGACGCCGAGTACCGCCGCTAGGCAGCGCTGCCGGAACGCTCCGCTCGCCGCCGCTGTCGTTCCGCCCGACGCTCCGCACGTTCCTGGCGTCGCTCGGCACGCGCCTGCTTCCGGGTCTTTCCCGCGGCGATCCGGTCCGTGTTGCGTTCGCGGGCCCGCTCGACCACGAAGTACAGCGCCGGCAGCACCACGAGCGTCAGCAGTGTCGAGGACACCAGACCACCGATCACGACCAGCGCCAGCGGCTGCGAGATGAAGCCGGACTTGCCGGTCAGTCCGATCGCCATCGGCAGCAGCGCGAAGATCGTCGCCATCGCCGTCATGAGGATCGGACGGAGGCGTCGTGTCGCGCCCTCGATCAGGGCCTCACGCACCCGCAGCCCGCGTCGTCGGTACTGGTTGACGAGGTCGATGAGCACGATGGCGTTCGTCACGACGATGCCGACGAGCATGAGCAGACCGATGAGCGACGCGACGCCGATCGGGACACCGGATGCGATCTGCAGCAGGATCGCGCCCGTCGCAGCGAACGGCACCGACACGAGCAGCAGCAGCGGCTGGAGCAGGCTCCGGAACGTCGCGACCATGATCACGTAGACGATCAGCACGGCGACCAGGACCGCGAGCCCGAGCTGCGAGAACGCCGACGACTGGCTGGCGGCGACGCCACCGATGGAGGCGGTCGCACCCTTCGGCAGGTCGAGTTCGTCGACCGCGGTCGTGACGGACTGCACGGCCGCACCCAGGTTGGTGGCGTCCGGCGTCACGGTGATCGTGGCGGTGCGGGCGGCGTTCGTCGTGGTGACGGTGGTGGGGCCCTCGGACTCCTCGACCGTGGCGACGTCGGACAGCGGGACGGTGCCGGTGCTCGTCGGGACGTCGAGGGCACGGAGCGCGGCGATGGTGGTCGGCGGCTCCGGGTCGGCGATGTAGACGTCGAGCGTCGCGTCGTCGATCTCGATGCTGCCGGTGTCCCGCGGTGAGACCGCGGCGGCGACGAGGCCGCCCACCTGGGTCTCGGTGAGGCCGAGCGACGCGGCCTTGGCACGGTCGACCCGGACGGCGAGGAACGGTTCCGCGGCGGAAAGGTTGCTGGTGGCGGCCGTGGTGTCCGGCACCGACTGCATGGTCTTCAGCACCTGGCGCGATGCCGTCTCGAGCTGCGACTGGGTCGGCGCGGTGACGTCGACCTCGATGTCGCTGCTGCCGCCGAACCCGCCGCCGGAGGACGCGATGGTGACCTCGCCGACGTCCTTGATCGACCCGATCGCCTTGCGGGCGTCGGCTTGGATCGTCGGCTGGTCGGCCTCGGCGTCGGTCGTCACGGCGTACTGCACCGAGGCGCTGCCGCCACCGCCGAACGCGGCCTGGATCGACTGGCCGCTCGTGCCGATGGTGGTCTGCACGGTCTCGACGCCGTCGACGTCCTGCAGTGCCCGCTCGACCTTGCGCGCGGACTCGGACTGGACGGCGAGGCTGGAACCGGCCTTCAGGTCCTGCGCGACCGTGAACGTGTTCTGCCCCGAGTCGCCGAGGTAGTTCGTGGTGACGAACGGCAACGTGGCGGCCGTGCCACCGAGGACGATCACGGCGAGCAGGATGACGACGACCGGCTTCCGGACGACCCACCGGAGCACCGGCAGGTAGACGCGGCGCAGGCGGTCGACCCGGCCGGCGTCGTGCAGGTCCGCGGCGGAGGCGAGCGCGCCTTCCGAACGGTCGCGGTCACGGTCACGGTCACGGTCACGATCGGCATCAACCGCCGACGGTGCTGCTGCCGCTGCTGTGTCTGCGTCTGCGTCTGCGTCTGCGGCCGTCAACGCGTCGCCCGGCTTCGCCTTCGGCGGGCGGAGCCACCAGTACGCGAGCACCGGGACGATCGTGAGCGAGACGAACAGGGAGGCGACGAGCGCCAGGGTGACCGTCACGGCGAACGGCCGGAAGAGCTCCCCCACGAGTTCGGCGACGAAGGCCACCGGCAGGAACACCGCGACGGTCGTCAGGGTCGAGGCGGTGACCGCACCGGCGACCTCGCGCACGGCGTCGCGCACGGCCTGGCCGCGGTCGACGCCGGGGAGCATGTGCCGCTTGATGTTCTCGATGACGACGATGGAGTCGTCGACCACGCGGCCGATCGCGATCGTGAGCGCGGCGAGCGTGATGATGTTGAGCGTGTACCCGGCCGCGCGCATGCCGATCGCGGCGAGGAGCACCGACGTCGGGATCGAGATCGCGGTGACGAGCGTGGAGCGCCAGGACAGCAGGAACACCAGGATGACGAGCACCGCGAAGGCCAGGCCGAGCAGGCCTTCCTCGGCCAGGGAGTCGATGGACTGTTGGATGTAGGGCGCCTGGTCGAAGACGACGGTGAAGCGGGGGTCGCCCTCGATCTTGTCCTCGATGCCGGGCAGGGCCGCACGCACGGTGTTCGAGACGTCGACGGTGTTGGCTTCCTGCGTCTTCGTGATCGAGATCGTCAGGGCCTGCTGGCCGTCCACACGACTGATCGAGGTGCGCGGGGACTGCGTGATGGCGACCTTCGCGACGTCGCCCAACGTGGTGTCGGTCGGGGTGGCCGCGGTCGTCGACGTGTCCGTCGCCGCGGATCCCGTCGGCGCAGCACCGGTCGCATCCGTGCCGGTCCCCGTCGTCCCCGTGCCCGTCGCGCCCGCGGCCGTGCCGTCACCGGACGACGCCGCGCCGTCGGCACCTGCGGCCCCTGCCCCGGCCGCGTCCGAACCGGAAGAACCGGAAGAACCGGAAGAACCGGAAGAACCCGACGAGCTCGACGAGCTGGTCAGTGGCAGGGCCCGGATGTCCTTGAGCGAAGCGATCCGCTCACCCGTCTGCACCGACAGCGTCGAGCCGTCCTCGGTGATGGTTCCGCCGGGGATCAGGGTGCCGTTGTCGTCGAGCGCGTCCGAGATGGCCGTCTGGCTGAGGCCGCGCGCGGCGAGCTCGTCCTGGTCGGGCGTGATGACGACACGACGGCCGGGGTTGCCGAAGACGTCCGCCTGTCGCACCCCGTCGAGCTTCTCGAGGTCGGGGATCGCCGAGGCCTGCAGCCGGTCGACGAGCTGCTCCTGGTTGCCGGACGCCGAGACCGCGACCTGCAGCACCGGCAGGTCGTCGAAGGACCCCGTGACGATCTGCGTCTGCACCGAGTCCGGCAGCGACAGGGCGTTCACCGCGGTCTGGATCTTGTCCTCGGCGCTGGCCAGGTTCGAGCCGTACTGGAACGACGCCGACACCACGCTCTGCCCCGTGGACGAGGTCGCACTGGTGGACTCGAGGTCCGGGACGACCTGGATCGCCTGTTCGATCTTGGTCGAGACGTCGTTCGACACGACCTCTGGCGTGGCGCCGGGGTAGGCGCTGACGATCGCGACCTGCGGGAACTCGACGCTCGGGATCAGCTCCTGCTTGAGGCTGGAGAGCGCGATGCCGCCGAAGACCGCGACGACGATCGTGACGAGCGCGATGAGGGCCCGGTTGCGCAGGCTGAAGACCGAGAGGAGGTGCACGACATCGATCCTCGCAGGAGCGACCGACGAACGTTCAGTTCCGGGCCAGGACCCGCCGACGGATCGGGACCCGCCGGACGATCAGGACCCGCCGAGCAACAGGTACGCCCCGAGCACCGCGACGGTGCCGACCACCCCGGCCCCCAGCGCCACCACGCGCCCGACCGGCGACCGCGCGCCGACGACCCCGATGCCGAGGAGCACCACCCCGACCACGATCTCGACGATCCACGTGCCGTGCCCGGTCGTCGCCGCGACCTGCAGGAGTCCGCGGACGCCCTCGCCGAGGAGCACCGCGGCGGTCACACCGAACGCCCCCGCCCGCCACCGGGTGTCATCGGAGCGCACGGCCACGGCGACCGCTCCGGCCAGCAGTCCGGCCGGGACCCCGAGCAGCACCCACGGGTTCGTGATCGACAACACGTCCGGGAACCCGCGCAGGACCGTGGTGGCCCAGTACCCGACGTGCATGAGTTCGAGGAGCACGACGCCGAGCACCGTCGCCAGCGGCAGGGCGATCCGGCCCGCTCGGGCTCCGGCCACCAGGCACAGCAGCGCGGCAACCACGAACCACGGCCCGGCCGAGTTCGACACGGAGGCGAGTGCGGGCACGGCCTGCCCGAACGCGGTCAGGACCCCCGCCAGGAACGCCCCGCTCAGCGCGATGGTGACCCGCACCACGGCGGGGACCGCCGCGGGCGGCTCGACCGACGTCGGCACAGCGGAGCGGGTTCCGGCGGACAGGGTCGCGTTCATGGCACCCAGCCTCGCCGGACCCCGCTGAAGCCGCATCACCCCGGGGAGCGAGAACCCCCGACCCGACCTCACCCCAGAGGATGACGCCGAGCCCCGGGGATGACGCCGAGCCCCGGCGGACGACGTCGAGCCTCGGCGGACGACCCCGAGCCCCGCAAGACACCGAGCCCTGGACGAAGCCCGCTCAGACCACCGCCGCCAACGACCCCCGCACCCCGGTCGACTCGCCGCCCACCCGCTCCCACGCGCGTGACAGCACGTCGACCAGGCGCCCCCGGTCGGCCGGGGCCATCGTGAACGGCACCCGCAGGAACCGCTCGAACCCGCCGTCCGGCCCGAACACCCCGCCGGAGGCGAGCACCACGCCCTCGGTCCGCGCGGCGAGCACGAGCGCGCTCGACACGGGTCTGCCGAGCCCCACCCACGTCGTCAACCCGCCCGCCGGTGCCGGGACGTCCCACTCCGGCAGCCGGGCCCGGAGCGCGCCCACGACGGCATCGCGACCTTCGCGCAGGGACGCACGCCGCGCCTCCAGGACGGCAGCCGTGCGCGGGACCAGCTCGCGCACGACCAGCTGGTCGAGCACGGGGGTACCGAGGTCGCCGGTCGGGCGGGCGAGCAGCAGCCGCTGCAGCAGCGCCGGGTCGGCGCGGATCCAGCCGATCCGCAGCCCACCCCAGAAGACCTTGGCGGCGGAACCGATCATCACGACCGACGCCCCCGTCGGGTCCGCCGCTGCCAACGGCGGCGACGGCGAACCGTCGATCCGGAGCTCCCCCATCGTCTCGTCGGCGATGACGGTCGTGCCGACCGAGGCCGCGGTCGACAGCAGGAGCTGGCGGGTCGATGCGGACATGGTCGCACCGGTCGGGTTGTGGAGCTCGGGCATGACGTACGCGACCGAGGGCGCGGTCCGGCGGAGCGTCGTCTCGAGCGCGGCGGCGTCCCACCCGGTCCGCGCGTCGACGGGGACGCCGACCAGGCGGCCACCGGCCTCGCGGAAGGCCTCGTGCGCGTGCGGGTAGGTCGGCGACTCGACGAGCACGGCGTCGCCGCGGCGGACGAGCACGCGTGCGAGCAGCGCGATGGCGTGCTGCGCGCCGATCGTCACGATGACCTGGGCGGGATCGGTGGGCAGCCCGCGCTCGGTGTAGCGGGCGGCGATCGCGGCCCGCAGGCCGGGGTCGCCGACGGTGTCGTAGCCGATGCCGGCGAGCGCCGCCGGCACGTGTCGGACCGCTCGCTCGACGGCCTCGTCGATGCCGGGGGCCGCGTGCAGGGCAGCCTTGCGGAGGTCGAGCACGTCCCCCTCGACGACCCCGCCGAGGCGTTCGGGGTCGGGCCGGCCGACCAGGTCCCGGGGCAGGTGGACCACGCTGCCGGAGCCACGGACGGACACCAGGAACCCGTCCGAGCGCAGTCGGGCGTAGGCGTTCGCCACGGTGGTGCGCGAGACGCCGAGGGCTGCGGCCAGTCCGCGCTCGGCCGGCAGCCGGACCCCCTGGGCGACGCGACCGTCGATGACCAGGACCCGGAGGGCGTCGGCGAGCGCCTCGTAGGCGGGGGCGGTGGTGCCGGCGCGCCAGTCGGTCAGCAGGTGGGCGGCGGCGCGAGCACTGATGAGAACCGGGGGCACGGGTCCACGGTAGCGCGATTGGCTCTCGACCAGCAGGCCAATCCATCGCGACGATGGGACCATGCCCCGCCGCACCGCCCTCACCCTGCGCTTCGTCCAGCTCTTCGTCGGGCTGTTCCTCTACGGCGCCTCGACCGCACTGCAGGTCCGCGCGGTGGTCGGTGTGAGCTCGTGGACCGTGCTGACCCAGGGGCTCGAGAACGTCGTCCCGTGGTCGTTCGGCGTCATCACGGTCGTGTCGAGCGGGGTCATCCTGCTGCTCTGGATCCCGCTCCGCCAGAAGCCGGGCGTCGGGACGCTGCTGAACGCCCTGGCGATCGGACCGAGTGCCGACCTGGTGCTCTGGCTCGTGCCGGAGCCGTCGGGGATCGTCGCCCGGATCGGGCTGTTCGCGGCGGGGCTCGTGCTGCTCGCGATCGCGACGGCGTTCTACATCGGTGCGGGGTTCGGCACCGGGGCGCGGGACGGCCTGATGGTCGGCCTGCACCAGCGGCTCGGCTGGCCGATCTGGCTCGCGCGGACCCTGGTCGAGGTGACCGTGGTGATCGTCGGCTGGGTGCTCGGCGGGGACGTCGGTGCGGGCACCGTCATCGCGGCGTTCGCGATCGGCCCGATGGTCCAGCCGCTCATGCCGCACTTCCGCCGGTTCCCGTGGAGCCCGGAGCGCCGGATCGTCCAGGAGGCGCGCCCCACCCCCGTCACGCACGCTTCGTGAGCAGGAACGGTCGGGTCGCACGGCCCCACCCGACCACTTCTGCTCACCATCCGCCCGGCACCCTTGCGGAGCGCCGAGTCGCAATATAGCGTGACCTCCACAGACGCGATACATCGCGAGTTCCAGGAGGCACCATGGCGCAGGAGAAGTGGCTCGTCGACGAGCCCAAGGTCATCGACACCGGCATCGTGCGCACCGTGCGCGTCGGTCTCGTCGGCGGACAGGTGGACGTCGTCGCGCACGACGAGCCGACCGCACGGGTCGAGATCCACAGCGTGTCCGGCAAGCAGATGCTCGTCGAGGTCGACGGCGACACGCTCACCGTCGACCACCCCCAGGTCCGGTGGGACGACCCCATCGGGTTCCTGAAGTCCTTCCGCGGCAAGGCCCACGCCGACGTCAGCATCCTGGTCCCCCGCGACGCCGGCATCACGCTCGGTGTCGTCTCGGCCGGTGCGCTGCTCTCCGGCACGAACCGCGGCGCGACCCTCAACACGGTGTCCGGCGACCTGGTGGTCGACGGCGTCGCGGGTGACGTCACGGTCAACGCCGTCTCGGGCGCCACCACGATCCGCGACCTCGACGGCGCCCTCACGGTGCACACCGTCTCCGGCGACGTCGTGGCCACCGGTGAGATCCCCCGGTTCCAGGCCGATGGCGTCTCCGCCGACGTCGTGCTGGACATGCACGGGATCCCCGAGTCCGCCCGCATCAACACGGTGTCCGGCGCGGTGAGCGTCCGGCTCGAGGACGGCGTCGCCTACAACTGCACGGTCAACACCGCGACCGGCAAGCTGCAGTTCGACGACGCCGAGATCCGCGGCGTGCGCGGCTCGTACGTCAAGCAGGGCGGCGAGCTGTCCGGCCAGTGGCTCGACCTGCGGGTGAACTCCGTGTCCGGCGACATCGCGGTGCTGCACGCCCCGCCGGTCGCCGAGGCGCCGGCCGCACCGACGCCGCCGGCGGCTGCGCCGAGCACGCCGACGGCGCGGACGACTCCGACCACCCCGACGAACGACAGCGAGGTGCCCGAATGAGTCCCGTCTTCGCCCACGGCCACCTGCGTCTCTACCTGCTCGTCCTGCTCGCAGACCACCCCATGCACGGCTACGAGCTCATCCAGGCACTCGGCGACCGCTTCGGCGGCACCTACGTGCCGAGCGCCGGCACCGTCTACCCCCGGCTCGCGAAGCTCGAGGACGACGGCCTGGTCACCAAGACCGCCGATGGCCGCAAGACCGTCTACGCGATCACGGACGCCGGTCGCGCCGAACTCGCGGCGCGTGCCGACGAGATCGCCGCGGTCGAGTCCGGCCTGAGCGACTCGGTGAAGTCGTTGGCCGACGGCGTGCGCGCTTCGGTGGGCGAGGCCATGCGCTCGCTCCGTGCCGACCTGGCCGCCGCGGCCGAGAGCCCGGCGACCGGTTCCACCGAGGAGCCCGTGTCCGTCCCGTCGGACAGCGCCCGCGCCCTGCGCGAGCTCGAGATGGCACTGTCGTCGTTCCGGCAGCAGGTGCGCGCGGACCTGCGTCGTCGCGCGACCCGCGGCACGCTCGGTTCGGACACCGTGACGCGTCTGCGTGACGGCCTGGAGGCCCTGCGCAAGTCGCTCTGACGGCCCGCGGCCGACAGGCGGTGGCGACCAGGGCCTCCCGGCCGTCGTCCGCCCGCGGTCGCGACCGACGCATCCACGGAAGCTCACCGCCCCGCAACCGGTGGGTCGTCGGCCGACGGCCGCGTCGGCGCGAAGCCGGCGAACGCGTCGGACGCCGTCAGGGGTTCCCCGTGCGAGACGCGCGCGACGGTGGTGCGCACCGCCGCGAGCTGCCGGGCCAGCCGGTCCCGCTCGTGCTCCAGCCATCTCAGGTGCACCGTGAGTGCCGCGACGTCGTCGCCCTCGTCGTCGAGTCGTCGCGCGATGTCGGGCAGGGCGAAGCCGAGCCCGCGCAGCAGCAGGATCCGCTGCAGCCGGACCAGTGCGTGGTCGTCGTAGCGCCGGAGTCCACCCGCTCCGACGGCGGTGGCCGGCAGCAGTCCGACCGCCTCGTAGTGCCGCAGGGTCCGGCTCGAGACACCGGCGGAACGCGCCACCTCGGCGATGGCGTGGGGTGCTTTCGCAGCTGCGTCGTCGGTGCCTGTCGATGCGCTCATGCTCGCGACTGTACTGCTTGACGCTGCGTCAACCGCAGTGGGCACCGAGCAGCCGCCGCCGAGCGCCCGCGGCCGACCGGGAATGTGCGGCGGGGGAACCGTGTTGACTCGCGCCCGGAACTGAGTAGGTTTGCCGCTCGTGACGAACGAGATCCGGTCGTTGAAAGCGCGGCTGATCGGGGATCCCCTCCCCTCCGAGAAGCTCGAAGGACAGCTCCTCCCGAAGCACCTGGCCCTGCCGATCTTCGCGAGTGACCCGCTGTCCTCTGTCGCGTACGCGCCGCAGGAACTCCTGATGATCCTGCTGCTCGGTGGCATGGCCTTCCTGACGTTCGCGCCGTGGGTCGCCGCGCTCGTCGTGCTGCTGCTCGTCGTGGTCGTCGCCTCGTACCGGCAGCTCATCAAGGCCTACCCGTCCGGTGGTGGCGACTACGAGGTGGCGCACCGGAACCTGGGCGAGAAGGCCGGGCTGGTCGTCGCCAGCGCACTGCTCGTCGACTACGTGATGACGGTGGCGGTGTCGGTCGCTTCCGGCGTCGACAACATCATCTCGGCGCTCCCGATGCTCGACCACTTCCGCGTCGAGCTCGCCCTGCTGTTCGTCGTGCTGCTCGCCGCCGCCAACCTGCGCGGCGTGCGCGAGTCGAGCAAGGCCTTCGCGATCCCGACCTACCTGTTCGTGGCGAGCGTGTTCGTGATGGTCGTCACCGGGCTCGTCCGGGTCGCAGCCGGCAACGCCCCGGTCGCCGAGTCCGCGGCGTACACCGTGCAGAACGTGGAGCACACGACGCAGGCGGCGTTCATCCTGCTGCTCCTGCGTGCCTTCGCCTCGGGCTGCTCGGCCCTGACCGGCGTCGAGGCCATCGCGAACGGCGTGCAGGCGTTCCGTCGCCCGAAGATCAAGAACGCGCAGGCCACCCTGGTCGCGATGGGCGGCATCGCGATCGTCCTGTTCATCGGCCTCATCACCCTGGCACTCGTGTCGCACGTGCACTACGCCGAGCGCGCCTGCGACCTGCAGGGATTCGCGAACTGCGCGACCACGCCGCAGCGCTCCCTGATCGCGCAGATCGCGGCGGCGACGTTCGGCAACAACTCGGTGCTGTTCTTCGTGATCCAGGCGACGACCGCGGCGGTCCTGCTCCTCGCCGCGAACACGGCCTTCAACGGGTTCCCGCTGCTCGGCTCGATCCTGGCGCGCGACTCGTACGCCCCGAAGGCGCTGTCGACCCGCGGCGACCGCCTCATCTACTCGAACGGCGTCATCGTCCTGGCCCTGGTCGCCGCGGCCCTGCTCGTGGTCTACCGGGCGAACGTCACCAGCCTGATCCAGCTCTACATCATCGGTGTCTTCGTGTCGTTCACGCTCGGCCAGACGGGCATGGTCGTGCACTGGACGCGGCTGCTGCGGGCGGACCGCGACGGGACGGTTCCCGAGGGCGACCCTGCCGTGAACCGTGGGCAGGTCGTCCGCTCCCGCACCATCAACGCGATCGGTGCCACCTTTACCTTCGTGGTGCTCGTCATCGTCACGATCACGAAGTTCACCCACGGCGCCTGGCTCGTGTTCCTGATCATGCCGGTGCTGTACGTGCTCATGCTCGGCGTGAACCGCTACTACCGCGACGTCTCGCACGAGATCGAGGCCGACGTCGAGACGAAGTTCGGCGCCACCGGCGACCACGCCATCGTCCTGGTGAACAAGCTGCAGAAGCCCGTGCTCAAGGCGCTCGACTACGCGGTCGCCGCCGAGCACGCGAGCATCGAAGCCGTGCACGTCGCCATCGACGACGCCGAGTCCCAGCGTCTGCGCGACCAGTGGGCGGAGTACGGCATCCAGGTGCCGCTGACGATCGTGCCGAGCCCGTACCGCGACATCTCGATGCCCCTGATCAAGTACATCAAGGCGCACCGGGCCGAGCACGGCTCCGAGGTCGTCACCGTCTACACGCCGATCTTCATCGTCGGCCACTGGTGGGAGGGGCTGCTCCACAACCACCGCGGCCGCCGCATCCGCAAGAAGCTGCTGCTCGTGCACGGCGTCACCGTGGCCCTGGTGCCGTGGCTGCTCGACTCGTCCGAGCTGCTGTACGGCCGCCGCTCCCGCCCGTTGCCCGGCCAGGAGCGCCGCGGCGAGCCCGTCCGGCCCCCGCTCCGCCGGCCAGCGCAGCCCGGGTCGTCGGCCGAGGGCGCAGCCGAGGACCGCCTGCTCCGGTCCGCCGAGCGCAACAGCATCCAGCCACGCCGCGCGACCCGTCCGGCCGGCCCCGCCGAGGGCGTCGACCCCGCGCTCTGCACGGGCGAGATCCACGCCCTCGTCCCCTCGCCGCCGCGACGGGGAGCCGACGAGTCGTAGCATGTGGCCCCATGACCATCAGTGACCTGCGGACGTTCGCCACGTTCGACGGACACGGCGGCAAGGTCTCGAAGCGCGTCGAGGTGCTCGACCACGAACCGCCGGCCGGCAGCCCGCTCGAAGGACTCGTCGCCGTGCGCGGCGAGCACCCGCTCGGTGCGGTCGACGAGCGCGCCGCCGACGAGTCCGCCGCGCTCTCCCGCGGGGTCCCGAGCGTCGGGTGGGTCGACCCCGCCGCGCTCCGCGACTGGTACCGCCCCGACCGCGTCGTCCTGACCCGGCTCGAGGCGCGGCGTTCCGGCATCGAGCCCGGCGTCTACGCCGACTCCCGTGGGCGCGGTCGCGTCCGGATCGACGGCCTGGAGGCCCACCTCGCCCCCGACGGTCGGCCCGCCTTCCGCGCGCTGGCCGGGCCCACCGCCGAGCCCGTCGTCGACGTGCCCCTGCCGACCGACCAGGCCGTCCGCCTGGTGGCGGTGACCGACGTCACCGAGGGGCTCGAGGTCGTCACCGCGCCGGTGTCACCGTTCCTGCAGCCCGGTGAGCACCCGGCGTACGGCGACGACGTGGTGGGCCTGCCGCCGCGTCCGGCGAGCGGCTTGGTCCGGGTCACGGCGTCGGTGCTGCTCGACGGCGAGCTGCACGAGGTCGACCGCATCGACGAACGTGCCGCGACGATCTGGATCCGGCGCGACGACCGCGTCGTGCCGATCGCCACGAGTGCTGTCGGGCCCGACCTGGTGCGGTACGCGGCCACCGCGGTCTGAGGCCGATCGGGGGACGCCGCTGCTGCGTGTCGTGCCGGGGGTGCGGCGTACGTTCGCGGACATGAGTGACGCAGACCGCGACCAGCAGCAGACCCCGGACGCACCGATCCAGGGCGAGACCCTCGGTGGCCCCCGACCCGACCCCTCCACCGACGCGAGCAAGGACCCCGAGCAGTGGGTCACCGGCGACGAGCCGATGACCGGACCGCAGCGCAGCTACCTCGACACCCTGGCCCGTGAAGCCGGCGAGGAACTCCCCGCCGACCTCACCAAGGCCCAGGCGTCGGAGCACATCGACCGCCTCCAGCAGCAGACGGGCCGCGGCGCCGATTCCTGAGAAGCAGTCCGCCCTTCGGCGGACCGCTGTCTGTGCATGCTCTGGGCATGTTCTGGCGAAGCGCGGTCAGTGCCCTGTCCGAGGGTGATCGATGACGCGTCAACGGCTACCTTCGTGGCCATGCGAACGACATCGACCTCCATCGGCCTGACCGCGCTCCGCATCGTCCTCGGGGTGGTGTTCATCGCCCACGGTGCCCAGAAGTTCGCCCAGGGCATCCCGAACGTGGTGCAGGGCTTCTCGGGCATGGGTGTCCCCCTGGCCGAGGTCGCGGCACCCCTCGTCGCCGGCCTCGAGCTCGTCGGCGGCGTCCTGCTCGTGCTCGGTGTCGCGACCCGCGTCGTCGGCGTGCTGCTGGCCGTCGACATGGTGGTGGCCGGCGTCCTGGCCCACGGCTCGGCCGGCTTCTACTCGCAGGACGGCGGGTTCGAGTACGTGCTCGTGCTCGCGGTGGCCTCGCTCGCCGTGGCGCTGACCGGGCCCGGGCGGTTCTCGCTCGACGCCCTGGTGCTCAAGTCGTCGCGACGTCGTCGTGGCGTCGAGGAGCCCCTCCCCGCCTGAGCCGCGCGTCCCGGTTCCGTCTTCAGGCCGCCAGCGTGTCCATGACCTGGCGGGCGATCAGGCGTCCGGCCCGGTTCGCCCCGATGGTCGACGCCTGTGGGCCGTACCCGGCCAGGAACAGCCGCGGCTCCTCCGCCGACCGACCGTCCTCGACCACCACACCGCCCGCCGTGGTCCGCAGGTGCAAGGGCGCGAGGTGCCGCAGGTCAGCCCGGAACCCCGTCGCCCAGATCACCGCGTCGGCGTGCACGTGGGTACCGTCACTGGTCACCACGCCGCTCTCGTCCATCCGCGCGAACATCGGCTCGTCGCGCAGCACGCCACGGTCGATCCCGGCCCGGATCCGTCGCGACACGGGGACCCCGGTACCACTGACGATGCTCGGCAGGACCTCGCCGGCGCGGGCGGCGCGGTCCTGTTCGTCGACGGCGGCCACCGCGGACTCGACGTCGAGCGAGGCGGTCCCGGCCCAGACCATCGGGCGCCGCGTGAACCACCGCGTCGAACGGGCGACGCCGTCGAGCTCGAGCAGGAACCCGATCGCGCTCGTCCCACCGCCCACCACCACGAGGTCCTGCCGGGCGAAGTCGGTGGCGCTGCGGTACTCGGTCGTGTCCACCTGGCGGCCGCGGAACACGTCGCGCCCCGGGTACCACGGCACGAAGGGCGTGCCCCACGTGCCCGAGGCGTTCACCACCACGTCGGCGCCGATGCGCGTGACGGTACCGTCGGCGCCCCGGGTCGTGACGCACAGCCCACCGTCCACCTCGCCGACTGCGCCGATGCGCGAGACGGACGTCACCGACACGGGCCGCCGCACCCGCAGGTCGTAGTGCTGTTCGAACCGGCGGTAGTACTCGCCGACGACGTCCCGCGCGGGTCGTGACCGGTCGGCGTCGTCGAACTCCAGGCCCATCGCGCGCATCCCGGGCAGGTCGTGCACCCGGTGCGCCGCCCCGAGCCGTAGGGCCTCCCACCGGAACTGCCACGCTCCTCCGGTGCTCGGCGCGCGGTCGAGGATCACCAGGTCGGTGCCGGGGACGAGCCCCAGGCGCCGCAGGTGGTATCCCACCGAGAGTCCCGCCTGCCCCGCACCGATCACCACCACGCGGGCGTGCTGGTCGACCGGGGTCTCGAGGGGTTCCGTCATCACTTCGATTCTGCTGTGCGGGCCAGCCGTCGCGCGACGTCCAGATCGAGGTACATGGTAGAGTGATCGGCAGATTTCAAACCACGAACCGTCTGGTTCCCCGAGTGATCCTCCGTCATTCGCCAGGACCGGACCAGAGCCGAACGAGGGGGTCACGCATGGGGCGCGGCCGTCAGAAGGCGAAGCACACCAAGGTCGCCCGTGAGCTGAAGTACTTCAGCCCGCAGACGAACTACGGTGCGCTCGAGCAGGAGCTCTCCGCCGGACAACACTCCGACGAGAACTACGTCGACCGTTGGGCGGACCAGTACGGTCCGGAACCGGCGGAAGACGAAGACGAGTTCGAGACCCAGGCAGACCAGAACAAGTCCGCCTGACATCTCTTGTAGTCGCGCCGCGCAGCCCTCGGGCAGCGCGGCGTTTCTGCGTGCCCGGACACGGCGTGGCCGGACACTGTGCGCCCGGACACCGAGTCCGCCCGTGCACCCACCGGCGCGCCCGGGCCCCGGCTTCGAGTGGTCACGACTCACCGTGTGCACGATGCCGAGCGGTCAAGAACCGTCGGTTGCAGGCCCGCCAGGCGACGGTTCGTGACCACCCGCCGCGCGCACCCCGGCGCGGCGGAACGGGCCAGCGGCACCGCACCGCACCGCACGGCACGGCAGGTCAGCCCGCGTAGCTCCCGACGAGCCGGACTGCTCCACCGTCGACGCCCTTGGCACCCTGCTCGAAGCCGGTCAGGTCACGGGCGGACGTGGCGATCGTGCCCACGGGCCACGTCGGCATGCCGGCGGCACCGAGCGACGCGATGACCTCGGCAGCGGCACCGGCCGAGACGACGGCGAACATGCCGATGCCCAGGTTCCAGGTGCCCTCGGTGTCCTCGATCGGGGTGCCGGCCATGTCCGCAAGGACCCGGAAGACGGGGAGCGGCTGCCAGGTGGAGCGGTCGACCTCGACCCAGGAGCCGACGGGCAGCACGCGCGCCAGGTTCGCGGCGATGCCACCACCGGTCACGTGCGAGAGCGAGTGCACCGCGCCCGGGTGCTGCTCGAGGAGCGCCAGGAGCGGTGCGGTGTACAGGCGGGTGGGCTCGAGCAGGGCTTCACCGACGGAGACGGCGCCCCCGAACCCGGCGCCGCTCAGCTCGGGCAGCTGGTCCGTGAACCCGACGCCCCGGGTCGACAGGATGTGCCGCACGAGCGAGTAGCCGTTCGAGTGCAGACCCGACGACTCGATCGCCAGGACCACGTCGCCGTCCTGCACCAGGTGCGCGCCGAGCTGGGCATCGGCCTCGACGACGCCCGTCGCCGCACCGGCCACGTCGTAGTCGTCCGGGCCGAGCAGACCGGGGTGCTCCGCGGTCTCGCCACCGACCAGGGCGGTGCCGGTCTCCGAGCACCCGCGGGCGATTCCGGCGACGATGTCGGCGATGCGGCCAGGCACCACGCGGCCGCAGGCGATGTAGTCGGTCATGAACAGCGGCTTCGCGCCGACCACGACGATGTCGTCGACGACCATGCCGACCAGGTCCTGCCCGATGGTGTCGTGCTTGTCGATCGCCTGCGCGATGGCGACCTTGGTGCCGACGCCGTCGGTCGAGGTCGCGAGCAACGGGTGTGAGAAGTCCTTCAGGAACGAGACATCGTAGAGCCCGGCGAACCCACCGACGCCCCCGAGGACCGAGGAGTTGTGGGTGGCCGCGACCGCGGACTTCATCAGTTCGACGGCCAGGTCACCGGCAGCGGTGTCCACTCCGGCTTCGGCGTACGGGTTGGGCATGCGGAGTCCTTCGCGGTGACATGGCAGACTTGTGCGGTACCCCCCGATTCTACTGATCTGGAGCACACCCGCGAATGTGCGGCATCGTCGGCCTTGTTGCGCAGGGCCCCGCCAACCAATCCATCTACGACGCACTGCTCCTCCTGCAGCACCGCGGGCAGGACTCGACGGGCATCGCCACGGTCGAGGGTCACGTGCACCACATGCACAAGACCCGCGGGCACGTGCGCGAGGCGTTCCGGACCCGCGACATGCGTGCCCTCCTCGGCACCATGGGGCTCGGGCACGTCCGGTACGCCACCAAGGGCGCCGCGACGAACGAAGAAGAAGCCCAGCCGTTCTACGTGAACGCGCCGTACGGCATCGTCCTCGTGCACAACGGCAACCTCACCAACACGCGGGAACTCACGCGTGAGCTGTTCGACATCGACCGTCGACACCTGAACACCACGAGCGACACCGAACTCCTGGTCAACGTGCTGGCCCACGAGCTGCAGGGCCAGGTCCGCGGCGCGAACCTCGACCCAGGACAGGTCTTCGACGCCGTCGAGCGCGTGCACGAGCGGGTCGAGGGCTCCTACGCCACGATCGCGACCATCGCCGGGCACGGGCTGCTGGCCTTCCGCGACCCGTTCGGCATCCGCCCGCTGATCCTCGGCCACAAGTTCGACGAGGCCGGCCAGCCGGAGTGGGTCGTCGCGAGCGAGTCGCTCGTGCTCGAGTCCGGCGGCTACGAGATCGTCCGCGACATCGCTCCGGGCGAAGCCGTCTTCATCGAGATGAACGGTCAGATGCACGCCCGCCAGTGCGCGAAGAACCCGCGCCTGGTGCCGTGCTCGTTCGAGTACGTCTACCTGGCCCGTCCCGACTCGGTGATGAACGGCATCTCGGTCTACGACGCACGTCTGCGCCTCGGCAACCGCCTGGCCGACACCATCGAGCAGTACGCGCCGACCGGTGACATCGACGTCGTCATGCCGATCCCGGACTCCAGCCGTCCGGCCGCCATGCAGGTCGCGCGGAAGCTCGGCATCGAGTACCGCGAGGGCTTCTACAAGAACCGCTACGTCGGCCGCACCTTCATCATGCCGGGCCAGGCGGAGCGCAAGCGTTCGGTGCGTCAGAAGCTCAACGCGATGTCGTCCGAGTTCAAGGGCAAGAACATCCTGATCGTCGACGACTCGATCGTGCGTGGCACGACGAGCCGCGAGATCGTCGAGATGGCCCGGGCCGCCGGCGCGAACGAGGTCACGTTCACGAGCGCGGCTCCCCCTGTCCGGTTCCCGCACGTCTACGGCATCAACATGCCGACGCGCGCCGAGCTCATCGCGCACGACCGGAAGATCCCGGACATCAACCGCGTGCTCGGCAGCGACCACCTGATCTACCAGGAGGTCGGGGACATGCGCGACGCCATCATCGAGGGCTCCGACGTGACCGACCTCGAGATGAGCTGCTTCACGGGCGAGTACGTCACGGGCACCGTGAGCCCGGAGTACCTGTCCTGGGTCGAGGCCAACCAGCTCAGCTAGGTCGCGTCCGAGACGCGACCAGACGACAGACGGGAGGCCCGGTGCCAGCTGGCACCGGGCCTCCTGTCCGTTGACCGGGGCGGCTACGGCCGCTGGTCACCGTGGTCGTCGAGCTCGCCGTCGACCGTCTCGGGCGGGAGTTCGACCTCGACGCGCTCCGCCGTCAGGCGGGCCGACCGCCGGGCGTAGACCCGGTCGAACACGACGGCGACGACCGCGCCGACGAAGGCGCCGATCGTGACGCCCCACAGGCTGAAGTAGCCGACCAGGCTGCCGAAGCTGGTCTGGTCCCGCTGACCACCGAGGTTCATGGTGAGGGCGACCACGACGAGGGTCGCGAGGAAGCCGAGCACGGCACCGCCGACGATGAACACGCCGAACTTCGGGGCACGGCGGATGGTGACCTCGTCGGGGCTGGCGACCGCGCTGGGAGCCGGGGCCGGCGCGGGGAGCGGCTGCTCGTCGGGTTGATCGGTGTTGCTCACCCGTCCATTGTCCCCCACTGTGGGACGTCCCGCGGCCTGTGCGCTGCGACCGATCCGGGAGAGGATGGTCGCTACTGGTCGGTATCCCAAGCGGAAGAGGTGCGTCGCGTGCGTGAACCAACGGCACCCGCCCGCGGTCGCCGACCCACCTCGCCCGCTCGCGTCGCCTGGCCCGTCGCGCAGCGCGTCGAGGAGGACCGCGCAGTCGCCGTCGTGGCCGAGCACCGCTGGAGCGTCGCGATCGTCGGGGCCCCCGGTCTCGGCAAGAGCACCGCCGCGGCTCGCGTGACCGACCGGGTCGCCGGTCGTGACGGCACCGGCCGCACCGTGGTCGTGCCGATCACCGCGGTCGCCGCGAGTCGGTCGATGCCCTTCGGCGCCGTCGTCGAGCGCTTCGGCGAACTCCCCGCCTCGATCTCCGAGCTGTCCGACGACGCGAGTGCCGAGCAGCGCTTCCGGGCGATCGAGGACCTGGTCGACCGTGACGTGCTGCTCCGTGTCGACGACGCCGACCACCTGGACGCGATCTCGGCGCGGTACGTCGCCTGGCTGGTCCGTCGGCAGGGCGCGCGACTCGTCCTGACCTGCCGCGACTTCACGGCGCTCCCCGAACCGCTCCGCGCGCTGTGGCAGGACGACCTGCTCGAACGCATCGACCTGCAGCCGCTGGCGTTGCACGAGACCGCCGCGCTCGTCGCCGAGGCGCTGGGCTCACCGCTCGAGAACGCCTCGGCGGAGCGCGTGCACCGGGCCACCGCCGGCAACCCGCTGTACCTGCGCGAGGTGGTGCGCGCAGCACGGGCCTCCGGTGCGCTCGACCACACCGCGAGCGGCTGGTACTGGCGTGGGCGGGTGACCGCGTCGGACAGCCTGGCGGACATGTACCGCACGGAGCTCGGGACGCTGCCGGAGGACCTGCGTGACGTCGTCGACATCGTGGCCCTCGCCGACCCGATCCCGCTCGCCCGTCTGCTCGGACTGGTCACCGGCGGGGACGTCGACCGGGTCGTCGCGCTCGGCCTCGTCCGGATCGACTCGCTCGACGACGGTGCCGCGGTCGTCCGGCCGTCGCACCCGCTCGTCGGCGAGGTCATCCGGACCCTGGTGCCGGTGGCCCGACGCACGGCGCTCTTCGCCCGCGCCAACGCCTTCCGCACCGACCGGCCCGAGGGCGCTCCGCCCGCCGCACGGCTGCGCGCCGCACTGTGGTCGCTCGAGTGCGGGGTCCTGCCGTCGGTCGACCAGCTGCTCGACGCGGCACAGGTCGCCGTGCGGTTGCAGGAGCACGAGAGCGGGATCGCCCTGGCCTCGGCAGCACTCCGCACGACCCTCACCCCGACCGAGCAGGTCACGGCGCACTGCCTCCGCTCGCTGGCGCACTCGTACTCGGACGGCCGCGAAGCCGGCCGTGCCGATGCCGAAGCGGCGTGGGGCATCGCGAAGCGGCACGTCGGCGACGTCACCGACGAGGCCGTCACCGAAGCGTGCGAGATCCTGGCGAACATCCGCCAGTTCCACGACGACGACGTCGCGGCCGCGGTCGCACTCACCGACGCCGCCGTGCACCTGGTGGTGTCCGACGAAGCGGTCGAGCGTCTGCGGTTGCTGCGGATGGCGCACCAGGGCTGGGGCGGCGACTTCGCCGAGGTCCGTGCCGAGATCGAGCGCAGCGGCATCGTGCAGGCACCGACGATGCCGATGTCGTTCCTGGCCGTCGCACCGTGCGCCGTGATGGCGTTGGCGACAGCCGGCCGGCTCGACGACGCCGCAGCACTGGGCCGCCGGGCACTGGCCACCGCGGCGGCACACGTCGAGGCGGCCCCGTGGAGCGTGGGCGAGAACTCCTCCGTCCTGCACCAGGTACAGATGTGGCGCGGCGACCTCGACGACCTGATCACCGAGGTGCCAGCCGGGCGCTCCAGCCCCTACCTGAAGTACGACTTCACCCTCGAGCTCATCGGCCAGGGCAACCTGGCCATCGGACAGCGCCGATGGGACGACGCGATCGCGGCCTTCACCGCGGCGTGCGAGCGGTACGACATCGCCGACCACGGTGGGTTCGCCGCGTACCCGTGGGCCCGCTTGGCGATGTCACACGCGTATGCCGGGCACCCTGAGGACGCGGCCCGGGCGCTCGAACGTGCGAAGACCACGCCGCAGCGGGCGATGCGGATCACCGGTGAACAGGTCGCCGTGACCATCGCCTGGACCGAGTCCGTGCTCGGCAACCCCGCCGGTCTGCAGCACGCCGACGAGATCATCGAACGCAGCACCGCGAACGGGTCCTGGACGCACGTGATGTACGGGTACGCCCTGCACTACTCGGTCGGCATGCTCACCGGGCGCGAGAGCCCCGGCACGCTCGACCGGATGCGCGACGCCGCCTCGCGCGTCGACGGACCGCTCGCCGCCGCCATCGTGCAGTACGCGGACGCGGTGCAGGCGGACGACCGGACCCGGGTGATCGCGGCGCAGGGCGTGCTGGCGGTCCACGGCATGTCGGTGGCTGCCGGACGGTCCAAGCCACCGCTGACGAAGCGCGAGTACGAGGTCGCCGAGCTCGCCGCACAGGGCCTGAGCAACCGGCGGATCGCGGAGTCCCTCGGGCTCTCGACGCGGACGATCGACGCGCACCTGTCCCGTGTCTTCGCGAAGTGGGACCTGCACGCGCGGTCGGAACTCACCGAGCTGCTCTGAGCGGACGGCCGGTGCTGCTCGGCGCCCGGCGCGGGCTGTTCGGCACCTGGCAGGGGGCGCTCGGCGCCCCGCGAGGGGCTGCTTCGCGTTCGACATCACGTGTCGCGCACGCAAGAACGTTGCGGATTGCAGCACAACACGCCGCCGCGATTGACACGACGTGCGGAACATCGCGTACCTTTGTCCCTGTCGCCGGGTTCGGACCCGTTCGGGTCGGGTCCGAATCCCGGCGACTTCAAGCTTAGGAACGCGATCGATGCGGGCGCATCGGTAGGCACTACCTAATTCGCGCCGGACTCCGCGCGGCGTCACGGACGCCCGGGTCGGGTGTCCGTCGCCGATGCCGGATCGGGCGTCGCCGCCGATGCCGGGTCCGAGCGGTGTCAGGCGCCGGGAGCGGGCAGCCGGACCGGCAGGAACGCCGTCAGGTCGGCGCGTGATCCCGATGCGCTGACGCGTGACTGCGCGACCGCTTCTGCCCAGGTCAGCTCGCCGGACGCGAGTGCCAGCCACGTTGTGGCGTCGGTCTCGACCACGTTCGGCGGCGTGCCACGGGTGTGCCGGGGGCCGGGGACTGCCTGGATCGCAGCGAACGGCGGTACCCGCACCTCGACGCTGTTCCCCGGGACCTCGTCCACCAGGCACTGCAAGGTCCACCGCACCGCGGTCGCCACGGCGGGTCGAGCCGTCTCCCCACCGCGCACCGCAGCCAGTGCCGCGCGGCCGTCGGCGTCCTCGATCCTCCTGGGTGGCATCTCCACAGGCTAGCCCCCGCATCGCGGGCGGTGAGTCGGGCTGGGTAGGGTGATCGGGTGCGAATCCTCGTCCTCGGTTCCGGTGCCCGCGAGCACGCGATCATCACGGCCCTGCTCGCTGAGCATGCCGGTCACGTCATCACGGCAGCGCCCGGCAACGCCGGCATCGCGGCCGACGTCGAGACCGTCTCCCTCGACCCCACCAACGGTGCGCTCGTCGCCGAGTACGCGATCGAGAACGACGTCGAGCTCGTCGTCGTGGGCCCCGAGGCCCCGCTCATCGCCGGCGTGGCCGACCCGGTGCGCACCCGCGGCATCCCGGTGTTCGGCCCGGGCAAGGCCGCGGCCCAGCTCGAGGGCTCCAAGGCGTTCGCCAAGCGGATCATGGGCGAGGCCGGTGTGCCCACCGGGCGTCCGGTCTACGCCGGCACGGTGGACGAAGCCGTCGGCGCCATCGACGAGCTCGGCGCACCGTACGTGGTCAAGGCCGACGGGCTCGCCGCCGGCAAGGGCGTGCTCGTCACCGACGACCGCCAGGCCGCGATCGACCACGCCACCTACTGGCTCCAGCACGGCCACGTCGTGGTCGAGGAGTTCCTCGACGGCGAAGAGGTCTCCTTGTTCTTCCTGAGCGACGGCCACGACGTGCGTGCGCTCAGCCCCGCGCAGGACTACAAGCGCCTGGCCGACGGCGACCTCGGCCCGAACACGGGCGGCATGGGCGCGTACTCGCCGCTGCCCTGGCTCGCCGACCGCTGGCCGTCCGAGCAGGCCTTCGTCGACGAGGTCACCGAGCTCGTGGCCCTGCCGACGGTCCGCCGGCTCGAGCACGAGGGCACGCCGTTCGTCGGGCTCCTGTACTGCGGCCTCATCGTCACCGAGCAGGGCGTCCGCGTGATCGAGTTCAACGCACGGTTCGGCGACCCGGAGACGCAGGTCGTGCTCCCCCGCCTGGCGACCCCGCTCAGCGAACTCCTGCTCGCCGCAGCCACCGGGCAGCTCGGCGCCGTCCCCGCTCCCGTGTTCCGGGACGACGTCGCCGTGACCGTCGTCCTGGCGAGCGAGGGCTACCCGGAGAACCCGCAGACCGGCCGACCGATCACCGGCATCGACGACGCGAACGCCCGCGACGGCGTCTCCGTCGCGCATGCCGCCACCGGCGTCCTCGACGACACGCTCATCGCCACAGGGGGCCGGGTGCTCAGCGTGGTCGCGACGGGGTCCGACTTCGCCCAGGCCCGCGAGCGTGCCTACGCCGGGCTCGGCGACATCACGCTCGACGGCGCGCAGTTCCGCACCGACATCGCCGCGAAGGTCGCCCGGTGACCGCCCCCGCGCCGATCGCCGGCTGGCGGCACGTCTCGTCCGGCAAGGTCCGCGAGCTCTACGTGCCCGAGGGAACCGCCGACCTGGCGAGCGCATCCGAGCTGCTGCTCGTCGCCTCGGACCGGGTCAGCGCGTACGACTTCGCGCTCGAGCCGCCGATCCCCGGCAAGGGCGAGCTGCTGACCCGTCTGTCGCGCTTCTGGTTCACCCAGCTCAGCGACGTCCCGAACCACATCATCGGCCCGTCCTCCGGTGGCACGCCGGTGCCCGCCGACGTCGAGGCACGGTCGATGCACGTCATGCCGCTCACGATGTTCCCCGTCGAGTGCGTGGTGCGCGGGTACCTGGTCGGCAGCGGCTGGGCCGAGTACCAGGAGAGCGGCAGCGTCTGTGGCGTCGCGCTCCCCGCCGGACTGTCGAACGGCGACCGCCTGCCGGAGCCGATCTACACGCCGGCGTACAAGGCGGCCCAGGGCGAGCACGACGAGAACATCTCGTACGAGCAGACCGTCGACCTGGTCGGTGCCGAGACCGCGGCGACCCTGCGCGAACTCTCGCTGCACGTCTACACCGAGGCCGCGGCCATCGCGCTGGACCGCGACGTCGTCATCGCGGACACCAAGTTCGAGTTCGGGCAGGACGCCACCGGTCGGATCCGCATCGCGGACGAGGTCCTGACGAGTGACTCCAGCCGCTACTGGGACGCCAGGTCCGCCGACCGCACCGACTCGTTCGACAAGCAGATCGTGCGGGACTGGCTCAGCGCCAACTGGGACCGCCAGGGCACGCCGCCGGTGCTCCCCGACGAGATCGTCGAGCGCACGGCTGCGCGCTACGCCGAGCTGATCGAGCGTCTCGGGGCCTGACGTCGCACCCGGCTGGCGCCCGGGTTCGGTCACGACACCCCGCTCACGTCCGGCGAACGGTCACGAACCGTCGCCCGACGCCCCGCCAGCCGACAGTTCGCGACCACTCGGCAGCACGCACACGACGTGTCGCGACCACCCGCCCCGCGCCGCCTGATGCCTGGCGCCCGGCCGACCGGCGGTCACGACACCCCGCTCAGGTCTGGCGAACGGTCACGAACCGTCGCCCGACGCCCCGCCAACCGACAGTTCGCGACCACTCGGCGGCACGCACGCGACGTGTCGCGACCACACGCCGCGCGACCGGCCGACGAGCCAACCGACGGTTCGAGACCGCTCAAGCCTCCACGGCGTCGCGCGCCACCACGACGACGGTCAGGTCGTCGCCCGGGTCGTGCTCGACGACGCGGGCTCGCACCCGCTGCAGGAACGTCTCGACGTCCGCGGACTCCCGGTACATCGATCCGAGCTCGGACAGCGCCGCGAGCGTCGAGTCCCAGAGCTCGAGCGCGCCGTCGGTCACGACGATGAGCACCTCACCCGGCCGGAGCACGAGCGACCCGGCCGCGCGGGGCATCCCGGTGGGGTGCAGCCCGATCGGCAGGTCCGACGACCGCAGGATGCGCTCGCCACCGTCGTCGCGGAGCTGCAGCACGAGCCCGTGCCCGGCATCGGCGAAGTCGAGTCGCCCGGTGGACGGGGTCAGCCGCCCGTGGAACATCGTCGCGAAGGACTCTGCGCGGCTGAGTTCGGGCGCGACCTGCACCTCGAGTTCGGCGAGCGCGACGCACGGGTCCTGGTCGCCGCGGGCGAGCAGCCCACCGCGGATGTTCGCCGCGAGGAGCCCGGCGGACATCCCCTTGCCCATGACGTCCGACACGGTGAGGTGGATCGCGTCCTCGCCGGAGCGGTGCCAGTCGTGGAAGTCGCCGGAGACGAGGCCGTGCGGGATCGACACCCCCGTGATCCGGTACCCGGGGACCTGCACCTCGGCCGGCTGCAGACCGTTGAGCACGGTGCGCAGTCGGTCCTCGTCCGCACCGGTGAGCAGTTCACGCTCCGCCCAGACGCCGAGTTCCTGCAGCAGTTCGAGCTCGTCGGGGTCCAGGGTGCGCGGCTCGGGGTCGATCAGGCAGAGGGTGCCGATCTTCAGGTCGTCGTCGGGGGCGCGGAGTCCGACGCCGGCGTAGAACCGGACGTTCGGGTCGCCGAGCACCATCGGCAGGTCGGCGTACCGGTCGTCCAGTCGGGCATCGGCGACGACCACGGGGCCCTGCTCGCCCAGGGTCCGGCCGCAGAACGTGTCCTGCAGCGGGATGACGGGGCCGAATACCGCGTCGCTCTGCTGCGACTTGATCGTCAGGGTGTTCTCGCCGGCCAGGTTGAGGAACGAGCCGGAGACCCCGAGGGCCTCGCGTGCGATCCGGGTGATCCGTTCGAACCGTTCCTCGACGCCGCCGTCGACCACGTCGAGCGCCGCGATCAGGGCCGCTCGCCGGACCGCATCGGCCCCGGTCGGCGCGGGCACGGACATCGCGGTTTCCGGCTGCATGCGTCCACGGTAACGCGCCGAACGGACAGTGCCTGGCCCCAGTCCGGAGGGCGCAGGAGCGTGGGCGGAGCGCACTGGAGCGAGCGAGCATCGGCGTACGCTGGTCGTCGTGCTCCGAGTCGTCCCCGCAACCGTCCTCGGCGTGGCCGCGCTCCTGGCCCTCGCCGGCTGCGGCGCCCACGACTCCACCGGCCAGGTGTCGGTCACGGTCTCGTCGAACGCCGCCGACCGCCCCTACGAGGTCAAGGTGTTCGCCTCGACCGGCAAGCTCTCCGAGCACCAGCGGGTGTTCCCGGGCGGGACGGCCGACTTCGCAGGTGTGCCGCTCGGCCAGGTCACCGTCCGCGCCGGCGACCTCTGCCCCCAGACGACCAAGGTCTCCAACGGCACGGTCGCGACGGTCACCCTGACGACGACGGGCTGCTGACCCCGTCACCCCGACGACGGCCCGCTGACCCCGCCCGTCACCTCGACGACGGCCCGCTGACCCCGCCCGTCACCTCGACGACGGCCCGCTGGCCCCCTCCGCCACCAGGTGCTCCACCCGCGGTTCACCCGCGATCTCGTGCACGGCCCGCAGGGTCCGGGCATCGTCACCGGTCTGCCGGACCTCGTGCTGGTCGACGTGCTCCTGCCACGACCCCACTCGGAACGCCTCGACCCAGGCGTCCGGCCCGGTCGCCCGGTCCCGGTACAGGTTCCAGTCACGGGCGCCGGTCCGGCGTCGGCTCCGCCCGAGCCGTTCGGCCCGCGCCCGGAACTCGTCGACCGCGCCCGCCGGGACCGTCCAGTGCAGCAGCACGAGGGTCTCCCCCGTTGCAGCGCTGTGGTCGTCCGGCACGAACACCTGGTCGCCGAACGGCATCGGCGTCACGGCCCGTTGCCGGTCGGTGAGCACCGGGAACCCGGACACGAGCAGCAGGGCGGCACTGAGCGCGGTGAGGACTCCGGCCCCGGCGAGCACGCCCGTCACCCCGAGGGGTGTGGCGACGGCACCGGCGAGCGCCGCCCCGATCGCCGTGCAGCCGAAGAGCACCAGCTGGTAGGCGGCGAGTCCTCGGGTCCGCACCCACGCGGGCAGGAACGCCTGCACCGTGCCGTTCAGCGTCGTCACCACGGCGATCCACGCCACCCCGCCGACCAGGAGCGCGACGAGCACGACCGCCAGCACCGGGACGAGCGCGACGACCGTGGTGCAGACCCCGAACACGACCGAGGCGGTTCCGACCGTGCGGCCGATCCCGAGCCGTGCGCGGACCGCGGGCATCACGAACGCCCCGCCGACCGAACCGGTTCCGACGGCGGCGAGCAGCAGGCCGTACCCGCCGGACGACAGCCCGAGCGACCCGTCGGCGACGAGCGGCAGGAGTGCCCACAGCGCGTTCGCGGGCACCATGAAGACCGCGAGCTGCACCAGCAACCGGCGGACGACCGCCGCGTGCAGGACGTACCGCAGGCCGGCGCGGGTCGCGTCGATGAACGGTTCGGCCCGGGTCTCGGGCCGCTGGTAGCCGCGCCAGGCGACGAGCACCACCAGGAAGAGCGCGAACGACAGCGCGTTGGCGGCGAACACGAACGGCACGCCGAGCTGCGCGATCACCACGCCGGCGAGCGCCGGTCCGATCGCACGGGCGACGTTGACCCCGACGGAACTCAGCGCGGCGGCGTCGGTGATGGCGGCACGTGGCACGATCTCGGGTACGAGTGCCTGGTACGCGGGCAGCTGGAGCGCCGAGGCCGTGCCGAGCAGGAACGTCACGGTGAGCAGGAGCGCCGGGGTCATGTCGCCGGTCGCGGTCAGCACGGTCATCACGACGCCGACGACCACCTGGAACGCCTGCACGCCGATGAGCAGGCGTCGCCGGTCGACGAACTCGCCGATCACCCCGGCGGGGATCCCGACGAGCAGCACCGGCAGGCTCGATGCGGTCTGCACGAGGGCGACGACGACGGGTGCGGCGTGTTCGTCGACGAGCAGCCACTGCGCCCCGACGGTCTGCATCCAGCTGCCGATGTTGCTCACCAGCACCGCGATCCACAGGGCGCGGAAGACCGGGATCGCGAGCGGCGCCAGGCCGCCGCCGCGGGGTGCGTCGGTGGTGCGGTCCGTGGTCACGTCGCCTCCTGGGGTGGAACCGGGACTGTCTGGAGGCGCGGTGCGCGTCGGGCGCACACCGCGCCTCCAGGCCGTGGTCGCGTCACACGCGCACCGTGGCGACCAGGACGCACGGTCCGGGCGCCGTCACGCCCGGCGCGGCAACTGCGGGCAGGATAGCCGGAATCCGCAAAGTGCGGGAGGGCCAGGCTCCGCGGGTTCGGTCAACGGACGAACCGGACCGAGCCGGCCCCGATCCGGGATCACCGCGTCGGTCGACCCGTGCCCAGGGCGCCCCGTTCGATGGTCTGGTGCGGCTGCTCCCCGAAGCGATCCCGGTAGTACGCCGCGAACCGACCCAGGTGACGGAACCGCCACCGCCGCGCGACCTCGCTGACGAGCAGCGCGCGGGCACCCGGGCGCCCCAGCTCCAGGTGCACCCGGTCGAGTCGGACCTCGCGCAGGTACTCCATGGGGGTGACGCCGAGCCGACGGCGGAACAGGTCCTGCAGCCCGCGCTCGCTCAGGTCGCAGGCTGCCGCGACGTCCGCCACGGTCAGCACCTGGTCGGCGTGGTCGTGGACGAAGCCGATCGCCCGCCGCATCCGGTCCGCGACGTCCGATCGTGACCGGGTGAAGGTCGACAGGACGACGGTCGCGATCCGTCGGTTCAGGGCCGCACGGTCGTCGACGGGCAGGGCGGGGTCGAGGATGCGCCCGGAGACCTCACGCAGCAGTGCCCGCAGTGGTTCGAGCGCGGGGTCGGCCGCGTCCGGCTGCCGGAACACCCAGGGCTCCCCCGTCTCGCCGAGCAGCGACGGCGACAGGTGCAGCAGCGTCGTGGCGGTCGCGTCGGTCTCGAAGCCGTACGCGGACGATGCCGAGAGCATCATCGGCCGCTCCGCCCCGACCTCCCAGTGCTCGCCGTCGTCCGCGGTCAGGCTGGCCCGGCCGTCGGCGAGCCAGAACACGACGTGGTCGGGGCGCGGACCGATCGTGCCGGACCGCTTGCCGGGGGTCGCGATCCGGTGGATCGACAGGTCGTCGTCGCCGCCGGTCTCGTACCCGAATCCCTGGTCGTCCGTGGTCACGGCGACGGGACCCGGTCCCACTCGTCGCCGTACCGGGACAGCACCGACCACCGCGAGATCGGCCACGTCGTCACGAAGGCGCGCCCCACGACGTCGTCGACCGGCACGGTGCCGTGCACCCGCGAGTCGGCGGAGTCGTACCGGTTGTCGCCCATCACCCAGATGCGCCCCTTCGGCACGGTGACCTCGAAGTCCTTGCCGACGACGCGGTTCGACCCGCGTTCGAGCACGACGTAGGGCTCGTCGACCGCGTGCCCGTTCACCGACAGCCGGCCCCGGGTGTCACAGCACGACACCGTGTCACCCGGCAGGCCGATGACCCGCTTGATCAGGTCGTCGCCCTGGCCCATGCCGAGCCAGCCGCCCGGGTCGTGGAACACCACGACGTCACCGCGCTGCAGCGGGACGACCCCGGGCACGAGCTCGTTGACGAGCACCCGGTCCCCGATGAGCAGCGTGTTCTGCATCGAGCCGGAGGGGATGGAGAACGCGCGGACCAGATAGACCTTGACCAGGAAGGACGCCAGGAGCGCCACGACGACGATGATGACGAGGTCGCGCAGGAACCGCAGACCGCCGCGCTTCGGGTCGGTCTCGGCGGCGGGTCCGGAGTCGGGTCCGGCGTCGGGGTGCGTGTCACTCAATGCGTCAGCACCACCTTGACGAGGCCGATCACGAACGCCACCGCGGCGAGCACGATCCCGCCCCACAGCCCGAGGAACGTCGGCTGCTTCCCGCTGAACCGCTGCATGAACACCCCCACCAGACCGATGCGCACGACCAGGATCACGGTCGCCGCGATCTGCGCCCACTCGGCCGGCAGCCAGCCGATCCAGGCCGCCGCGTAGAGGACCGCCGGGATCAGCCCGGAGGTCGCGATCGGGTTGGCGTTCCGGACGATCGTCGCGACGGACTCGCGGCGGGCAGCACGCTCGGCGGCTGATCCTTCGCCGTCGTCGCCCAGGCCGTGCGCGACCAGGTGCGCGAGCACGTGCGCCAGGTACGTCAGCACCGCGGTCGCCAGCACGGTCGCCACCGCGGCGCCGTGGTGGATCTGCTCCGGGTCCACCGCGATCGCGACGGCGAGCACCGTGATGTTGCCGTAGATGTAGGACGACATCCGGTCGCGCACGTGCTCGAGTGGCAGGTCGCGGGGGTCCGGGCGACCGCCGCGGGGTCCGCGCCCCGGTCGCGAGGGCCGTCGTGTGCGTGGCATCCGTCCATCTTGGCCCCCGCGGTCGGCCGTCCGCCGACAGGACACCGGGTGCGATGGCCACACGGGTGGCCGGTTCCGGCAGACTGGGTGCCGATCGGCGCGACGAAGCGCCGGACAGGAGGCACGGATGACGTCCGCACGACCACTCGCCCTGGTGACCGGCGTGGGCCGCAGAGCCGGCATCGGCGCGGCACTCGCGACCCGACTGGCAACAGACGGATGGGACCTCGCCATCTCGTGGTGGGGGCCCTACGACGACCGCGTGAGCGGCGGGGCGGACCCGGACGGGGTCGAGTCGGTGGTGCAGGAGTGCGAGGCGGCGGGAGCACGGGTGACGCGCCTCCCGGTCGACCTGGAGGACCCGGAGCAGGCGGCCGCACTCGTCGGCCGCGCCGAGACGGAAGCCGGCGTCCCCGTCTCCGCCCTCGTCATGTCGCACTGCGAGTCCGTCGACTCCGACTTCCGCACCACGACCGTCGAGTCGTGGGACCGCCACTTCGCCGTGAACGCGCGCGCACCGTTCCTGCTCGTGCAGGCCTACGCGGCCGGGCTCGAGCGCGCCGGTGACGCCGCCCCGCGGGAGCGCCGCCGGATCGTCGCGCTGACGAGCGACCACATCGCGTACAACCTGCCGTACGGGGCGTCGAAGGGGGCGCTCGATCGGATCGTGTTCGGTGCCGCGAAGGAGCTCGGCAGCCTCGGGGTCAGCGCCAACGTGGTGAACCCCGGGCCGAACGACACCGGCTGGATGTCCGACGAGGTCAAGGGGTGGGCCGTCGAGGGCACGCCGCTCGGCCGGCTCGGACGCCCGTCGGACACCGCGGCGCTCGTCGGGTTCCTCTGCTCGGAGCAGGGTGCGTGGGTGAACGGCCAGCTGCTGAAGTCGGACGGCGGGATCTCGAACAGCGCTTGACGCACCGGGTTGGTTGACGCGTCATCGAATTGGTTGACGCGTCAACCAAATGGGCGCACACTTGGTGCATGCAAACGCACGAACTCCTCGCCGCCGACACCGGGATGGGCGCCGTCACACTCCGCGTCGCGGACCTGGACGCGATGATCCGGTACTACCGCGACGGCGTCCGGCTGTCGCTGCTCTCCCACGACGGCGGCGTCGCCGTGCTGGGTCGCGGCAGGACGCCGATCGTGATCCTCGAGCACGCCCCCGCGATGCAGCACGCCGGTCCGCGCGAGGCCGGACTGTTCCACACGGCGATCCTGTTCGACACGCGGGCCGACCTGGCCGCCGCGCTGTACTCGGTCGCCACGCAGTACCCGGCATCCTTCACCGGTAGCGCCGACCACCTGGTGAGCAACGCGTTCTACTTCACCGACCCCGAGGGCAACGGCGTCGAGCTGTACTGGGACCGCGATCGCACCGAGTGGTCGTGGACGCACGGCGTGATCGACATGGACACGAAGTACGTCGACCCGAACGCGTTCCTGCAGTCCCACCTGACCGAGGACGCCCTGGACACCGCCGCGGCACGCCCGGGCAAGGTCGGCCACGTGCACCTGTCCGTCGGCGACGTCGCCACCGCGCGCTCGTTCTACGTCGACACGCTCGGCTTCGAGACCACCGCGGGGTTCGGCGAGGCGCTGTTCGTCAGCGCCGGCGGCTACCACCACCACATGGCGATGAACACTTGGAACTCCCGCGGCGCCGGGCGACGACAGCAGGCCCTCGGGCTGGGCCTCGTCCGCATCGAGGTCCCCGCCGTCGACGACCTCGGCGCGCTGACCGAACGCATGCGGCACGGCGGCGTGGAGCTCGCCGACGACGGCCGGACCGTGGCGTTCGACGACCCCTGGGCGAACCGCATCGAGGTGACGACGCCCGGTCGCGGCTGATGTGTCGCGACACTCCGCGCTGACCGACACCCCACGCCCGCCCGGACCCGCGAGGTGTCGCCCAGCGCGAAACCTCCCCACACCGGCCGCCGGACCGGCAGGATGGACCCGTGACTGACGACATCCGGTGGGAGGTGGTCGAGGAGAGCACGCTGTCGCTCCCCGACCACGAAGCGATCGCGGCGCTGCTCGGGCAGGCCTTCCCCGACTGGTCGCACTGGTACGTGGGCGGCCGGAGCTGGTCCGGGATGCAGCCGGAACGCCGCGTGCTCGCGCACAACGCCGACGGGGTCGTCCTGGCCCACGTCGGCATCCGCCGCATGTTCGTCACCGTCGGCGGGCAGGACGTCCTGGTCGGCGACACCGGCCTGGTCGCCGTGTCACCCCGGCTGCAGGGCACCGGCGTCGGCCGGGAGCTCATGACCCGGACCCACGCGGTCCTCGACGGGCTGCAGGTGCCGTACGGGTTCCTCGGGGCCGGCGAGGACCGGATCCCCTTCTACGCGAAGCTCGGCTGGCACGAGTTCCCCGAGGCCGTCGGCACCTTCTCGGCGTTCACCGCCGAGGGCGCCGGCGTCAGCAACACCGAACAGGGCGGCTGGATGGCGCTGCCGGTGGCAGCGCAGCTCGAGGACTGGCCGACGGGCCCGATCTGGCTGAACGGCCAGCAGGTCTAGCCACAACGACCGACGGACGGGAGGCCCGGTACCAGCTGGTACCGGGCCTCCCGTCCGCTCGTTGCGGCCTGGGCTTACGCCTCGACCGCGACCTTCTCGGGGTTCTCGTTCGAGCCGGGCGCGCTCGGCGCGACCGCGGCGCGCACGCGCGCACCCAGGTCGGCGTCGACGTTCGTCCAGTAGGCGAACACGCGCTCGCGCAGGTCGTCGCGCGTCACCTTCGAGACGTGACCGGCGATGTTGCCGACCAGGCGCTCACGGGCGGCGTCGTCCAGGACCTCGCGGACGAGCGTGCCGGCCTGACCGAAGTCGTCGTCCTCCGGGTGCAGGGTCGCGGCGGAACGCTGCAGCGCGCCGTCGGACTCCCAGCCCGGGGCGTCGTCGGTCGCGGTCGGGTCGGCGTGCGCACCACCGAGCGAGTTCGGCGCGTACACCGGCACCTCGGACTTCTGGAAGTCGAAGCGCATGCCGCCGTCCTTCGAGTACGAGTGGACCTCGTTCTTCGGGGCGTTCACGGGCAGCTGGGCGTGGTTCGTGCCGACGCGGTAGCGGTGGGCGTCCGCGTAGCTGAAGATGCGCGCGAGGAGCATCTTGTCGGGGCTCGCCGCGATGCCGGGCACGAAGTTCGAGGGGGCGAAGGTCGCCTGCTCGATCTGCGCGAAGTAGTTCTCCGGGTTGCGGTTGAGCTCCATCGTGCCGACCTCGATGAGCGGGTAGTCCGCGTGCGGCCACACCTTCGTCAGGTCGAACGGGTTGAAGCGGTAGGTCGCGGCGTCCTCGTACGGCATGACCTGCACCTTGAGGGTCCAGCGCGGGAAGTCCTGACGCTCGATCGCGGCGTGCAGGTCACGGATGTGGAAGTCCGCGTCCTCACCGGCGATGCGGTCGGCGTCCTCCTGCGTCAGGGTCTTGTGGCCCTGCTCGGTGATGAAGTGGTACTTCACCCAGAAGCGCTCGCCGTCGGCGTTGATCCACTGGTAGGTGTGCGAGCCGAAGCCGTCCATCTCACGCCAGCTCGCCGGCAGACCGCGGTCGCCCATCAGCCACGTGACCTGGTGCGCCGACTCGGGCGACAGGGTCCAGAAGTCCCACTGCATGTCGTGGTCGCGCAGGTGCGAGCCGGGCAGACGCTTCTGCGAACGGATGAAGTCCGGAAACTTGATGCCGTCGCGGATGAAGAACACCGGGGTGTTGTTGCCGACGAGGTCGTAGTTGCCCTCGGACGTGTAGAACTTCAGCGCGAAGCCGCGGGGGTCGCGCCAGGTGTCGGGCGAGCCCTGCTCACCGGCGACGCTCGAGAACCGGGCGAGCATCTCGGTGGTCTGCCCTGGCTGCAGGAACGCGGCACGGGTGAAGCGCGAGACGTCCTGCGTGACGGTGAAGGTACCGAAGGCGCCGCCGCCCTTGGCGTGCACGACCCGCTCCGGGATGCGCTCACGGTTGAACTGGGCGAGCTTCTCGACCAGGTAGTGGTCGTGCAGCGCGAGGGGGCCGTCGGCCCCGACGCCCATCGAGTGCTCGTCGCTCGAGACGGGTGCGCCGCTGTTGGTCGTGGTGGTCGGGGTGCCGGTCGGCGTGTTCTGGTCGGACACGGTTCCTCCTGGGGTGGGACTTGGTTCGGTCAGGGGTGCTCGGGTGGCTCGGGGTCCGGCGCGTCGTGGCGCCGGTGCGGTGGGGCGGTCGCCGTCAGGCGGGCGTGGGGGCGTCTGCGTCGTCGCGCTCTGCCGCTGCGCAGCGGTCGCAGATGCCCCAGTAGGTGACCTCGGCGGTGGTGACCGCGAAGCCGTGGGTCTCGGACGGTGTCAGGCAGGGCGAGTGGCCGACCGCGCAGTCGACGTCCTCGATCGCGCCGCACAGGGTGCAGACGATGTGGTGGTGGTTGTCACCGGTCCGGCGCTCGTAGCGCGCGGGGCTGCCTGCCGGTTCGATGCGGCGGACGAGCCCGACGCCGGTCAGGGCGTTCAGCACCCCGTAGACGGCCTGGTGACTGGTGGTCGGCAGCTCGGCGGCGAGCGCGACGACGATGTCATCCGCGGTGGCGTGCGGCATCGAGTCCGTCGCGCGGAGCACGGCGAGGCGCGGGGTCGTGACCCGGAGCCCCGACGTGCGGAGCAGATCGGCGTCGGCATCCATGCTGAGCCTTTCTTTTGCAGGAATCAAGACAACACGTCCACTGTACACGAGCTGTTGCTGCTGGCCAGCGAGGTGACGCATGCCGCTACCGGAATACGAAGTGTCACGATCCGGTCGCGATCAGCTGGAACGACACTGGACCGACCGTTCCGCACGCTAACGTCCGGACATGTCCACGAGCCAAGGTCTGCCTGAACAGGCGAACAGCAGTGCGGACGTCCGGGGGATCATCGCGAAGCGGGACCTGGTCGTCGACCTCATCCGGACGGCCTGCGTCGTCCTCGTCGTCATCGTGCACGTCACGATGGTCGGCGTCGCCGCCGATGCCCAGGGGGTGCGGGTGACGAGCCCGCTGCAGGAACTCCCCTGGTACGTCGCCGCCACCTGGGTCGGGCAGGTGATGCCGCTGTTCTTCGTGGTCGGCGGGTTCGCGAGCGCCGTCGGCTGGCGCAGCACCGTCGCCCGTGGTGCGCCGAGCCCCGCCCGCGACTACCTGGCCACCCGCCTGGTGCGGCTGTTCCGGCCCGCGGTGCCGCTCTTCGTGTTCCTCGCGCTCGGGCTCGGGGTCGCGACGGCCGCGGGCACGCCGCCGGAGCTGCTGACCGAGGTCGCGTTCGGCATCGGGTCGCCGCTCTGGTTCCTGGCCGCCTACGGCATCACCCAGTGCTGCGTCCCCGTGATGATGCGCCTGCACGAGCGAGCACCCTGGGCCACCCTCGCCGTGCTGCTCGTGCTCGCCGCAGTGGTCGACGCCGTCCGCCTGGCCACCGGGGTCGCCGAGGTCGGGCTGCTCAACCTGGGACCGGTGTGGCTCTTCGCGCAGCAGCTCGGGTTCCTCTGGGCCGACGGGTGGTTCGCGCGCCGGTCGAAGGTGCTCCTGCTGGCCATCGCGGTCGCCGCCTACGCCGTGCTCGTGCCGATGACCTCGGTCGGGCTGTGGGCGCCGGACATGCTGCAGGACCTGAACCCGCCGATGCTGCCGCTGGCGTTCCTGGCGATCGCGCAGGCGTGCCTGGTCCAGCTCGTGCACGCGCCGCTCACCCGGCTGATGCGCACCCGTGCCGCGCTCGGGGCCGTGTTCGTGCTCGGCCGCGACGGCATGACGATCTACCTGTGGCACCTGCCGCTGTTCATCGCGCTGAACGGCATCGCCCTGCTCGTCGGGGTGCCGTTCCCGGCGCCGGGCTCCGGCCCGTGGTGGGCGTCCCGGATCGTCGCGCTGGTCGTGGTGCTCGCCGTCGCCATCGGGGTGGCACGTGCCCTGCGCTGGTTCGACCGGCCGCTCCCCCGCCTGCTGCGGTCGGCGGACCGTCCGGCCTGGCCGGTCGTCGCCGTCGCGGCCCTCTGCACCATCGGCCCGGCGTTCCTCGTGATGCAGCTGCACCTGTCGTTCGGTGTCGCACTCGTCGGGGCCGTGGCCGTTCCGGTGGGTGTCTGGCTGCTGTCGCGGACCGTCCCGGCACGCGGAGTCGCCCGGATCTGAACCGGTTCTCACCGTCGCGGGGGCACGCCGGACCCCCGGCGGACCCCGGGCGGACGGAGGATGGCTCCGGCGGAACGACGGACGAGTCCGCCTGATCCCCAGGAGGCTCCCCACGCCGTCGACACCCGAGTTCTGGAGCACCTGGCGGTTCGACCCCCTGGCGGCGGTGCTCCTCGTCGTCGCCGCGCTCGCCTACGGCCGCTGGGTCGTCGGAGCGGTCCGACGAGGTGCCCGGTGGCCGTGGTGGCGCACGCTCGCCTTCGTCACGGCGCTCGTGCTGTTCGGCGTCCTGCAGTTCGGCATCGTCGGCGTCGACGACGAGCGGTTGCGCTGGGCGTTCGTCCTGCGCGCCGCCCTGCTGTTCTTCGCGGTCCCCACCTTCGCCGCGCTCGGTGCGCCCGTCGCACTGCTCCGGATCGGAGGCCCGGCTCGCCTCGCGCAGGCCGCCGACGCCGTCATGGGGTCACGTCCGGTGCGTCTGCTCGGCAACGCGATCGTCGCCCCGCTGGTCGCGCTGGCGCTGTTCGCCGTCCTGCTCACCCCGTTCTCGAGCGTGATCCGGGAGTCCCCCGTCTGGGCCGCCGTCATCACCGTGACCGTGCCGGCGCTCGGGTTCGGCCTGCTCGCCCCGCTGTCCGAGGTCGGTGTGCTCGTCTCGTCGACGTTCGCCACGGCCGAGTTCCTGCTGGCGTTCGTCGAGCTCGTCGTCGACGCGGTGCCGGGCATCGTGCTGCGGATCACGAACCACGTGCTCGACGGGTCCCTCGTGCCCGTGGTCGGGCGGGCCTGGTACCCGTCGCCGCTGCAGGACCAGCACCTGGCGGGCGACCTGCTGTGGTTCATCGCCGAGGTGGCGGACATCCCCGTGCTCGTCGCGCTGTTCATCCGGTGGCAGCGGACCGACCGCCGCGAGGCCCGGGACGTCGACGCCCTGACCGACGAACAGATGGACGAGCTCACCCGGGCGCACCTGCAGCGCCGCAGCTGACGGGCGGGGGTGCGTCCCCGACACGAGTGAGCAGAAGAAGTCGAGTACCCGGAGGTGACTCGACTTCTTCTGCTCACTCGTTGGGCGCCGAAGCGCTCGTGCTCTACTTCGCCGGGGCTCCCGCGGGCTCGGCGTCGGGCTGCGTGGTGACCGAACCGGTCTGCTGCCAGGCGACGGTCTGCTTCGGCTTCGCCAGGAACAGCGCCGCGACGATGGCCACGACGAGCACGATCGCCGGCAGGTAGAGCGACTCACCCATGGCCGTGGAGAACGGCTCGAGCAGGAAGCCCGGCAGAGCGCCGACCTGCTGCTCCGCGCCACCGGCCGTGGCCCCACCGGACGACGCCGGGAAGTTCGCGGTGATCCGGGCCTCCATCAGGGCGGCGATGCCGGCGGAACCGAGCACCGCACCGATCTGCCGCGTGGTGTTGTAGACGCCCGAGCCGGCACCGGCCAGCTTCGGCGGCAGGTTGCGCGTCGCCGAGACGGACAGCGGCCCCCACATGCAGGCGTTGGCGAGCCCGAGGAGCGCGCTCGGCAGGAGCACCCAGCCCCACTCGGCGCCGCTCGTCAGCAGGGCACCGAACCAGAACAGGCCGACCGAGAAGCAGGCGAGCCCGAACGCGGCGACCCAGCGCGGGTTCCAGCGGTTGAGGTTCTTGCCGACGACCGGCGCGAGCGCGGCGGACAGCACGGCCTGCGGCACGAGGAGCAGTGCGGCCTGGGTCGGCGAGAAGCGCAGGACGTCCTGCGCCCACAGCATGATCGGCAGCGCGAACGAGGCGATCGCGACACCGACGGCCGTGATGGCGACGTTGGCCAGCGTGAAGTTGCGGTCCTTGAACAGACCGAGCGGCAGCAGCGGCTCGCCCTTCTGCACGCCCTGCCAGACCACGAAGCCGGCGAGCACCACGAGACCGACGATGATGAGCGACCACACCGAGATCGGACCGGCGATGACACCCCAGTCGTAGGTCTCGCCTTCCTGGATGCCGAACACGAGCAGGAACAGGCCCGCTGCGGACAAGAAGATGCCGAGGTAGTCGAACCGGTGCCCGTGCCGCTCGAACGACGGCACGAAACGCTGCGCGAGCACGAACGCGACGACACCGACGGGGACGTTCACGAAGAAGATCCACTCCCAGCCGAAGCCGTCGACGAGCAGGCCGCCCACGATCGGGCCGACGAGCGAGGCGACACCGGCGACGGCGCCCCAGAGGCCCATCGCCGCACCGCGGTTCTGCGGCGGGAAGATGCGGGTGATGACCGACATGGTCTGCGGGCTCATCATCGCGGCGCCGAGGCCCTGCACGACGCGGGCGACGATCAGCACCTCGATCGAGCCGGCCAGGCCGCACCACAGGCTGGCGAGCGTGAAGACCACGAGGCCGATCTGGTACATGACCTTCGGGCCGAAGCGGTCACCGAGCCGGCCGGTGATGAGCAACGGCACGGCGTAGGCGAGCAGGTAGGCGCTCGTCACCCAGATCACGGAGTTGATGTCCGCGTCGAGCTTCTGGGCGATGGTGGGGGTGGCGACCGACACGATGGTCGAGTCGACGAGGATCATGAAGAACCCGACGACGAGTGCCCACAGGGCAGGCCACGGCTTCTTCTCGGTCGTCCGCGGAGGCGTGACGGTGGTCATCGAGTGGTTTCCTTGCTGTTCGTGGTGGTGTCTGCGGACGCGGCGTGGGCGTCCCAGGAGATGTGGCCGGCGGCGATCCGGTCGGCCGTGGCGGCGAGCCACTCGATCTGCGTCGTGAGCATCGCACGCACGTACGACACGTCGAGCCAGTACCGCTCGGGCAGGTCCTTCGCCCGGACGATCCCGAGGATCTCGTCCGCCTCGTCGCGCTGGGCCCGGAGTGCCGTGACCCGCGCCCGCAGCGCGGACTCGGCCTCGTCGACCGACAGGTTCTCGATCTCGGCGACGGCCAGGTGGAAGACGGGGTACTCCTCGGCCGGTTCGGCGATCAGCCGGACGAGCCCGTCGTGCAGGGCCGTCCACCCGTCGTCCGTGATGGCGTAGGTGGTGCGTTCCGGACGGTTGCCCGCCCGGTCGGTCCCCACGATCTCGGCGAGGCCGAGCTCCACCAGTCGGCCGACCTGGTGGTACAGCGTGCCGGGCCGGACCTTGACGTTCCGGCCGTCCCGGCGGTGCGTCATCGTCTGGAACATCTCGTAGGGATGCGTCGGCCCCTCGGCCAGGAGCCCGAGCGCGGCGAACGCGAGTGGCGTGAGCGACGGCACACGTGCCTCCAGTCCGCTTGTTCGTTGTTGACTATTCGACTTGGAATATACGCGTTGGAACAGACGTGAGCAAGCGCACAGGAAGTGCCCGCCTGGAGGCCCGGGGCCGTCCCGGCGTGTCGCGTGCGCCCCGTAGACTGGTCGCGTCCCCCCACCCCTGAAGTGCTGGAGAGAACACGTGCCAACGATCGTCGTCGAGGTCATGCCCAAGGCCGAGATCCTCGACCCCCAGGGGAAGGCCGTGGGCAACGCCCTGGCCCGCCTCGGCAAGGCCGACCTGACCAACGTCCGCATCGGCAAGCGCTTCGAGGTGACCGTCGACGGCCCCGTCGACGACGCCAAGCTCGCCGAGGTCCGCGACATCGCAGCCGACGTCTTCTCCAACGCGGTCATCGAGGACGTCGTGTCCGTGACCGTGGAAGGCCAGTGACCCGGATGCGCATCGGCGTCATCACGTTCCCGGGCTCGCTCGACGACCGCGACGCCCAGCGCGCCGTCCGTCTCGCCGGCGCCGACCCCGTCGCCCTGTGGCACGGCGACCACGACCTGCAGGGTGTCGACGCGATCGTGCTGCCCGGCGGGTTCTCGTACGGCGACTACCTCCGTGCCGGCGCGATCGCCGCGAAGGCCCCGATCATGGCCGAGGTCATCGACGCCGCCGGCAAGGGCATGCCCGTGCTCGGCATCTGCAACGGGTTCCAGATGCTGGCCGAGGCCCGTCTGGTCCCCGGGGCACACACCCGCAACGCACACCAGCAGTTCATCCGTCGCGACCAGAAGCTCCGCGTCGAGACCACCGCGACCGCCTGGACCTCCGGCTTCAGCGCCCAGCAGGAGATCACCATCCCGCTGAAGAACGCCGACGGCCGCTTCGTCGCGGACGCCGACACCATCAAGCGCATCGAGGACAACGGCCAGGTCGTGTTCCGCTACCTCGGCGTGAACCCGAACGGCTCCATCGACGACATCGCCGGCGTCTCGAACGAGCGCGGCAACGTCGTCGGCCTGATGCCGCACCCCGAGCACGCGACCGAGGCCGGGTTCGGCCCGGACACCCCCGCCGCGATGGCCTCGGGCACCGACGGCCTGACCTTCTTCACCTCCGTGATCGAGCACGCGCTCGTCAAGTGACAGGGAACAACGACACCGTGACGACACACGTTCGCCCGAAGCCCGACACCGTGCAGGACGCGGCAGCAACCCCCGACAAGGAGCAGCCGTACGACGCGCTGGGCCTGAAGCCGGACGAGTACGCCCGCATCAAGGAGATCCTCGGCCGCCGCCCCACCTCGGGCGAGCTGGCGATGTACTCGGTGATGTGGAGCGAGCACTGCTCCTACAAGTCCTCGAAGAACTACCTGCGGCAGTTCGGCAAGAAGGTCACGCCGGAGATGACCAAGAACCTGATGGTCGGCATGGGCGAGAACGCCGGTGTCGTCGACGTCGGCAACGGCTGGGCGGTGACCTTCAAGGTCGAGTCGCACAACCACCCGTCCTACGTCGAGCCCTACCAGGGTGCGGCCACCGGCGTCGGCGGCATCGTCCGCGACATCATCTCGATGGGTGCCCGCCCCGTCGCCGTGATGGACCAGCTCCGCTTCGGCGCGATCGACCACGAGGACACCGCACGCGTCGTGCACGGGGTCGTCGGCGGCATCTCGTTCTACGGCAACTGCCTCGGCCTGCCGAACATCGGCGGCGAGACCTACTTCGACCCGGTGTACCAGGGCAACCCGCTGGTCAACGCCCTGGCCGTCGGCGTCCTGCGCCACGAGGACCTGCATCTGGCGAACGCCTCCGGTGCCGGCAACAAGGTCGTCCTGTTCGGGGCCCGCACCGGCGGCGACGGCATCGGCGGCGCATCGATCCTGGCGTCCGACACCTTCACCGAGGGCGGCCCGACCAAGCGCCCGGCCGTGCAGGTCGGCGACCCCTTCGCCGAGAAGGTCCTGATCGAGTGCTGCCTCGAGCTGTTCCAGAAGGACCTGGTCGAGGGCATCCAGGACCTCGGTGCGGCGGGCATCTCCTGCGCCACCTCGGAGCTCGCGAGCAACGGTGACGGCGGCATGCACATCTCGCTCGACGACGTCCTGCTCCGCGACCCCACGCTCACCGCCGAAGAGATCCTGATGTCGGAGAGCCAGGAACGCATGATGGCCGTCGTCCGCCCCGACAAGCTCGACGACTTCCTGAGCGTCGTCGGCAAGTGGGAGGTCGAGACCAGCGTGCTCGGCGAGGTCACCGGCACCGGCCGCCTGGTCATCGACTGGCAGGGCCAGGAGATCGTGAACGTCGACCCGCGCACCGTCGCCGTCGACGGCCCGGTCTACGACCGCCCGGTCGCCTACCCGACCTGGATCGACGCGCTGCAGGCCGACACGGCCGCCTCGCTCGACCGTCCGGCCGACGGCCCCGCGCTCAAGGCGCAGTTCCTGCAGCTGCTCGGTTCGCCGAACCTGGCGTCGAAGAACTGGGTCACGAACCAGTACGACACCTACGTGCTCGGCAACACCGCGCTGTCCTTCCCCGACGACGGCGGCATGATCCGCGTCGACGAGGAAACCGGGCTCGGCGTCGCGATCGCCACCGACGCCAACGGCCGCTACTGCCAGCTCGACCCGAAGCAGGGTGCCCGTCTGGCCCTCGCCGAGGCGTACCGGAACGTCGCCGTCACCGGTGCCGTTCCCGCTGCCGTCACCGACTGCCTGAACTTCGGCTCCCCCGAGAACCCCGAGGTCATGTGGCAGTTCTCCGAGGCGGTCGAGGGCCTGGCCGACGGCTGCATGGAGCTCGGCATCCCGGTCACCGGCGGCAACGTGTCGTTCTACAACCAGACCGGCTCGACCCCGATCCACCCGACGCCCGTCGTCGGCGTGCTCGGCATCATCGACGACGTCGCCAAGCGCGTGCCGTCGGGATGGCAGGACGACGGCCACAACATCTACCTGCTCGGCACCACGAGCCTGGAGCTCGACGGCTCCGCGTGGGCCGGCACCGTGCACGGCCACCTGGGCGGGCGTCCGCCGGCGGTCGACCTCGAGCGCGAGAAGGCCCTCGCCGAGCTGCTGTACGCGGCGTCCGGTGAGCAGCTGCTCACCAGCGCGCACGACCTGGCGGACGGCGGCCTCGGCCAGTCGCTCGCCGAGTCCGTGCTCCGCTTCGGCATCGGTGCCCGCGTGGTCCTCGACGAGCTCGAGACCCGTGACGGCATCGACACCGCGACGGCGCTGTTCTCCGAGTCGACCGGTCGCGTCATCGTGACCGTCCGGCGTGAGGACGACGTGCGGTTCCAGGGCATGTGCGCCGGCCGGGGCTTCCCGGTGCTGCGCATCGGCGTGACCGACGCGACGTCGAGCACGCTCGAGGTCCAGGGCGCGTTCGAGGCCACGGTCGACGAGCTGCGCGGCACCCACGCCGCGACGCTGCCGGCCCGCTTCGGCGACGTGATCGTCGAGGACGTCACCGAGGGGTACGTCGGCCGCGGGCCGCTCGACTCCGACGGTGCCTTCTCGCCGCGCACCGACGCCTAGGCCCGGTCCGCGGATGCCGATCGTCACCCTGCCGTTCGCCGAACTCGTCGACCGGTTCGGCCCCGTGCCGGACGGCATCGAGCTGGACGTCTGGGACGTCGAGTCGCCGTACGGTCGCCCGGACGACGTCGCGATCACGTTCCTGCCGTTCTACTTCGCGGGGCGGCACCGCTGGCAGTTCGTGCACGACCTGCCCGAGCTCCAGCTGCTGCAGCTGCCGAGCGCCGGGTACGAGCACGCGATCCCGCACGTGCCCGGGCACGCGCAGCTGGCGAACGGTCGCGGCATCCACGACGACGAGACCGCCGAGCTCGCCGTCGGCCTGGCGCTGACCTCGCTCCGCGAGATCTCGGCGTTCCAGGTCGACCGGGCGAACGGCGTCTGGGACGCCCGCGAGACCCGATCGCTCGCCGACCGCCGGGTGACCGTCGTCGGCTACGGGGCGATCGGGTCCGCGATCGCCACCCGGTTCGAGGCCTTCCGCACGGAGGTGACCGTGGTCGCCCGGACCGCCCGCGACCAGGACGGTCGGCACGTGCACGCGTTCGGCGAGCTGCCCGACCTGGCCCTGACGACGGACGTGCTCGTGCTCATCGCCCCGCTCACCGTCGAGACCGAACGGCTGGTCGACGCGGAGCTGCTCGCGGCGCTGCCGGACGGTGCCCTCGTGGTGAACGTGGCGCGCGGCAAGGTCGTCGACACCGATGCCCTGGTCGCCGAGCTGCGGTCGGAGCGGCTGTTCGCGGCGCTCGACGTCACCGACCCGGAACCCCTGCCCGACGGACACCCACTGTGGACGACGCCGAACACCGTGCTCACGCCGCACGTCGGCGGCAACACCGACCTGAGCGTGCCGAGGTCGATCGAGCTCATGCGCAAGCAGGTCGCCGCGCTGGCCGAGGGCCGCCCCTTCGAGAACCTGATCGACTTCTAGCGCGCGGGGCTCCGAACACGCCGGCGTCTCGTCTCGTCTCGTCTCGTGCCGCTGCGGCATTGCGGCGTTGCGGCGTTGTCCAGACGCCGTCGTGTCGCTCCGACGCCGCAGTGTCGTCGAGACGCCGCCGAATTCGGGGGCGTCTCGACGACTTCGGGGCGTCACACGAACACGCCGGCGTCACGCAGGCACGCAGGCATGAACACGCCGGCGTCACGCAGGCTCGCACGCACGAACACGCCGGCGTCAGACGGGGACGATGCAGGTCGGGGTGGCGACCGGGATCTGCGCGACGGCTTCGCCGGGCATGCCGTCGGCGTCGAGCGGCAGCACGGCCACCGCGTCGGACATCTGGTTCGCGACCAGCACGAACCCGGGCACCCGCGCGAAGTGCCGCGGCCAGACCCCACCGCAGGGAACGGACCCGACGACGGAGAGCCCGCCGTCACGCGCGTCGAGCACCACGAGCAGGTCACGCCCACGCACGGTCACGTAGACACGGCCGGCGTCGTCGACCTCGATGTGGCTGAGCAGCGAATCCCCCACGGCACCGTCGAACACGGGCACTGCGGCGATCGTCACGAGCGACCCCGAAGCGTCGCGACGCAGCCGGTACACGCGGCCGTCGAGCTCACCGGCGACGAGCAGGTCGCTGTCGATCCAGGTCATGTGCCGCGGGCCGGCACCGGGTGCCACGTGGTGCACGCGGACCGCCTCGATGTCGGGGACCCCGTCGGCGGACACCGTGATGCGGAACTCGTGCAGGGCGTCGCCGCCCAGGTCGGCGACCAGGACCGTGCCGTCCGGGGTGGCGATCGACTGGTGCGCGTGCGGGCCGTCCTGGCGGTCCTCGTCGGGGCCGGTGACGTCGGGCAGCACGGCGACCTCGACCGCGTCGGCCGGCACCGAGCGCTGGTCGGCGTCACCGTGCAGCACCACACCGTCGCTCGCCGTCAGCGAGGCCGCGTGCGACTCGGCTGCCAGCAGGGAGATCGCCGTGACGGTGCCGGAGACGTAGTTCGTGACGACGAGCGCGCCCGAGGGGTCGACCCGGATGTGGCACGGGGCGTCTCCACCGGCGGGGGCGTCCCACAGGTGCTCGAGCGCGCCGCCCTGCAGCCGGAAGGCCGACACGGCGCCGTCGTTCGTCTCGGAGACCGCGTAGACCCGGTCACCCGAGACGGCCAGGAACGAGGGGTCGTCGAGCACCGCGACGGTCCGGGGCGCCGGAGTGGTTCCGACCGGGCCGGCGTCGACCAGCGAGATGCCCGTGGCGTTCCCGCCGCCGGTCGCCGTGTACGACCCGATCAGCAGCGACGGCAGCCCGACGTTCATTCGTCGCGGCCCGCGATGCGCTCGTGGTGGTGGATGACCTCGGCGACGATGAAGTTGAGGAACTTCTCGGCGAAGGCGGGGTCGAGGTGGGAGTCGGTGGCGAGCGACCGGAGCCGGGCGACCTGGGTCCGTTCGCGGTCCGGGTCGGCAGCCGGCATGCCCGAGTCGGCCTTCAGGTGTCCCACGCGCTGCGTGTACTTGAAGCGTTCCGCGAGCATGTGGATCACGGCGGCGTCGATGTTGTCGATGCTCTGCCGGATGCTGCGGAGTTCGGCGACGGCGCTGGTTTCCGCGCTCGGTTCGGCCTCGGGCGGGGTGACCTCGTCGTTCATGGTCCGAGCCTACTGGCGGACGTGCAGCGGAACCCCGCCCGCGCCTGCGAGAATGTGCACATGTCGGTCCTGCTGGTGATCTCGGGTGTCTGTGCGGTCCTCGCGGGCCTCATCCACGTGTACATCTTCTTCCTCGAATCGGTCATCTGGACCAGTCCGCAAGCGCGCCGGATCTTCGGCATCGCTTCCGAGACCGAAGCCGTGGCGACCCGCTCGCTCGCCTTCAACCAGGGCTTCTACAACCTGTTCCTGGCGATCGGGGCCATCCTCGGCGTCGTGCTCGTGCTCGCGGGCAACACGGTGAGCGGCTGGACGCTCGTGGTGTTCTCCACCGCGAGCATGCTCGGGGCAGCGGTCGTCCTGATCGGCTCCGGCCGGAAGTACGTCAACTCCGCGTTCAAGCAGGGCACGCTCCCCCTGATCGCCCTGCTCTTCGCGCTGCTGGGGTCCACCGTCGGCGCCTAGTCCGTCCCCCCGAACTGCGAAAGCGACAGGGTGCCGCCGAACATCGGCGGCACCCTGTCGCTTTCGCGGTGGAGAAGCGCTCTGGGTCAGCCGAGCTTCTTCTCGAACTCCGCCGGCAGCTTGTCGAGCGCCCACTCGATCGCGGCCGTGGTGCCCATCGAGAACGCCGACGACACGTCCTTGTCGTCGAACACGATCGCGTGCCCGGCCTCGACCGACGGCACCTTCTGGAACAGCTTGTTCGATGAAGCCTCGGACGCGTCCACGTAGATCGGCAGGATCAGCGTCAGGTCGGCGTCGAGCAGGTCCAGGTTCTCGTCGGACAGGTGCACGGAGAACTCCTTGCCGGCCTGCTGGTCGATGGCCTTCGGGATCTCGAAGCCCAGGTTTCGCATGAAGGTCGAGCGGCTGTCGGTGGAGGCGTACGCCCCGAAGCCCTCGGAGCTGTAGGCACCGACGACGGCCGTCTTGCCCGCGAAGTCCGGGTGCGCCTTGCGGGCCGCGGCGTAGGCGTCGTCGAGGCCGGAGAGCAGCTTCTTGCCCTCGGACTCCTTGCCGAGCGCCTTCGCGATCATGGTCGTCTGCTGCTCGGTCGAGGCGAGGTAGTTCGCCCCGCCCTTCGGGATCGCCAGGGTGGGCGCGATCGCGGACAGCTTGTCGTACCGCTCCTTGTCGCCCGAGGACTTCACGTCGAGGATCAGGTCGGGGTTGAGCTTGAGGATGTCCTCGTAGCTCGGCTCGAGCGTCTGGATGATCTTCGGGGACTTGTCGTACGCACCCTTGAGCCACGGGCCGACACCGTCGCCACCGAAGGCGAGCCAGTCGCTCGCGCCGACCGGCTGCACACCGAGTTCGAGGGCGGTCTCGGCGTCGCCCCAGCCGAGCGCCACGACGCGCTTCGGTGCCGACTCGATGGTGGTGGTGCCGAGGCCGGTCGTGATCGAGACCGGGAACGCGGCGTCGGACGACCCAGAGGACGCGGAGTCCGTCGAGGAGCCGGAGCCGGACGCGCAGCCGGCGAGGACGAGGGACGCGGCGACGACGGCGCCGGCCGCGGCGAGCACGCGTCGGAGACGCAAGGGGGAACGGTTCACGAAGGGTAGCCTAACCTAACGGGGTGCTCAAGAAAACGGCTGGCTAGGCTGGGTGACCGTGGCGTTCACCGAACCAGGCCGCACGCACCTCGCGGTGCTCGGCTCACCCATCGCGCACTCGCTCTCGCCCACGCTCCACGCAGCGGCCTACGATGCGCTCGACCTGCCCTTCACGTACGGGAGGCACGAGGTCGCGTCCGGCGGGCTCGCCGCGTTCGTCGCGGGGCTGGGTCCGGAATGGCGTGGGCTGAGCCTCACGATGCCGCTCAAGCGCGAGGTGCTTCCGCTGCTCGACCGCACGACCCCGCTCGTCGATGAGCTCGGGGTCGCCAACACGGTCGCGTTCCGCCACGAGGGCTCCACGATCGTGCGAGCCGGCGCGAACACCGACGTGCAGGGCCTCGTCCGACCGGTCGAGGCACTCGGACACCTGCCCGGTGAGCCCACGATCCTGGGCGGCGGTGCCACCGCGGCGAGTGCCCTGACCGCTGCCGTGCGGCTCGGCGCCTCGCTCGTGCGGGTGTTCGTCCGCGACACCGCGAAGACGCACCCGCTGGTCGGCCTGGCCGTCCGGCTCGGGGTGACGCTCGAGGTCCACCCGTTGACCGAACTCACGGGCACCCACCACGGGTTCGTCCTGTCGACGCTGCCGGGCGGAGCCGCCGACGCCTTGGACGTCCGGCCGTCGGGACCCGACGCCGTCCTGTTCGACGTCGCCTACGAACCGTGGCCCACCGCGGTCGCCAGCCGTTGGACCGAGGCCGGGGGGCTGGTCCTGAACGGCCTCGACATGCTCACCGAGCAGGCGATCGGGCAGATCCGGTTCTTCCTGACCGGCGACGAGGACGAGCTGCTCCCCGACGAGGCCGGGGTCCGCCGGGCGATGCGCACCGCGGTCGACCTGCCCGCCGTCATCAGCGGTTAGCCGAACCGGGCAGCCCTCGGTCAGCCGCGGGACCGCGCCTCGGCATCGAGCAGCGCGACGGAGACGTCCCACAGCCGATCGGCCTGGTCGGGATCGAGCGCCCAGGGCAGCACGCCGTGCAGGCCGTCCTCGATCCGCTCCACCACCGCTGCTTCGTGGCAGTCCTCGAAGTAGCGACCCGTGACCCCGTCGAGTTCGGGTGCGGTGGCGAGCAGGACCGAGGTCGCGGCTCCCTGTTCCGGGGACTTCACGGCGTCGGCCGCGGCGAGCTTCGTGGCGGCCAGGACCGCCGGGTCCCAGTGCTTCTGCAGCCCGGTCCAGATCCCGCCGGGCATCAGGGCGTTCGCGGTGATGCCGTCGGCGGCCCACCGTCGGCCGGCAGCGACGGCGAACAGCACGTTGGCGGTCTTCGACTGCCCGTACGCGAGTCCGGGCTCGTAGCGACGTCGGCGGAAGAACAGGTCGTCGAACACGACGGGCGAACCACCGTGTCCGCTCGACGACACGGAGACGATCCGTGCCGAACCCGAGGCGGCAAGGGCGTCGTGCAGCCCGAGCGCGAGGGCGAAGTGCCCCAGGTGGTTGGTCGCGAAGTGCGACTCCCACCCGGCGGGCGTGTACGACTCGGGCGCGTCCATGATGCCCGCGTTGGCGACGAGCACGTCGAGCGGCCCGGACCACGCTGCGGCGCAGGCCTCGACGGAGGCCGGCCGGTCCAGGTGCAGCTCGACGACGGCCGGTGCGTCCGTCCCCGTCGTCCGCGCGATGTCGTCCGCCACCCGTCGGCCGGCCTCGACGTCCCGCACCGCGAGCGTCACGCGGGCCCCGGCTCCGGCGAGCGCTCGGGCGGTCTCCACCCCGATGCCGGACGCAGCACCGGTGACGATCGCCGTGCGCCCCGTCAGGTCGAGGCCGTCGACGACCTCGGCGGCCGTGGTCCGTTCGCCGTAGCGGGTGAGGTCGCGTGCGGGCATGTGGGCTCCTGTCAGCTGGCGTGGTGCGGAGCCGTCAGGCGACGACCCCGTCCACGTAGAACCATCGTCCCTGCTCGCGGACGAAGTCGCTCGTCTCCTCGAGCGTGCCGCGCTCGTCGTCGGAACGCCACCACGCGCGGAACGTGACGGTGCCGTGGGAGTCGAACGGGCCTCCCGAGTTGGTCGCCAGCACGTCCAACCGTGTCCAGCGCTGGGACGCATCCAACTCGAGGCCCGCCGGACGCGTGCGCGGGTGCCAGGTGAGCAGCAGGTACTCCGGCAGGCCCAGCGCGAAGGCGCTGAAGCGGGAGCGCATGAGCCGTTCCGCGGTCGGCGCCACCGCCCCGGCGTGCAGGGGGCCGCAGCACTCGCCGTAGGGGTTGCCGCTCAGGCAGGGGCAGCGCGTCTCGTCGGTGACCACCGGCGGAACGCTAGTCGACGATGGACAGCGTGACCGTGATGTTGCCGCGGGTGGCGTTCGAGTACGGGCAGATCTCGTGCGCACGCTCGGCCAGACGCTGCCGCTGCTCCTGCGGGGCGTTCGGGGCGTAGACGTCGAGCTCCACGGCGAGGCCGAAGCCCCCGTTGCCGATGCCGCCGATGCCGACCTCGGCGGAGACCTCGGCGCCGGTGGTGTCGAGCTCGAGCTCCTTGCCAGCGGCGTGCAGCGCACCGAGGAAGCACGCGGCGTACCCGGCGGCGAAGAGCTGCTCGGGGTTCGTGCCCTCGCCGCTGCCGCCCATCTCCTTGGGCGGACGGGTGTCGAGGTCGAGCCGGTCGTCCTCGCTGCGGACGTGCCCGTCGCGGCCGCCCCCGGTGGCGTGGGCAGCGGCGGTGTAGACGATGTCGAGACTCATGGTCCGAGGTCACCGTGCCCGCCTGGACGATCGCTGAGGGGCAGCACCACGTCGCGGGCGCGGTCGCTCCGGGAGGCGCGCGCTCGGGCGTGTCCGGGTGGGGAGGGTGCGGGCGCGGCCGGGGCGAGGGCGCGGGACGCCGCGCATCGAGTGAGCAGAAGACGTCGAGTCCCCGCCAGCACCCGACATCTTCTGCTCACTGAACGCAAAGCGCGCAGACACCCCGCACCAGCACCGGGTAGACATGATGAGTGTTCAAGATCGGGTGGCAGGTGTTCCGCGAGCGCCTCCCCGCACTCGTCGACGCCCGGCGCCGCCGCCGCATCCGGCTCGTCGGCAGCATCGCGGTGGTCGTGGCGTTCGTCGGGTTGGTGGTGCTCGGGCTGACGACGGACGCGTTCGACGCCACTCCGCTCCCGCCCGCCGGAAGGGTCGTCGTCGGCCTGCTCCTGTCCGTTGGCTTCGGGTGCCTCGCAGCCGCCTGCGTGCCGTCCGGGCCGAAGGGGTGGGCGATCGCGCCGATCCCGGGCATCGGGTGGCGCACGCAGGAGGCCGTTACCCGGTACCACCGCAGGAACCCACCCCCGGTCGACCCGAAGCACCGCGACGCCGTCCTCGACCGGCTGCCGGAGACCCGCGACCTGCTCGTCCGCTCGGCGCTCGGCGGCCTCCTGCTCCTGACCGGGTGCGCGGCCACCCTGCTCGCCGTGGTGATCGTCGACGTCGCCGCGATCTCGGCCGGCACCGGCTTGTCCCGCTTGCCGCTGTTCGGGTTCTTCCTCGGCATCACCGGCGCGACCACGGGCATCGGCGGTCTGCGCACCCTCGGCCGGCAGGAGCAACTCCGCGTCGAGGCCGAAGCGCTCCCGCCGGTCCCTCCACCCCTGCCACCCCGCGGCCGCTCCGGCGCGCGGAGCGGCAGCAAGCTCGCACTGCCGGAGGAATGAGCCGTGTTCACGCTCGGCTGGCAGGTCTTCCGTCGGCACGTCACGGACGTGCTCGATCCGGCACGCGTCCGACGTGCCGCCGTGTGGTCCGGCGTCGCAGCGGTCGTCGCGCTGGTCGGCATGGCCGTCCTGGAGGCCCGGGTCGACTGGACGGGGACCACTCCGGTCCGCAGCGTGGTCGCGATGGTGTTGCTGGCGCTCGGCGTCGGGCTCCTGACGTTCGCGTGCATCCCGACGTGGCAGCCGCCGGACCCCTCGACGACGATCAACGGCCGGCAGGTGCGGCCCTCGTGGCAGCTCGCCGCGCGGGGTGCCACGCAGCTGTACGTGCAGCGTCGTCCGGTGCCGGTCCTGCCGGAGCACCGCGACATCGTCCGCACCGACACGGTCCTGCTGCGGCGGGGGCTGATCGGCATGCTCGCCCGCGTCGCACCGTTGCTCGGTTCGGGTCTCGTCGCCGTCCTCGGGGCGTTCGTCCTCGGGGCCGCCAGCGGTTTCCACGTGCTCGCGATCGCGGCGTACACAGTCGGGCTGTCGGAGTACTTCGTCCGCATCGGCCGCTCCGAACGCGCCCGCCTGGCCGCCGAGTCCCTCGAGCCCGCACCCGAGACGCCCGCACGCCCCACTTCGTGAGCAGGAACGGCACCGCACCGCTGTCGGCGGCGACGGGCACACTGGGCGCATGTGTGGAAGGTTCGTCGTCTCCGACACCACAGCCGATCTGTTGCCCGAGCTCATGGGCGAGCTCGCCGCCCGGACCGAGCACGTCGACGAGGACACCGGCGAGGTGCACCCCGGCCTCGCCCCGAGCTGGAACGTCGCCCCGACCGACCCCGTGTACGCCGTCCGCCAGCGCCACGGCGAACGCGAACTGCCGCAGATCAGCTGGGGCTTCGTGCCGAGCTGGGCGAAGGACTTCCAGAAGCAGCGCCCGAAACCGATCAACGCGCGCATCGAGACGGTCGCGACGAGCGGCATGTTCAAGCGGGCCTTCGCCACGAACCGCTGCATCGTCCCGGCGCAGGGCTACTACGAGTGGGTGGTGCGCGAGGACGGCAAGGAACCCCACTTCGTGCACGAACCCGGCGGCGCCCTGGCGATGGCCGGCGTCGTGAGCGCCTGGCCCGACCCCACGAAGCCCGAGGGCGACCCGGACAAGTGGCGGCTGTCGCTCGCGATCATCACCCGTGACGCCCACGTCGCTCCGGGCGAGGTCCACGACCGCATGCCGGCGTTCCTGACGCCCGACGGCTACGACGACTGGCTCGGCGGCGACCTGCACACCGACGACCTGCTGGCCCTGCTCGACCACGAGTCGCTGACGGTGGCCGCGGGACTTGCGCAGTACGAGGTCTCCCGCATGGTGAACAGCGTGCGGAACGACGGGCCGCAGCTCATCGAGCCCGTCGCGTAGGCGGTTGCGCCCCGCGCGCGCAGGGCAGGGCTGGCAAGCAGACGCGAAGAACCCCCGTCGGCATGCCGGCGGGGGTTCGAGGATCAGCGATCGGTCAGCAGCAGATCAAGCGGTGGGACGGATGACGTCCGGCAGCACCACGTGCAGGCGCTCGGTCAGCCGCGCCTTCGCTTCGTCGAGGGAGCGGAAGTCCCCGACGTACTGGCCGAAGGTGTCGGCGACGAAGAAGTGGGTGCCCTGACGGTCGACGGTGCCGCCGTAGTAGCCGCCGTAGTTCGCGACCCACAGGCCGGTGTCGGCCTGCGCCCACGTGATGTGGACGGGGGCTGCCTGCACCGGAGCCACGACCTGGGCCTCGATCTCGGCGATCACCTCGATCGTCTGGGTGTCCAGGGTCACCTCGGCCTGCTGGCGGTGGGCGACGGTCGTGCTCATGGTGCTGCTCCTTCGTGCTGTGCTGCGTGCTGGGTGGTGCCGGTGGTTCCGGTGGTGCGGGCGTCGCGGTCGACGCCGGGGGTCTTGGTGTCCGCCGTCGTCACTCGACCGGCCGGATGACCGGCGGGAGCATGACGTGCAGCTGGTCCTCGAGCTTGGTCTGTGCCTCTTCGAGGGAGGCGAACTCGCCCACGACGAGTCCGAAGGTGTCGGAAGCCACGTAGCGGTCGTCCCGCTTGTCGACGCTGCCGCCGAAGTACCCGCCGTAACCGGCGATCCACTCGCCCTGGTCTTCCTGCACCCAGGTGACCTTGGCGCGCTTCGGGCGCGAGGAGAGCTCTGCGTCGGCTTCGAGGATCGCGATGGTGTCCACGGTCTCGGTGTCGAGGGTGACCTCGGCCTGCGTCGCGTTGTTCACGGTGATGCTCATGTCGCTCTCCTTCACGATCCGGGGTACATCTGCTGACACCAGAACGCTACGAGAACAGCCGCGTGGATCGCCAGCGAGGCCCGTGGATTCACGGGTTCCGTCAATGCGACCCATCGGCCAGCCCCGGATTTCCGGGCAGGTGCGTCGCACTTCCGGGGTACAGGACCAGGATCGGGGTACTCGTTTTCCGGATCGACGCGATCGGGGGACGAAACGGTGCGGTCACCGGCCTGGAGGCGCGACTCGCTAGCGTCGGCGTGTGACCACCGACAAGCCCCGCGTCGACGACCGCGCACCCGCCACCTGGCGCAGCCGTCGGTTCGCGACGTGGTTGGCCGTCGCCTACGGCGTCGCCCTGGCACTCGTCGGCTTCTGGGGCTCCCCCGTCGACGCTTCGGGCGGCCCGTGGCTCACCCGTGCGCTCGCGGCCGCACACCGTCACGGGCTGCCGGACCGCATCGACTACGCCGCGGTCGAGTCGTTCGCGAACGTCGTGTACTTCGTGCCGCTCGGCCTGCTGGTGGTGCTGCTCGCCGGTGCACGGTGGTGGTGGGCCGCCATCGCCACGGGGCTCGTCGTCAGCGCGTGCATCGAGACCGGCCAGGCGCTGTTCCTGCCGGCCCGCACCGCGACCATCGACGACGTCGTCGCGAACGGCGTGGGGGCGCTCCTGGGGGCCGTGGCGGGCGTGCTGCTCCTCAGCCGTGCGGCCCGGCGTCGCTGACGACGATCCCCGCGCACGAAGAAGCCCCCGGAGCAGGTGCTCCGGGGGCTTCGTTCAGTGTGTCGAGACTCAGACGGACTCGCGCTGGCGGCGGACCGAGCCGCGGACCAGCAGGAGGCCACCACCGAGGACGACTGCGCCACCGGCGACCCAGAGGGCCAGGGCGGAGACGGTCGAACCCGTGAAGGCCAGCGTGCCGTCGGTGCCGTTGCCAGCGCCGGCGCCGGCTGCGGGAACCGCAGCAGCGTCAGCCGGGGCGACGGTGAAGGCCGCGAAGCCGACGACGCCCGAGGTGGCGCCGGTGGCGGTCAGGTTGTAGGTGCCCGAGGCGCCCTGGGGGAACGTGACCTTGACGTCGAGCGAACCATCCGAGGCGGCCGTGTAGGTCTTCGAGACGGTCGTGGTCGGCAGCGCGCCGAGCGTGACCGCACCGGCACCGGTGACCTGGACGTTGACGGTCTCGTTGTCCTGGAAGGCACCCGGCGTGAAGTTCACGGCCGCGGTGCCACCGGCGACGGCGCTGCCGGAGACGGAGACGTCGGAGTCAGGCGTGTAACCGGCGGCGTTGGCGACGGCCGGAGTGGCGAGCAGTGCGGCGCCAGCCAGCACCACCGCTGCGATGAGCTTCTTCATGAATGGTTCCCCTAAAGATCTGAATATCCAGACCCTGACACCCAGAGCCCGCTGTTCGCCGGTGGTTGACCCCAGCCAAAGAAATGGCGGTTGTGATGGCGATGTTGACTCAATCTAGCGGAGTTTCCCAGCTTGGTGCCAGATCACGTGGATTTTGGTCACTGGTCGACGTGTGTTCACCCTCGACATCGGCGGGACGAGCAGCGGCGCGGTCGCTCGATTCCGGCATCAACCGACCGAAAGCCCTGATGAGACGGCCTGAGCGACGCCACACACGTGCGCTGTGCGTGAGATCAAGAGTCTTTGCGCTCGAACAGGATCGTCCGGCGCCCCTCGGAGTGGGGGCAACGTGCCGGTTCGTTTTGCGGAGGTTCTGCCGTCACCGAGTGGCGAGTGGCTGCTGACAGTCGAACGTCAGGGGCTTCGTTTTCGTCTGCTGGACGCCTGGAGTGGAACTCGCCTGCACGGCTGCCTTCGCGTACTTCGCCTCGCCGAGGAAGGCCACCCGGAAGGTCAGGCTCTCGCCGGGGGCGAGCAGTGTCTGCAGTTGCGCGACCGGGTGCCCACCGTCGGTGGCCGTCTGCACCGCGGTCGTCTTGCCGTCCTTCGTCGCGCCCAGGAAGATCGCGTCCTCGGGCGCGTACGCGGCGAGCAGGGTCTTGATCTTGCCGGGGTCCACGCCGAAGTCGCCGCCACCGGTGACGTACCGCGGCAGGCTCGTCGCGGCATCGGCCGGCGCGGTGTTCTTGATCGTGATCTGCACGACGGACGTGGGGCGACCGTCCTTGCGGCACACCGAGCTGCCGACGGAGACGCTCTTGTCGAGGTAGTAGTCCATCTTCGCGCCGGTGCCGTCGTTCAGGTAGACGGCGAACTGGCTCGAGTCGGCGGTCGCCGTCGGGAGCTCACCGGCGACCGGGGTCCCACTGATCCTGCGCTGCTCGGCGTTGTCGGCGCTCCAGAGCCGCAGACGGCCCTCGTCCGAGCTCTGGGTCAGCGCAGACACGAACGCCTTCGTGTCGAACCCGCCCGACGAGATCTTCTCGAACACCGCGCCGGCGGCCGACGCGAAGAACGCGTCCTGCACCACCGGATCGGGGTACTTCGCGTAGACGTCGCTCAGCAGGAGCTTCACCGCGTTGTCGGACGTCAGGGTGTCACCGGTCGGCAGCTGCACCGGACCGGTCGCCTTGAGGATGTAGCTCAGCGTCACCGGGTCCATGGCGATGACCCCGTCGACCTGCTGCCCGAACTTCTGCTTCCACATCTCCCGCGCGAGCTTCGCCGAGACGTCGAACCGCGGCGTGAGGGTGACGTCCTGCATGTACTCGCCGGTGATGTTGCCGTAGAGCCCACGCGTGTCGGCGGTCAAGGGCAGGACTGGCTGGTCGTACGGCCCGAAGTCTCCGCTCGAGGCCTGCGCCGACAGATGCAGTGATCCGTCCTTCGCCTCGAGTTCCGCCACTGCGCCGGGGATCCCGCCTCCGGCTCGGAGTTCGGCGTTGTTCTGGAACAGCAGCAGGTAGTTCCGGTCCCCGTCGTGACCGAGCATGGCTGGCGCGAGCTGCACGATGCGGTTCGCTGCGACCGCCTGCTCGGAGGCAGTCGACAGCGCGTTCCGGAGCTGTCCCACGGCGGTGGTGACCGGCGACAGGGTTCCGCTGGTGTCGATCCGTGCCGCGTCGGTGCGCGCCTGCTCGAGCGTCTTGGTGGCCTTCGCGACCGCCGGCTGCGCATCCTCGATCGGCTGCAGGTCGATCCGGCCGTTCTTCGGCGCGAACGAGTCCGACCCGAGCTTCCCGACGACTCCGGCCACCGGGCTGACAGCATCGCGGGCCACATCATCGACGACGACCGACACGTCCCGCACGGCCCGCAGGTTGGTTCCGAAGAACGGCACAGCCTGCGCCGCACCCCAGACCGGGTCACCGGTCAGCGACCGAGCCGACGCGGCTTCGTCCTCCAGGTGGCGTGCGGTCTTCTGGGCAGCGCCGGTGTCGCCGCTCGTCAGCTGGGTCCGCAGCGTGTCGACGTCCCCGACGGCACGCTCCAGGTGCCCCTTCGCGAGCAGGCCACGCACACCGACCCACGCGACGGCGAGGATCAGCAGCAGGACAAGGGCGAGGACGACCCACAGGACGATCCGGGCCCTGGACCCCCGGCGTGCTGCAGTGCGTCGCGACTCGGGCTGGTCGGACATGAAGCGATCCTACGGTTCCGTGGGTCCAGCACCCATCACTGACGGACGGAATCCGCGTGTTCGCGGTACCAGTCGATGGTGCTGCGGAGCCCGTCTTCGAGCCCGATCTGCGCCGTCCACCCGGCTTCCGCCAGCTTCGACACGTCGAGCAGCTTCTGCGGCGTCCCGTCCGGCTTGCTGGTGTCCCAGACCGTCTCACCCTCGAAACCGACGATCTTGCCGATCGTCTCGGCGATCTCCTTGATGGTGACGTCCGAACCGGTCCCGACGTTGACCTGGTCAGGACCGTCGTAGTGCTCCATCAGGTGGAACACGGCAGCCGCCATGTCGTCGACGTGCAGGAACTCGCGGCGGGGCGACCCGGTCCCCCAGTTCTCCACCGTCGACGCACCGCTGCGGGCTGCCTCGTCGTACCGGCGGATGAGCGCCGGCAGCACGTGGGAGCCGGTCGGCGAGAAGTTGTCGCCCGGGCCGTAGAGGTTGGTCGGCATCGCCGAGATCCACCGACGACCGAACTGTCGGCGGACGGCCTGAACCTGCAGGATGCCGGCGATCTTGGCGATGGCGTACGCGTCGTTGGTGGGCTCCAGGTGGCCGGTGAGCAGCGCGTCCTCGTGGATCGGCTGCTCGGCCATCTTCGGGTAGATGCAGGAGGAGCCGAGGAACACGAGGCGCTCGACACCGTGCTCCACCGCGGCGTCCATCACGTTGACCTGGATCTGCAGGTTCTCGCTCAGGAAGTCGTGCGGGTAGGTGTTGTTCGCCATGATCCCGCCGACCTTCGCGGCGGCGAGCACGACGTGCTTCGGCTGCTGCTCCGCGAAGAACGCGAAGACGGCGCTGCGGTCCTTCAGGTCGAGCTCGGACGAGGTCCGCCCGACCAGGTCGGTGAATCCCTCCGACTCGAGCTTGCGGAGGACCGCCGAGCCGACCAGGCCGCGGTGCCCGGCGACGTACACGCGATCGGACCGGTCGATTGGACCGGGGGTGAAGTCGGTCGTGGACATCAGGAACCCCAGCTCTCGAGTCGGACTTTGTCGATCCACGGACGGCCTTCGTGCTCGAGCGCCGAGATGTCGGCGTCGACCATGATCCGTGCGAGTTCGGCGGTGTCGACCGTGGCCTCCCAGCCGAGCTTCTCCTTGGCCTTCGAGGCGTCACCGACGAGGGCGTCCACCTCGCTCGGCCGCAGGTAGCGCTCGTCGAACCGGACGTGGTCTTCCCAGTTGAGCCCGGCGTGGGAGAACGCCGTCGTCAGGAAGTCCTTGACGGTGAAGTCACCGCCGGTCGCCAGGACGAAGTCGTCCGGCTCGTCGACCTGCAGCATCCGCCACATGCCCTCGACGTACTCGGCGGCGTACCCCCAGTCGCGGACGGAGTCGAGGTTGCCGAGGTACACGTGGTCCTCGAGGCCGGCCTTGATCCGAGCGACGGCGCGGGTGATCTTGCGGGTGACGAACGTCTCACCGCGACGCGGCGACTCGTGGTTGAACAGGATGCCGTTCACCGCGAACATGCCGTAGGCCTCGCGGTAGTTCCGGGTCACCCAGTAGCTGTAGACCTTCGCTGCGCCGTACGGGGATCGCGGCCAGAACGGCGTCTCCTCGTTCTGCGGCGGCGGGGTGGCACCGAACATCTCGGACGAGGACGCCTGGTAGAAGCGCGTGTGGATGCCGGAGACGCGGACCGCCTCGAGCATGCGCATCGTGCCGACACCGGTGACGTCGCCGGTGTGCTCCGGCTCGTCGAACGACACCCGCACGTGCGACTGCGCGGCGAGGTTGTAGACCTCGTCGGGCTTCAGTTCGCTGAGCAGGCTGACGAGCCGCGCACCGTCACCGAGGTCCCCGTAGTGCAGGAACAACTTGGCATCGGGGTTGTGCGGGTCCACGTACAGGTGGTCGATCCGCGATGTGTTGAACGTGGACGCACGACGGATGAGTCCGTGCACCTCGTACCCCTTGCGGAGCAGCAGCTCGGCCAGGTAGGAGCCGTCCTGTCCGGTGATGCCCGTAATGAGTGCGCGCTTCGTCATGTCTCCCCAGCTCAGGCGCCAGCCCTCGGGGAACCGCCCCGAGACGTGGTTGGACGCAACAATTTTTCAGCATAACGGCTGCTCATGACTCAAGCGGCAGCGAGCTTGGCTCAGGCCGGACCTCGGAGCTCCAGCTGATCGCCGAAAGGCGCCAACCACGTCTCGGCGTAGGCGGACAGCTTTCCGTAGTTGTTGTCCGTAGCGATCACGCGGCGCCCCATCTGCAGCCCGATCAGCATCGCGTGCAGACGATCAGTGACGATTGTTTCCCCTCGCGACAGAAAGTGCACGCCACGCTGGAAGCGCCGTTCAGCCTTCGACATCCAGACTTCTGGAGTGTGTCGGAACACGGACTTGAGCGGCGGAAGTTGCTGGGTGCGGTTGGACCACCACCGGTGCCAATCGAGATCCCACGGATCCGCAGGCCAGTCCGGCCCTTCGGAGAGATGACCAGTCGACTCGCCATCGTTCCGGACGAGAGTCACCACGTCCGCTACCGGCGCGGGTGCCGGTATCTCGCCGAGCATGTGCACAGCGTCAGGACTGATCACGACCCCGGCCATCAGGCTCTCCACCGCCCGAGCCGACCGCTGGTCCCTGACAGCCAACCGGGTGTTCGGGCGCGCGCCGAACCTCCGTGCAAAATCAGCCTCCGAAACCTCTGAGGAGAAATGAACGGTCTGAGGTTCCTGGATCAGCAACGTCTCCTGAGCGAGACCTTCAGCAAGACGGTACCGATGAAGATCGGCGTCGGGGTAGAGCCCGCCGATGTTTCCCCCGCCATGGATGGCGACCGGTGTCCTTGTCTGCAGAGTCGCTCGATCCAGCGTCGAACGGCTGCTGACCCTCGTCAGCACGATTCCAGCCTGGACCCAGAAACTGCGCTGGCCCAGCACGATCGCGGAGTCTCCGATGTTGGCATGGTCCGGAAAGTCGGTCAGCGTGACTTCCGCAACACCCGAATGCAGCTGAGACAGGCTCGAGAAAGTCTGCTGGCGCAGCGTCGCAACCGGGTTACTCACACATGAAGAGTGTCCGAAGCGTGCTGATACTTCAAGGATGCACAGCATCATTTGCCGATCGGTTCGCAAATTGAACGATCCCTGCGCGAACGAGCGGGTGATGGCACGACAGAGCAGGTCGCCGCTGTGCGAGCGTGACCAGGCAGGGTCACGAGCATCGATTCCCGATCGTGGCCTCCACAGTCAGACGGACCGCCGTGCCCTCGACGGTCAGACGAATCGCCGTGGCCTCACCAGGAACTCCACTACCATCACACCGAGCCCGCCCGCAGCACGCCTGAGCAGCACCTGGAAGCCATCGATGCGCTTGTCCGTCCTCATGCCCGCCCGGAATGCCGCCAAGACCATCAGGGCGAGCCTCGGATCGACGCTCCGCGCGCTTCCGAAGGACGCCGAGGTCCTCGTCCTTGACGACGCGAGCAGCGATCATACGGCGGCAATCGCGAGCGAGATGGAAGACGGGCGGGTAAAGGTACTCCGCTCGCCAACCCCCTCAGGGGTAGCAGGCGCTCTGAACGTATTGCTGGCGGACGCTCGGGGCGAGTTCGTGGCAAGAATGGACGCCGACGACATCGTTCTACCGGGAAGATTCAAGTCCCAGCTGAGCCGGTTCAACCGCCGTTTCGACCTCATCTTCGGCGGAGTGCTCCACTTCGGCGAGCGTGTCAAGGTCCCCTACCCATCGCCCCCACTCACCATCGGACCCGACGCTTTTCCTTCGGCACTGCTGATCGACAATCCCGTCGCACATTCGACGATGATGGCACGCCGAGACCTCCTCTTGGAGATCGGGGGCTATCGAGAATGCCTTGCTGAAGACTACGATCTCTGGCTGCGTGCTGCAGCTCGAGGTGCGCGTATCTCCCGTTTCGCAGCACCAGTGACCGCACTGAGAAGGCACGCCGGCCAGGTGACGGCAGACAAAGGATGGGCGGAAAGGGCAAGCAACGAGCCCGAGTGGCAAGAGTCGTACGCAGCGCTGGCTGAGGCCACGGGTCAGGTTGCTGGAGATACCGAGCTGCTCGCCGAGGTGAACGCAGCGATGACCATCGGTGAGAAGCGCACGCTTCTCCTGCCCGGGATCATGCGCACCATGAAGGACTTCAGCGCGCGAGACGCCCTTGCGCTGAAGATCCTGATGAGGCGCGGTTGATCATTCCATCGCGAGACGGCGGCGGAACTGCAGCCGGGAGGCGACCCGCTTTGCCAGCAGGTGAGCCGGGCGCTCAACGAGCCGGAAGAAGATGTAAGCGACTGCAATAGAAACAGGGATGCAGACCAGTGGAGTCAACCACGCTAGGTCGACTGGCAGGAGCGTCCCGATGGTTACCACAATCGGGTCGTGCGTCAGGTAAAGGCTGAACGAGATCCTTCCGAACCACTGCACCACTGGTCGCTCCAGAAACGACCGAGCGCCCTGCCACCTGACGGCAGAGACAACGATTCCAAGTGCCGAAAGCAGCACGATCGGTAGCGTGACCGCGTCGCGAGCGGAGATCGGCGACCCAATCCACCACGTGCAGGTGATGCCGATGAGGCTCGCTCCCATGATCCACGGCCACCTGCGGTCAGTCGAGGCCTCGGCTCGGGACAGCACGGGTGCCAGGACCGCACCGATCAGGAACATCGGAAGGTAAATCAGCAGCCCCTTGTCCTGGATCAGCGTTCCGAAAGTGCTCAACGCAATAGCTCCGACCAGGAGCGGCACCCTCCACCGCGCAGAACGCAGGGCAACGAAGACATAGAGAGGGAGTAAGACTGAGAACGCCACTTCCCACCGCAACGACCACAGTGGCGGGTTCAGCCAATCTGGCGAGATCAATGTCGCGTTCCGAACCAAAGCGAAGAGGGAGGGCGCTTGATCGTGGTTCTCCATCCATGTCCCGCGTCCAACGGTGCCCGAACGAGGCACCGCCAGCGACAGGACGAGCGAGAAGAGCACGGCAACGACGACGGGCAGGTAGAGCCGAACCAGCCGTGACGGGTAGTACGCCTTCCAGTTGTAGCGCCTACGGAACGCGGGCAGCGTGAGCACGAGTCCGCTCAGGATGAAGAAGACGTAGACCGCCTCGGGGCCCGCCCAGACGAGATGGATTGGGGACGCGACCAGCCACGTCAGCGCCGCCGGCGCAGGCTTGTCGAAGTAGACATCACCGAGAGGTGCTACAGAGACGAATGAGTGGTGGATGAGAACGACCAGAGCAGCAATTCCACGAAGTCCATCCAACGCGCCAATCCTGTTGGCAAACTCTTCCACAGTGCGCGAGCCTACAACTCGCCGTCCTCGAATGCCAGCACGAAGCTCACGGATTTCCCAATTTCGCGCAGCTGGGGCTCCGGACAAACGAAGCCAAACGACGCTCGTAAAAGGCCTAGCGGCCCGCAGATGGAGTGAGCGTCTTTCTCGACGAGACCGCCACTCGCCCATCGACATCTTCGATCCTTCGCGGTGCGATGGCGAGAATGACCCCGGCCGACCACCAGAATGGCACCGCGCCGAACGGGGCTTCGAGGACAACCCCGAGTGACGCCACAGGCAGGATGGCGATGATCGTCATCGCTGCTGTCGCGACGACGTCATCTTGAGCGGCGACACGCAGCCGTCGGAACAGCGTGAAGACAAGTGAGAGCACCACCGCCGCAGCAAGAACCAGGCCGACTGCACCCATGCGGGCGTAGATACCGACGAAGTAGTTGTGCGGACTCCGAACGTTGTCGTAGGTCGTCCCCTCGAGGAACGACAGCGTGCCAGATTCCGTCAGGAAGTCGTTCCCGAATCCGCTGCCGATGATCTGTCGGGACGGAGATCCATTCGTCCAGGCGATCACCTGCGACCAGACCAACCGCCGCGCATTCTCCGTGCCCTTCGCACTCAACTGGCCTTGTGTGGTGGCCGCCGAGGTATCGATCGTGGCGATGATTCGCTGTCCCGCGCCGGTCAACGGCAGGACGAGCATGAGAACAGCGATAGCAATCGGCACGAGCATCTGGGAGAACAGGCGACGGCCGCTACGAGCAGGAGTGCTGACGTAGAAGATCAGGTAGGCGACGAACATCGATGCGACGACGCTGATCAACCCAGCGCGCGACTGCAGCGAGAAAACGTCGACCAGGGACACGACGATCGCCGAGATGGACCAGAAACGCTTGGACGTGCGGAACGCGCGGAGCAAGAACGTTCCGGCCCCGATTCCGAGGATTGCCATGTCGATGTCCGGCCGAACTTGGAAGATCCCTGCAGCACCACCCGGAAGCGGGATGCCCGTGAACCCCGTGAAGATTGAAACGGTGGCCCAGACGAGATGGAAGGCCAATGCAATCCGGAAGATACGAGCGGTTCTGTCACGAGCGCTCTTCGTCGAGCGCGCGATCGATGCTGCACTGACGTAAGCAACGAAGACATAGAGGAACGGGGCCGAATCACGAATCCAGTCGCTGATCGGCTCGCCCTGTGTCAGCGCAAAGGCAACTCGGATGATGATGTAGCCGAAGAAGAGATGCACGGCGAGCCCGGGCTGGTCGCGAGCGAACAGGTCGTCGCGCAACTGCTGGCCCCGAATGTGTCGCGAGATGAACCACTGCGCCAGCCCGAGGAACAGGAGAACATCGGTCAAGAAGAGCGGGGGGACGCCGATGTAGGATCCCCAGCGACTCGCCGCGAGGATCAACGCCACGGCACTCGTACCGACGACGACTCGGGTCGACTGGCGCTGGAAGTCCCCCGAAGCCATGTGGGAAAGCTAGCACGCTCGGTGCATCCTTCGGCCCTCCGACGGAAGGAAGACTCTGCCATCCGCCGCAAGAGGCGAGGTCCCGAATGCGCTCCCCGCCAGGACTTACCTTCGGCTCAGAGAGGGGCATCACTCTCAGCTGAGTTGGCCGAGGGCGCCGAGCGCCACCCCTAGCGCGACCGTGAGCAAGAGACTCAGGCCGACAGCTCGATACGGAGTTGCGCGGCCACACCCGAACGCGAGGAGCACGAGGAGTAGGAGCTCCCGTCCGAGGTAGACCCATGCCGCTGATTCGACGCTGTGCGCTGCAGCAACGGCGATCGGGATCGCCAGAACGACGCCCACTGCCTTGATCGGAGTCCCCCAAGCGAGTCTCCCGCGAGCCATCAGAACAGGCGCGAGCGACCATGTGATCGTCGTCACCAGGATGCTGAGTGAAGCGGGGTAGACAGCATCGAGCGGCTTCGTCCAGGCCGGACCGAGGAACGGGCGCAGGATGAATTCCGTACCGACGTTGAGCACCACGACCAGGGCAGCCGACAAGAGGGCAGCCCTCACGAGGAGCGCGTTGGCTGCGCCCCTCACTTCGTCGACACCATCGGCTTTGTCGAGCCGGACTCGGAGCACGTTGGCTGTGGAAGAGGACACTGCGTCGCCCGGGTTACGTGCCACCGCCATCGCCAGATTGTACGAACCGAGCGCAGCCGTGCCAGCAATCGCACCGAGCAAGATGCGATCAGCTTGCCCTTGTAGCCAACCGAGGATGAAGAATCCGGACGAGTGCCGGAACTCCTTGGTGAGGGTAGTACCTGTGCCCAGGGCCTGAACGTGAGCCGGCAAGCCCAACCGGTCGGAAGCCCGGTGAGCAAGTACCGCAAACAGGAGCTCCGCGAGCAGAACCTGCAGCGACGCAGCACCGAGGCTACGCGTGAGAAAAAGCATCGGGACGGACACGATGAGCGAGAGACCGGAAACCAGGAGTTGCAGGTTTGCCAGGCGGCGCCATTGATCGCCCCGTTGCAGGAATCCGAGCGGGATGATCGAGTAGGAATTTGCAATCGGCACGGCTACGAGCGGGAGGAGCGCGAAGATCTGGGTATGCAGGTCTTCGGGGAAGATGATCCAGAGAAGCCCGATGGTGACCAGCATTGCGATGACTCCGCCGATGCTCGCCCACCTCCGGTATCGAAGGAGGAATTGGTACGAGTCCCTGTTCGCCAGACTCGGCACAACGACCTGGCGGATCGCGCCGTCAAGGGCCGAGTAGTAGAAGGTGAGGACGAGCATCGGCCAGGCGTAAAGCCCGATGACGACCGGCGCCACGTACTGCGCGAGCAACACCATCAACAGGGCGCTGGCAAGCCTCGGAAACACACGCTCGATGAGCGACCAGATCAAACTGCGCATCGATCAGCTCGCTGAGGTCGAGATCGCAATACCCGCTTCGGTCACGCCGACGGCGCCAAGCCACTTGTCCCCGCCCTCTCGGACATTGCGCCGTTCCTCGAAGAACCGCCGAGCGCGGACTCCGTACTCCTGCACTGCATCGTGATCTGACACGAGCTTCGAGACGGCCATCGAGATGAGCGATTCGGATCCAGACGGTGCCACGAGCCCGGCGTCCGCGGCGAGGACGTCTCGAGCTGCTTGCCCGGAACCTGAGCCGAGGTAGAGCACTCCTCGCCCGGCTGCCATAGCGGCGTACACCTTCGACGGAACGCATGTGCCCGTAGCGCTCTCAGCGAGTGATACGACGTGGATGTCGGCACCTGCGTACGCGTCCTCCAGCTCCGATTCGTCCACAAAACCACCGATCCGGACGTTGCTGGCCGGAGTGCCCGCCAAGTAGGCAGCAACACGATCGACCTCGCTCCCGGAGCCGTTGATCGAGAGTTCGACATCACGCCGGTTCGCTACGGCTCTCACCAAGGGCAGGAGCGGGTGAAGGTCGCGGGCAGAACCTGAGTAGAGGAGCTGCAGCGGTCCGCTGCGATCGCCGACCGGCGTTGCAGCCATATCGCGGTGCCACAGCGGGATTGTGCTCACGTTGCCACCGGTGACCGCGGAGAAAGCGTCTGCCATGCACTCTCCGATCGTGACGACCTTCCCACTGGTTCTGAGCGCTGCGCGCTCGAGGGCAGCCCTGGCCTTCGAGAGAGGCCCGCCTTGATCACTCGTCAGTCGGTAGAGGTCCATGACCCAGGCGACATCCGTCACCTGCCCACGACCGAGACGTCGTGCCAGAGCTCCGACGAACGGGATCCCCGACGGCACATCGACGGTGATGACGGCGCGGATTGCGCGCCTGCGAACCGAGATGAATCTCGCCGCAGATCCGAGAAAACGGAGCTCTGACAAGAGACGCCTCGCCTTCGCGACGACGTTGCCGCCGGAGAGCACGATTCGCTCTGGCGGGATCGCGATGACAGCGACTCTCTCGCCGCGCCGACGCAGTTCACCCGCCAAGTCCTGAACGACCTTTGCTACTGCGTCGCGCTCCGACGCTGCATAGCCGTAGGCAACAACGACGAGGTCGTTGTGAGAGCGGTGCACTGTGCTCATCGGCTCACGCTCCTCGCTGGGTTCCCGACGACGGTGTCCCCGTCGGGCACGTCCCGGACGACGACCGCGCCAGCTCCGACCTTGGCGCTCCGCCCCACGGTCACCGCACCGATGATCAGCGCTGCGGCTCCGACGTCAACCCCATCGCGAATGAAGGGCGCCCCCTCGCCCGGTCGCTTGTGCCCGATCACGACGCCGTTACGTAGAGTCACTCCCGAACCGATCAGCGCGTGATCGTTCACCACCAAGCCGGTTCCGTGGAAGATCGTCAGTCCAGGTCCCACCATCGTCTTCGGACGGAGTTCGATCCCGAGCACGAATTCGGTGGCGAGGCGGTAGAAGATCACCGCGGGCAACGATCTCATTCGCGGTCGAATGCGACTCCGCATCAAGAATTGGCAAGCGCGCAGCCCGGTGAGCACGAGTTGTGACTTGACATCACCACGGTTGGCCCGCAGGTCGGCGCGCAGTGTCCGGCGGAAGCCTGCAAACGACTCGAACGGCAGCAACGCGGCCTGCGCCTCCGCGGTTCCATCTCCCGTAACTAGTTCGTCCGTCACCATGCCGCTACTTCCTCACGCTCGAGATCACACTTGCCCAGCCAGCGCGGAATGCGTCCCGCGAATGCTGCTCGTCGAAGGTTCGCCGAGCGCCTTCGGCAAGTCGATCCGACGTCGAGGCATCGCCGGTGATGCTCTGAACAGCGGAGGACACGGAGTCGACGTTAGCCGTCGCGACCAGGCGCCCGTTGAAGTCATCGTCAACGAGCTCACCAATCGCGCCCAGATCCGACGCGACAACCGGCACACCGACGCTGAACGCCTCGATGATCGTCAGCGGTTGCGCCTCGAAGCGGTACCGAGACGGGAACACCAGCACCTCTGCCGATGCCAGTGCAGCCCATTTCTCTTCGCCGAAGAGCGGTCCACGGAACGCGATCCGGTCGGACAACCCGACTCGAGCGACGCGGTCGCGGAGCGAGGCAGTCACATCCTCGTCGACCGTCGGGCCGACCAGCGAGAACGTTTCCTGTCCAGGGCCAGCGGAGATCTTGATCGCCATCTCCACGAAGATGTCAGCACCCTTCTCTTCGAGGAGGTTGGACAGGAAGATAACGTGCCCGCGTCGTCGCGGCGCGTGTTTCGCCGGGGGCGTCTCAACGGTGTTCTTGATGATCGCAATGGACCCCGTCGGGACGAAGTCGACGATGTCGGCCACCAGGGATTCTCCGAGGCAGACAGTGACCTTGCCACCTCCGAGCAATCGACTCACAAGGAAGCGCCACACTTTGCCGCGCTGGGCAAGTTCGCTGTACCCCCTCGTGTGGACGTAGTTGACAGTCGGGACACGGAACAGCCGGAGCAACTCGCCGAGAAAGACATCCACGAGGAACGAGAACGGCCGGTTCGTGCAGAAGAACACACAGGCACCTGGGCGCTGGAACAGCGCGATCAGGAGTCTTCCGGCAAGGGCCGGAGCCGCGCTGATCTTCCGAAGCGACACCGAACCGACCTCACCGATGTCCCGGCTGAAGCGCCTGTCAACGAGGACGGGCGTCTCCCCGAGCTCGCGGAGTACCGCGAGGAGGATCTTGGTGATCAACGTCGAGCCGTGCATCGGCGGCGGTACCTGACTGATCACGACGATCCGGTGACCCGACCTCATCAGCGGTTCCTGATCACGGCCGCGAGGAAGACAAAGTTGCCGATGAGGTACCGCCGCCAAAGCCGCTTGGGCTCCGACAAGAGACGGAACACCCACTCCACGCCGAGAGCGGTCATCCACTTCGGTGCTTCACGCTTCGTACCCGCGGTGAAGTCGAACGCAGCGCCGACAGCGCACGCGACAACCGTCAGCGACTCGGCGAGGCGACGGACCTCGAGATCCTGTTTCGGCGTTCCGAGACCGACCCACACGATGTCGGCCCGTGCGTCCCGGATCAGCTCATCTTGAGCGAGGACTTCTCCCGGCGTCAAGGGTCGGAAGGGTGGGCTGTACACCCCGGCGATGATCACCCCGGGATGCCGAGCCTCCAGATTCCGTTGCAACCTGACCAACAGGTCCTCTGACCCGCCAAGAAGAAAGTGTCGGACGCGGGACGCCCGGCCCTGATCCATGACGTCGTGGAAGAACTGTGGACCACGGACCTGCGAGAGCCGGCGCTTGGACAGTCGCGTCACCCAGCTGAGCGGTTTGCCGTCGGGGAGGTTGTACGCCTCTCCTGAAAGTGACTCGCGGAAGACCCCATCGCTCTGAGCAAGAGCAATCGAGTAGGCATTGACGAGATGGACCGCGGCACCGGTCGGCGGATCAGACTTCGCCGCCCGGATCACAGCGGATGCAGCCACAACGGGCGTGGCAGCGACGATCGGAAGGCCACCGAGTCGACGCCGAGGTAGTGCTTCCAGAAGGGGCGCTGCGTGAGCGGTCATGACGATCTTCCTTGTGCGGTGAGGGGGGATCCGGACGACCTGGCGTGGTCAGTAGGCGCCGCGCGAAGCGACGACCGCTTTGGCCGTCCGCCAGAGGACCACGAGGTCACCCGTGATCGACCAGTTCTCCACGTAGTACAGATCGAGCCGCACCGAATCCTCCCACGACAGGTCGGACCGGCCGCTCACCTGCCACAGGCCGGTCATGCCGGGCTTGACGAGGAACCGACGGTGGACGTGTGTGTCGTAGCGGGCGACCTCGCGCGCCAGCGGCGGTCGGGGCCCGACCAGGGACATGCTGCCGGCCAACACGTTGAACAGCTGCGGCACCTCGTCCAGGCTGTAGCGGCGCATGAACCCGCCAACCCGGGTGACGCGGGGGTCGTTCCGCATCTTGAACAGGACGTCGTTCCCCTCGGCCCGGTCGAGTGCGCTGAGCTCCTGCAGCCGTTCCTCGGCGTCGACGACCATCGACCGGAACTTGATCATCCGGAAGGTGCTGCCGTTCAGGCCGACGCGCTCCTGCCGGAAGAAGACCGGACCGGTCGAGGTCGTCTTCACCAGCACGGCGAGCACGAGCAGCAGCGGCGACAGCACGACGACGAGCAGGGCGGCGCCGATCAGGTCGAAGGCGCGCTTCGTGTAGAGCTTGCGACCCGAGTACGTCGGCGTCTCGACGTGGATGAGCGGCAGGCCCTGCACCGGTCTGGTGTGGATGCGCGGGCCGCCGATGTCGGTCAGGCTCGGCGCGACGACCAGGTGCTGCCGCCCCGGCTCGAGCGACCAGCTGAGCTCGCGGACGCGCTCCGGCGGCAGGTCGTCGGAGCTCGTGATCACGACGGTGTCGGCGCCGGTCTCACGCAGCGCGGAGCCGACGTCGTCGAAGCCGCCGTGGCTCTGGATGCTCGAACCCGCCAGCAGGCCGCGGTGGTTCGTCGACACGACGGCGCCGACCACGCGGTAGCCGGCTTCGGGGGAACGCGCGAGCTCGCGCCCGATGTGCAGCACGCTGGCCGGGGAGCCGACGAGCAGTACCGTCGCCGAGTAGGCACCGTGTTGGCGCTGGGCGACCAGCCACTGCCGCCAGATCCACCGGGAGAGCAGCAGGACGAGGATCCCGATGGGGAACGCGATGAGCACGTACCCGCGGGCCAGGTCGACGTGCAGCAGGAACGCTGCGATCGCGAGCAGGCCGAACACCCGGACGCTGGAGTCAGCGACGAGCCGGTACTCGGTGCTGCCCACGCCGATGACGCGTGCGCCGCGGGTATCGTACAGGGCGAGCGCGCTCATCCACACGACGATCACGACGATGGAGATCGAGAAGTAGCTCAGCCGCAGGTCGGCGGTGTTCGTCGCCAGGTTCGACTTCAGCCCGAGCCAGGCGATCTGCACGCCGAACACGACCCAGATCAGGGCCAGCAGGTCGGTGAAGAGCACACGGCGCGAGTAGCTGCGGCTCCACTCGTCGGTTGCTCCGACCGCTCGCGGTGCGCGCAGTGCGTCCGCCGTCACGGTCGCCGTCCGGTCACCACGTCGCGCCACCGTCCGTCGAGACCCGGACCGTCTCGCCGTCCCACAGCCACACGTCCTGCCCGGCGCGGTCGATGGTCACGGTGTTGTCGGTGTCGGCTCCGTCGGCGCAGCCGATCGGTGTGGTGGACGACGAGGGAGTCACGTCGGAAGCGGACATGGTCTCGATCTGCACGCCGTCGCACGACGCTGCGCCGACACGGGCGAGCGTGTACTCCCCGCCGTCGACGCCGACCGAGCGCACGCCGCCCAGCGGCACGTCGACCCACGCTGCCTCGCCGGTCCGCCACTCGAGCTGGCCGTCGCAGATGACGACCGAGGTCTTGTCGCCCTGGAACGCGTCGATGGGGTCTGCGCAGGGCGCCTGGACGGTCCCGCTCGCGAGCACGACGCCGTCGGTGCTGATGCCGGCGCCGGCGGCGCCGGGCGCACCGGCTGCCCACGTCACACCGGCGTCGGTGCTGGTCCGCGCGGTCGCGGTGCAGTCGTCGCCGACGCCCGCCAGGATCGAGAGCTCCGCACTGGAGGCCCGGATCGCCATGAGCGATCCGACATCCGTCCCGAGTCCCACCTTGACCCACGTCGCCCCGCCGTCCACGGAGTGTTCCAGCACCGGCCGCGGGCCGCCGCACGATCCGCCGGACGCGCGCCATGCCTCCTGGCCGTCGACGGCTGCCAACAGGCGCCGGCCCTGTTGCTTGGTCCCTGCGGCGTCCGCGTCAGCGGTCGCGCTGGCCCGCGGGGACTCGCTCGCGTGCGGCATCCGTGTGAAGGTCGGGATCGGACCGGCGGGTCCGTTCTGTTCGGGCGCGGTGCGGCCCAGGGCGAGCGAGACGAGCACGACGTCGATGATGATCAGCGCCACCACCACGACGGCCACCACGATCAGGGTGGTCTTCGGCAGCGCACGACCGAGGCCCCGGGTCCCCCGGCGATTCTTCATCGTCCGCCGCTCCGCTCAGCGTCCGGCGCGGCGGAGCACGCCGAGCTTCTTGCTGGCACGCTTCGGCGGGTGCGTCGACGTGGTCACGGTGTTGTCGTCCTCGTCGTGGCCGTAGCTGTACCCGTAGCCGTACCGGCCGTGGCCGTAGGCGCCCGGGCCCTTCAGCGGCATCTTCGTCAGGACGAACCCGGAGATCGGTGCGCCGACGTTCGCGAGCGAAGCGACGGCAGCGGCGAGCTGGCCCTTCAGGGTCTGCCCGGAGGCGACGGCGATGATCGCACCGGACGCCTTCTTGGCCAGGATCGCGGCGTCGGTGACCGGCAGCAGCGGCGGGGCGTCGAACAGGACGTAGTCGAACTGCTGCTCGAGCAGGTCGATCAGGTCCTGCATCGCCCGCGAGCCGAGCAGCTCGGACGGGTTCGGCGGGATCTGGCCCGCGGGCAGGACGACGAGCTTGCCGCGGCCCCAGGGGTGGGCGACGTCCTCCAGGTCGGCGCGACCGATCAGCACGTCGGTCAGCCCGGCGTTGCTCTCGACGTCCATGTACTCGGCGACGCGGGGGCGGCGCAGGTCGGCGTCGATCAGGATGACGCGGAACCCGGCGCTGTCCAGGGCGATCGCCAGGTTCGCGACGGTGGTGCTCTTGCCCTCGGACTGCATCGACGACGTCATGACGAAGGTGCGGGCACCGGTGCCGATGTCCAGGAACTGCAGGTTCGTGCGGAGCGTGCGGAACGACTCGGCGCGGGGGCTGCGCGGATCGACCTGCACGATGAGCGGGCGTTCGGCCGCCTTGGCGTCGAAGGCGATCCCGCCGACGACCGGCTTGTCGCTGATCTTCTCGACGTCGAGTTCGGTGCGGATCCGGTTGTCCAGGGTCTCGCGCAGGACGGAGATGCCGATGCCCAGTGCGAGCCCGACGAGCAACCCGAGCGCGACGTTGACGGGCACGTTCGGGCTGACCGGCGTGCTCGGCACGTCGGCCTGCTTGACGCGGGTGAGCTTGACGGTGCTCTTGCCGCTCGCGTCGGTGGCCTCGATGTCCTGCACGACGTTGGTCAGGCTCTGCGAGGTCGCGTTCGCGATGTTCGCGGCCTGCACCGGGTCGGTGCCCTCGACCGAGATGGCGATGAGGGTCGTGCTCGTCGGCGCCGTCGCCGACACCATCGTCGCGAGCTGGTCGGCGTTCATGTCGAGCTTGAGCGACGAGATCACCGGCAGCAGCACGATCGGCGTCGACACCAGGTTGGAGTACGTCAGCACCCGCTGCTGGGTGAACGTGTTGCCCTGCGCCAGGTCACTGGCGCTGCCCGACGTCTCGGTGGAGACGAAGACCTGCGCCGATGCCGAGTAGACCGGCTTCTTCAGCAGGGAGAACCCTGCGGCTGCGGCCACTCCCACCAGGGCGAGTACGACGATCAGTACCCATCCCTTGCGGAGCACCGTGATGTAGTCGCGGAGTTCCACGCCTTTGCCTTCCCCGATCATGGCCGTCCCCGTGGTCCCGACACAGGCGCACCGGGGTACTCCCAGCACACGGCATACAAATAGTGCCACAGGAACGAGTCCTGCCCGGGGGAAGTCGCCATCCGGCGCGCGGTGTCCTCTACGGTGGCCCCATGCGTTCCGAGCCGGCCCAGACCGCGACCACGCCGAGCGTGCGGCGGCAGCGGGACCTCATCGTCATCCTCGTCGCGCTCGGCGTCGCCGTGATCCTGACCCGGATCGTCGGACAGGTCACCCGGACTGGGGGCATCCCGTCGCCGGTCCTGCAGGTGCTCGCCGCGGACGCCGCCGTGTGGGTGCCGCTCGTCATCGCCGCCGCCGTGGCGCTCCGTCGGACCCCGCGGCCGGCGATGCTGTCACGGCTGCGGCTCGACCTGGGGATCGTGGTCTTCGCGATCGGCATCGTGATCATCTGCCGCGTGGTGGACGTGTTCCTGTCCCTGTCGTTCACGGGGACGACCGGCCTGGTCCCCGCACCGAGCCTCGGCACGCCGGACGTCGGGCTGCTGCTCGTGTCGGCGATCGGCATCGTCGTCGTCAGCCCGGTGCTCGAGGAAGTGGTGTTCCGCGGGCTGTTCCAGCGCCGACTGGCCGCCGAGCTCACGCCCCGCACCCGGTTCCTCGCGGTGCTGGTCACGGCGCTCCTGTTCGCGCTGCTCCACCTGCTGCTCGGAGCCGGCGGCACGACGCTCGGCGGGTTCCAGGTGTTCGTGACGACGTTCCTGCTCGGCGTCCTCACCGGCACGCTCGTGGCGATGACCGACCGCATCGGCGGTGCGATCCTGGCGCACGTGCTCTTCAACGCGGTCGCGGTCGTCGCGACCTGGCCGCGCTGATCGGCCACGCTGGCGTCCCCAGAAGGGGTCAGCACCGGTCGTCGGCCGTCGCGGAGCACTAACCTGCACTGAGCATGACTCGCCCAACCAGCATCGTCGACAACCCCCTCGTCCGTCAGGCTCCGATCAGCGGCCTGCTGGCGCTGTCGGCGCTGCTCAGCATCGTGATGCCGTCGCTGCCGATCACGGCCCACCACCTGTTCGTGGCGAGTCTGGTGTGCACGGTGGTCGCGACCCTGATGAGCGCCGTCCCCGCGCTCGTGCACGGCGCCGCCTGGCTGGTGCCGGTCCTGCTCACCGTCGACTTCGTGACGATCGCGCTGCTGCGCACCGGGACGGGCTCCGGCTCGTCGCTGTTCACGGCGATCGTGGTGCTCCCCGTGGTCTGGTGGGCGTCGCTCGAGGGGCGTCGCACCGTGCTCTTCGCGATCGCGGGCATCGTGCTCGTGATCCTCGCGCCCTACGTCCTGACCCCGTCCGACGCGCCCGGCCCGAGTGAACTCGTCCGTCTGGGCATCCTCGTCGTCGTGTTCGGCACCGTCGCCGTCGTCGTGCACGAGCTCTCCCGCCGGGCCCGACGCAGTCTGCGGTCCGCCGAGGCACGCGAGGGCAAGGTCCGTGCCGAGATCGACCGGGCAGCCGCGGTGCAGCGTTCCCTGCTCCCGACGACGACGGGCCGCATCACCGAGGACGTCGTCGTCGCCGGTGCCTGCCTGCCCGCCCGGAGCGTCGGCGGGGACTTCTTCGACTGGTACCCGACCAACAGCGGCGTGGCGGTGAGTCTCGGCGACGTCATGGGCAAGGGCGTCGGTGCCGGCCTGATCGCCGCAGCGGTCCGGTCGACGCTCCGGAGCGCCCGGACGGTCGACGACCCGGCCGAGGCGCTGAAGCGGGCGTCCGACGGCCTGAGCGCCGAGGGCATCGGGCCCGACCTGGCCTTCACCACGCTGTTCCACGCCCGGATCTCCGACGACGGCACCCTCCGGTGGTCCGACGCCGGGCACGGGCTGAGCTTCGTGCTGCGGGCCGACGGGCACGTCGACCGACTCCGGTCCGGCGACATGCCGCTCGGGCTCGGCATCCGCGAGGAGTGGGTGACGGCTGAGAGCACCCTGGAGCCAGGCGACCTGCTCGTCTCGTTCAGCGACGGCGTGCTCGACCTGTACGAGGGGCTCGAGGAGACCATCGAGGCGGTGGCCGAGATCGCGCGCGCCGGACGTGACCCGCACGCGGTCGTGCTCGCCCTGTCGGCCCGCGCCGACGAGGTGCCGCACGACGACGACGTGACGGTGATCGCGATCCGTCGGCAGCCGGTCCAGGTGGACTCGGCACGACCGCTCGCGCTGCACGCCGACTGACGGCGGGACGCGTGAGGCGGGCCGCGGGCCGCGGGACGGGGTGGTACGCGCCGCCGCTCGAACCCGAATCGTGCGGCGACGCGTGCAGACGGTGCGTCTGCCCTCGGACGCCCTAGCGTCCTCGGTCTGTGGGGTGACCCGTCGGGCCACCGGGCGGGTCAGTGGACCAGGTCGAGCTCCCACACGGGCGGCACGTACGCGCGGGACCAGCCCTCGCGCAGGCGCGTCACGGCGCGGTCGAAGGCTTCGAGCAGGTCCATCTCCGGCCGCACCATGGACTGCAACTGCAGCTCCTCGGAGGTCGCGAGCAGCTGCTCCGAGCCGCGAGCCGGCTCCATCGTGCCCGGCTCGGGCGACGCCGCGATGTTCAGCGTCGCCGTCAGGAACCGCATGAGGGACGGGTCGGCCACGTTGGCGGTGACGATCGCGCGCAGGAACCGGACGGTGCCGTGCTGCTCGGCCAGGGGCATGAGCGGCACGGTGCGCTCCTCGTTCCACCGGTCGATCGTCGCGAGCAGCAGACCGTCCCAGCTCGGGAACGTGCGTGCCACGACATCGAGGTCCACCCCGGCTGCCGCTGCGACGACCTCGGGGGTCACCTCGTGCAGGGGGCGGGACCGCAGCGCCGTGATCATCCCGATGATGGCCTCGCCCCGCAGGGAGGGGTCGTCGGGGCTGGTCACCGGCGGCGGCTCGATGTGCATCCAGACACTGCACCAGCCCGTGGCCGCTGCGACCAGTCCCCCGAACGGGAACGTGCGTTCCCCGGACAGGGGCCGAACGCCCTGGTCTCGACGGGTCGCGTGGGTCATACTCGGCCCATGCAGTGGGGACGGATCGCACCGGTCGTGGCACTCGTCGTGGTGCTCGGCGGCACCCTGGCCGGCTGCGCCACCGAGACGAGCGGCGACGACGACGCCGGCCCCACGGGTCCGAGCACGCAGGCCGGGCCGCTGCAGTCCGGGTTCTGCGCCGACTACGTCCCGCTGAAGACCTCGGCCGAGCGCCGCGACGCCGCCGACCTGGTCGTCGACGCCGACGTCACCAAGACCGACCGGACCGTCGAGCTCCAGGGGATCTACGACGTGTACGAGGCGACGGTCACCGACGTCCCGAAAGGCGACGAGGACGCCTCGGGTCCGAAGCCGGGCGACACGATCCGGGTGATCAGCACCTCGGACCAGTGCGAGACGAGCGGCGAACCGGTCGAGTACCTCGAGGGCGACCCCCTCGCCGACGAGGGCACCTTCCGCCTGTACCTCTCCCCCGCCGACGACGGCGGGGACGCCGGGGACGACGCCGTCTGGCGACTCGTCGTCCCCGGCGCCGCCGAGCCGCAGCCCGCCGGCTGACACCGCATCCTGCAGCCTGACGCAGCAGCCGGCTGACACCGGGTCGGCTACGGCTGCTCCGTCACCGTCACGATCCGGTTCTGGTACGCCCACACCACGGCCTGCAACCGCGACCGCACCCCGAGCTTCGGCAGCATCCGCGCCAAGTGCGACTTGACGGTCGACACCTCGAGCACGAGCGACACCGCGATCTCCTCGTTCGACATCCCCTGTGCCAGCAGCAGCAGGACCTCGCGCTCGCGGGCGGTCAGCACGCCGTCGGCCCGGTCGCCGGACACCGGCTGCAGGCTCCGCCGTGACACGAACTCCCGCAGCACCCGCCGGGTCAGGGCCTGGTCGAGCGTGCCGTTGCCGGCGGCGACCTGCCGCACGGCGTCGACGATGGTGTCCGGCTCGGCATCCTTGAGCAGGAACCCCGAGGCACCGGCCTCGAGCGCCCCGAACACGTAGTCGTCCAGGTCGAACGTCGTCAGCATGAGCGCCGGGATCGCCGGATCGGCGTCCGGCGCGCAGAAGATCCGCGCGAGTTCGATGCCGTTCATCACCGGCATCCGGATGTCCAGGCAGGCGACGTCGGGTCGCGTCTCGCGCGCCAGCGCGAGCGCCTCGCCGCCGTCGGCGGCCACGCCGACCACCTCGATGTCCGGCTCCGCGCCGAGGAGCGCGGACACCCCGGCGCGGACCAGGGGCTGGTCGTCCGCGACCAGCACGCGGATCACGCGACCACCCCGGTGCCGTCGGCGGCCTGCGCGGGTGCGGCAGGTGCCTCCCGGCCGAGCGCCAGCTCCACCAGCCATCCGCCGGTCGCGGTCGGGCCGGTCTGGAGGCGCGCCCCGACCAGGTCCGCCCGCTCGCGCATCCCCCGCAGGCCGTTGCCGCCCGAGGGAGAGGTCCCCGCTGCCGGCACGGTGGCGGGTGCGTTCTCCACCCGGATCACCACCCGGGTCGCGTCGCGGTCGTCGATGGTGACGGTGCACGGGGCGGACGGGGCGTGCAGGGCGGCGTTGGCCAGTGCCTCCTGGACGGTGCGGTAGGCGGCGAGCTGCGCGAGCGGGCCGACGCCGTCAGCGAGCGGCCGGTCACCCGGCAGCACGTCGAGCCGGACGTCGCTGCGGAACCGGGCTCGTTCGGCCAGGTCGACGATCCCGGCGACCGTCTCGACCGCACGCTCGGCGGGGGCGTCGTCGCGGAGCAGGCCGACCAGGCGGCGGAGGTCCTCGAGCACGGCGGTGCTCTGCTCCCGCACCTGACGGGCACCCTCGTGGGCACGCTCCGGGTCCGCGTCGATCTGCCGGTCGATGACCGCTGCCATCAGTGCGATCCCGGACAGGTGATGCGCGGCGATGTCGTGGAGTTCACGGGCCATCGCGGCACGCTCACGGGACACGGCAGCGTCGACCAGGGCGTCCTGCTCACGGTCCACGGCGCTGGCCTCGGCCGTGCGGGCGACGCGGACCTCGCGGCGGGACTGCACGAGCAGGGTGACCAGCAGGGGCAGGCCGACCGCGCCGATCGCCTGCAGCACGCCCTGCCCGAGCGAGCCGGACACGGCGGTCGTGGCGTCACCGGCGGTCGTGGCGTCACCGGCGAGCGCGAGCACCACGTTGCCGGCTGCCACCAGGGCAGCAGCGACCACGAGTGTCGGCCAGAGGTGGGCCAGCGCCACGCGGAGTGCGGCGACGACGACGCCGACGAGCACCGGCAGGGCGGTCAGACCGAACAGGTCGGACGACTGCGGGGCGAGCGCGGCGACGAGCACCGGGAGTGCGGCGACCACGATCAGCGCGGTGCGGGGTGCCCGGCGGGCGGCGAGCAGGGCGGCGGACTGGGCCAGCAGGCCGAGGGCCAGGACGGTCCAAGCGGCGGAGAACACTGCGGGGACCCCCAGCGCCAGGGCGGGGCCGTCCGGTTCCAGGCTGTCCAGGGGCGGCAGGCCGAGCAGCAGCCCGAGGGCGACGACGGCCGTGCCGAGGGCGACGAGGACGTCGACGCGGCGGGCGAGCTGGGCGGGTCGAGGCGACTGCGTGGGCTGCGCTGACTGCGCGGGCTGGGCCGGCTGCGCGGCCGGCGGCGCGGGCTGGGCTGGCTGCGCGGCCGGCTCATCCGGTGCGCGCAGCGCGTCGTGCTCAGCGGGTGCCATCGTTGGATCCTACGAGGCGGGCGCGGGTGGGGACCGGTGCGTCGAGGGGCAGGGCGCGTCGGGCGGGGTCGTAGCCCAGGTGGCCACGGGTCGCGACGAGCAGCACCACGGCGGCGATCGTCGACGTGATCGTCAGGCCGATCATCAGCGTGCCGGCGGTCATGCTCGGGTACATCTCAGGGAACAGGGTCGAGATCGTGTTGTTCACACCGACGTGCAGCAGCAGGGCCAGGGGCAGGCTCTCGCGGGTCTTGTTGAACACCTGGATCATCACCACGTTGAAGGTGATGGTGAACAGGGCGAACACGACGGGCTCGCTCCAGTGCGCGTTCGGCCACCCGCCCCAGTCGCTGAGGTACAGCGGCATGTGCCAGAGCGCCCAGATCGGACCGAGGATCGCCGCCGCACCGAGGCCCCCGAAACGGTGCTGCAGGCGGGGCAGGGCGAAGTCGCGCCAGCCGGGCTCTTCGCTCAGACCGGTCGAGAACAGCTGGATGATCAGTCCGGGCACGAGCATGGCGAAGGCCAGGCCCGAGGGAGCCCGCACGTCACCACCGGCGAACGGCAGCGCGGACACGACGATCAGGGCCGGCACGACGACGAGCGCCAGTGCGTACCAGTACCAGGCGACCCGCCAGCGGAACAGTCGCCCCACCCAGCGGCGCAGGCCCGCGCGACCGTCGGCGACCGCCGTGACGATGAACGCGCTGCCCAACGGGCCGAGGAGCGCACCGGGCAGGACGCCCGTGAACTGACCGCTGCCCAGGACCTCGGGGAAGTGGACGTCCCACACCCCCATGCCGTGCGGGGACAGGATGTACGGCACCCACGCGAGCCAGCTCAGGCCGAGTGCCATGGTGAAGAAGGACACGAGCGGGTGCCGGGCGATGAGGCCGCGGACACCCCCTCGGTCGCGGGATGCGGTGCCGGCGGGAGGCCGGACTTGGGTGGTGTTCGTCATGCAGACGACGCTAGGAATCATCACGCCCGGGGACGACCGGCTTCGGGACGCACCTGCGGGAGTTCCATCGAAGGATGCAAGTGCCTTTCGCTCGGTTCGGCACTCCTGAACACGCCGTCGTCATCGCTCGACGCCGCCTTGCGCTCGAAACGCCGCCGAATCCGGAGGCGTGTCGAGCACTCGGCGGCGTCTGCGCACGACGACGGCGTCTTCCGAACCGACTCGGCCCGCAGGACCCCGACGTCTCGCAGGTCCGGTCAGGCAGCGCGCTGTGCGGCCACGTGGGCCAGGACGACGGGGTCCTCGCAGCCGCGGGCGAACCCCAGGATGCGCCGGTCGATGTCCCGCTGCAGCACCAGCACGCCGATTCGCTCGGCGATCGGCGCGAGCCACTTCGGCCGGCACGTGAAGTTGTAGCGCCAGACCGCGAGCGTGTGTCCGGGCTGCCCCTCGGCCGCCGTGAAGCGCCAGCCCCCGCCCATGCGCTCGAAGAACCACGAGCCCTTCGTCATCTTCATCCCCACGTTCGACGGCGGGTGGTACGAGACGTACTCGCTCTCCATCGCCAGCCCGAACCGCTGCACCGTGTACGTCCGGACGCCCTTCGCCGGCACGGTGGCCCCGTCCATCAGGTGCTGGCGGCGGATGAAGGGGTCCCAACGCTTCCGGATCGCCCCCTGTGTCTGCGAGACGGCGAAGGCCACGTCGGGCTCGACCGGGACGACGCAGCGGGACTCGACGACGGGCATGAGTCATCCTCGCACGTGGCGGTCGCGCGGGCCTCCCCCACGCGGCGGACGTCAGGCCCGGTGCCGACCGGCACCGGGCCTGACGTCCCGCGATCCCGCGGGCCTGCGGTCAGCGCACGCGCCGTCGACGCCGCAGCGCCACCATCGCGGTACCCGCACCGAACAGGAGCACCGCCGCGATGAGGCCCGGCAGGAGCGAGGCACCGGTGAACGCGAGGTCTCCGCTGCCCGTCCCGATGCCGTTCGTACCGCTCGTACCGGCCGGGCTCGTGCCGTCCGGCGTCAGGGCACCGGGAGCCGCTTCGTTGCCCGGGCCTCCGGCTGCGCTGCCGCCGCCCTGCCCGCCATTCCCGCCGTTCGCGGGCGGATCGACCTTTGCCGTGGTGACCACCGCTGCCGACACGTCGGCTGCCAACCCGGCGGGGTCGCTCAGGTGCAGCGCGGTGACGGTCCGGTCCCGCCCGCGGGTCCGCTGCTCGTTGAGCACGACCTTCCCCAGCCCGCCGGGCAGGGCGATCCGGGTGTTCGCCCGGATCGTGCCCGCCGGGATGGTGGTGCCCGCGATCTGCCCACCCGCGGTCGTCACGGTGGCACCGCCGTGGGTCACCCGGACACGGACGTCACGGAGCTCGCCGGCGATGCTCGTGCCCGGGTAGAGGACGACCCGTTCGAGTCGGACCTCGCCGCGGTCACTCGCCGACCGCACCGTGACCCCGTCGACACGCAGCTGTCCGGTGGCGCCGTCCCCGGCCTCGTCCGCCCGCTCGGTCACGGTGGTGCCGTCGGCGGCGGGCGCAGCGACGGGTTGCGCCGGGACGTCGCTCGGTCCGGATGCCCGGAGCGCGAAGGCGTGCCAGCGTGCGATGGCCGGGTCGTGCGGCTCCGGTGTCGGCGTGGTGCCGCCCCCTCCCGGGGTCGGGTCCGGGGCGGGCTGCGCCGCCGCCAACGTCACCTGGCCGAGCAGCACGTCGGGGTGCGTCCCGGTCAGGTCCTCGTAGCGGAGCGCCGTGAGCGTGACGGTCCCGTCCGGGTTCTCGGTCCGTTCGCCGATGTGGACGCGGACCCGTTCGGTCCCGTCCGGGGCGAGCCCCGTGTACAGGTCGGTGGCGGTGTTGATCCACACCCCGTTGACGAACACGGCGTTCGACTCGTCGTCGAAGGAGACCGTCATCGTGCCGGCCGCCGTCACCTCGGCGTGCAACCCGTTCACGCGGAGTGCCGGCCAGCGGTAGGCGGCGACGGGGTCGGTGGCCTCGTCCGGGATCTGCTCGAAGTGCCCGACCGAAATGGTCGCGGTGTCGCCGTCGTCCCCGATCGCCGCCGTGACGTCGGTTGCCCGGGCGGGGTAGCCGGCGGTCGCGTCGATGCGGGCGGCGGAACGGTGTTCCCCGGCACTGGTGATCCGCGGCTGCGGGGCGACCAGCGCCGTACCGTCCGTCCCCCGGACGCCCACCCCGAAGGCGGCGGTGACCCGAGCGTCCGTCGGGCTGCTCGCCCTCGCCGGGATCGTGACGGCGCCGAGCCGCACGTCGGGGTGCGCCCCCGTCAGGTCGCGGTAGTGCAGCGCGGTCAGGGTCGTGCTGCCGTCCGCGTGCACCGTGCGCTCCCCGAAGGCCACGCTGACCCGCTCCTTGCCGTCAGCGTCGACGCCGGTGTACAGGTCGGTGGCGGTGTTGATCCACACCCCGTTGACGAACACCGCGTTCGACTCGTTCGCGAAGTCCACGGTCATCGTCCCCTCCGGCGTGAGGTGGGCGTCGAGGCCGTACACGCGCAGCGCTGGCCAGCGGTACTCCGCGACCGGGTCCGAGGCCCGGTCGGGGATCTGCTCGAACGAGTCGAGGTGCACGTCCGAAGTACCGTCCGCCGCAGTCGAGACGGTGACCCCACGTGCGGTCGACGGGGAACCGTCGGCAGCGTCGACCCGGTCGGCGGTGCGCTTCGCGACGCCGGTCACCGTGGGCTGCCCGTCGATGAGCACGGTTCCGTCCGGGGCAGTCACCTGCACACCGCTGACGCTCCGGGTGGCCAGGGCGTCGCCGTGGGCCGGGGTCGGCTGCGGCGCGGGATCAGGCGTCGGAGCCGGGGTCGGGGTCGGCGTCGGCGTCGGCGTCGGGGTGGGTGCCGGCCAGCGGTCACCCGCCGCGCAGGAGACCGATCCGGCACGGACGCGCCAGATCTCGGAGGCACCGGCTTCGGCGTCGATGCGGAGCGCGACCGTCGTCGTGGTGCCGTCGGCGGCCGTCGTGGTGCTACCGACGACGACCTTGGTGGCGCCGTAACGGGACTCCGGCAGGTCGCGGCTCCACCCGGGCGTCGCGGTGGCCTCGGTGGTGACGTCGTCGCCGTCGATGGTCAGGCGGTCGAACGACACCGCGGGGGTGTCGCCGGGAGTGCACGCGACGCGGAGTCCGGTGAACACGACGGGGGGACGATCGCGCAGGGTGAACTCCCCGCTCGCGATCGTCGAGGTCGCCCCGTCCGGGCCGGCCTCCGAGCGCAGACCGCTCGTGCGGGTGGTGTTGAGCTTCAGGACGTCCTGCGTCGTGTCGACCCGGGCCACCGTCGGGTCGCCCGAGTCCCAGCGCACGGCCGGGGTCGGTGCGGTGAGCGTGCCACCGTCGATGTCGGTCAGTTCGACGCCCGACGCGGCGGCGAGGGTGGCGCCGTCGGCCGCGGTGTCCGCGCTGGCCGGCAGCGCGAGCATGGGCGCCACGAGGCCGATGCCGAGCAGTGCCGAGGCCGCGAGCGCGATGACGGAACTGGTGCGTGGACGATCGGTCATCGGCGGGCCTCCTCGGCGAACGCGGTGAAGAAGGCGCGGCCGGCGGGGACGCCGACCCCGGTCACGTCGTCCCAGCCGGGTGCGGACCGGAGTCCCTGCCGACCGGTGTCCCAGAGGAACAGGGTCTCGGGCCACAGCGCTCCGGCATCGGGCCCGCGCGGCGACCAGGTGGCAGCGGAAGCGGGGCGGACGTCGCGGACGGCGTCGGTCCCGAGCATCTCGTAGAGCATCGGCGTGACGAGCCCGATCCGGACCCCCGTGGCGGCCTTGGCCATGGCGACCATCGAGGCGACCATCGGGGTCGCCAGACTCGTGCCGCCGTGCGTGACGTAGCCGGTCACGCCCTTGTGTGGCCCGTACACGACGAAGCCGGTGTTGGGGTCGCCGATCGACGCGACGTCGGGGACGAGTCGCCCGGTCCCCGGTTCGTCGAGCAGCTGGCGCTGCCACGTCGGTCGGCCGTAGACGTCGGACTGGCCGCCGCCGGCGCCGTACGCGAAGCCCGGCGGGATGAGGGCACCGTTGCGCGCGAAGCGGGTCTCGGTCTCCCAACCAGCCTCGACCGCGACGGAACCGTCACGGGCGAGCCCGGTGCTGGTCGCTCCGACCGCGGTCACGTACGGGCTGGACGCCGGCGACGACACGTCGGGGCCGGAGTCGTGGTCACCGACGGCGCTGTTGTCGCCGTCGTTGCCAGAGGACGCGAACACCGAGATGCCCCGGGCCCCCGCCTCGACGAGCACCCGGTTCAGCAGCGTCCGGTCGTCCGCGGTGTCCAGGTCCTCGGTGGACCCGAACGACAGGCTGATGACGTCCGCACTGCCGTGTTCGACGACGTCGAGGATCCGCGAGAACAACGAGGTGGTGCTGCAGTCGTCGGCACCCCAGTACTCGATGTCGGCGTCGGGGGCCATCGCGTGCACCGCCTGCACGTCGAGGTGCTGCTCCTCTGTCCAGCTCTGCGGCCCGCCGCAGCGGGAGGTGTCCGGCGACGCCGGAGCGTGGTGCTGGTACTGCCCCGAGCGGAACGGCTGGGCGCCCGCCGCCCGGAAGTAGGTGTCCGTGTTCGCTTCGACGTCGGGGTCGTCGTAGGCGGCGACGATCGCTATGGTCGCGCCGCGTCCGGTGTACCCGGCCGGCACGTCGTGGACCTCGCGCAACTGGGCCGGCTGGTACCCGCACAGCGCGTTCGATCGGTGCGTGACCGGCACCGATGCGGGCCAGTCCGTCGTGAGGCGCTCGCCCCACCATGCGGCGCACTGTCCGTCGTCGGCCAGGACCGGCGGTCGCGGGACGGTCTCACCCGGTGCCGGGGTGGGTGCCGCCGCTGCTGCAGTGGTCGTCTCGGTCGGTCGGACGGCGTCAGAGTCAACGGCTCCGGACACGCCGACGACGGCGGTCAGCCCGCGTGGCACGGCGAGGGCGCGGACCGGTGCCACGGCGCTCTGTCCGGCGACGTCCCACCGCGCGAAGGAGGTGTGGAAGGCGTCCGCGATGCGCGCGGCCGTCCCGCGAACGGGCAGGGATGCGATCGAGCGCTCGACGGGGCCGACGTGGAGCCCGGCACCGCGCAACCAGGTCGCCACGGCCGGGGCGCGGTCGAGGTGCACGGGGTCGAGGAGGACGGTGAGGGACAACTCGTCGGCGGTCACCGGGTCGCCGCGCTCGGCGTGTGCGGTCCAGGCGGGGACGGAGTCCGCGAGCGGTCGGTCGGGCGAGGGCGGTGCGGGGCGCACGAGGAGCGTGCCGGGGATGATCACGGCGAGCGCGAGCGCACCGATGAGGAAGCGTGGACGCATGGGTTCCTGGTCTGCTGAGAGGCGGGGACGCAGCGCTGCGCGCTGCCACAGCGACCTTACATGCAACTGATAATCGTTATCACTCGCAGGACACGAGCAGTCGGGACAAACGGGAGGCCCGGTGTCAACTGACACCGGGCCTCCTGTCCGTCAGGGGGTCAGACCACGGCGCGCAATGCGTCCGCGATGCCCGTCAGGGCCACGTCGACCTCGTCGGCCACGCGCTGATGCGTCGCCGTCGAGCGACGGTAGGGGTCGTCCACGTCGTCGTCGGCCGGGTCGGCGGGCGGCGGGACCGTGCCCCGCAGCCGGGCGACGCGCTCCACGAGTTCCTGCGGGGTCGTCACGTCGGCCAGGTCACCGGGCTCGAGGCCGGCGAGCACCCGCGCGAACTGCTTGATCGTGAAGGTCCGCTTGGAGGCCCGGGGCGCCAGGGAGACGGCGGCTGCACGGTGCGATCGCTCCGCGGTCAGCACCAGGTCAGCGCTCGCGACGATCTCGGCCGTCAGGTACCGCGACCGGTGCGCCGAGGGGGCGCCCCCGAGCCGGACGGACTGCTCGGCCGCGGCGGCGTCCATCGCGGCGCCGTCGTCGGCGATGGTGCCGGCCGACTCGACCACGAACGCGGGGGCGTCCGGGCCGAGTCGTGCCGTCAGGACCTGCGCGCCGAGCGGCGACCGGCAGATGTTGCCGCTGCAGACGAACAGGATCCGCATCGTCACGCTGCGTCGGTGCGCTCGCCGGCGCGCTGGTCGGCACGCTCGTCGTCGCCGAGCAGGTCGTGCCGCACGACGATGGCGTCACGGCCGGGGCCGACACCGATCGCGGAGATCCGTGCGCCGGACATCGCCTCGATCGCCAGGACGTAGTCCTGCGCGTTCTTCGGCAGGTCGTCGAAGGTGCGGGCTCCGGTGATGTCCTCGGTCCAGCCGGGGAACTCCTGGTACACCGGCTTCGCGTGGTGGAAGTCGGACTGGTTGACCGGGACCTCGTCGACGCGGACGCCGTCGACCTCGTACGCGACGCACACCGGGATCGTCTCGAGCCCGGTCAGGACGTCGAGCTTGGTGAGCACGAAGTCGGTCACACCGTTGATGCGTGCCGTGTAGCGGGCGATCGGGGCGTCGTACCAGCCACAGCGGCGCGGGCGGCCGGTGGTGGTGCCGAACTCGAAGCCGTTGGCGCGCAGGAACTCGCCCGACTCGTCGAACAGCTCGGTCGGGAACGGACCGGCGCCGACGCGGGTCGTGTACGCCTTGACGATGCCGATGATCCGCTCGAGCTTGCCCGGGCCGATGCCCGAACCGGTCGCGGCGCCACCGGCGGTCGCGGACGACGAGGTGACGAACGGGTAGGTGCCGTGGTCGACGTCGAGCATGGTGGCCTGGCCGGCTTCGAACAGGACGGTCTCGCCGCGCTCGAGCGCACGGTGGATCTCGAGGGCGGTGTCGGCGACCATCGGGCGCAGGCGCTCGGCGAACGAGAGCAGCGACTCGACGACTTCTTCCGGGTCGATCGCGCGGCGGTTGAAGACCTTGACCAGCAGGTGGTTCTTCTGGTCGAGCGCGGCCTCGACCTTCTGGCGCAGGATGTTCTCGTCGAAGATGTCCTGGATCCGGATCCCGACGCGGTTGATCTTGTCGGCGTAGGTCGGGCCGATACCGCGACCGGTGGTGCCGATCTGGCGCTTGCCCAGGAACCGCTCGGTCACCTTGTCGACGGTGCGGTGGTAGTGCGTGATGACGTGGGCGTTGGCCGACACGAGGAGCTTCGAGACGTCGACGCCGCGGGCACGCAGGGCGTCGAGTTCCTGGAACAGCACCTCGAGGTCGACGACGACGCCGTTGCCGATGATCGGGGTCACGCCGGGCGTCAGGATGCCGGAGGGCAGCAGGTGCAGGGCGTACTTCTCGCCGCCGACGACGACGGTGTGGCCGGCGTTGTTGCCGCCGTTGAACTTCACGACGTAGTCGATGCGGGAGCCGAGGAGGTCGGTGGCCTTCCCCTTGCCCTCGTCGCCCCACTGGGCGCCGATGATGACTGCTGCGGGCATCTGGTTCTCCTCACGTTGGCGGAGGACCGCACACGGCCGTCCGGGCCGGTGGTCCACCCGAGTCTATCGGCTGGTCACCTGCGCGCCACCCGGCGTGACGCCCCTGTGGACGGCGCGCTGCGCGAGGCTCCGGACGCGACCAGACGGACGGACGGGAGGCGCGGTGCCAGCTGGCACCGCGCCTCCCCTCCGTCGTCCGGTGCGTCCCGGACCGTCCGACGGTGTCCGGATCAGCTCCGGAAGAAGTCCTGGTACGACGGGTCCCCGACGAGCTGGGAGTGCCCCGGCTCGGCCAGACGCTGCTCGATCATGGCCTGGATGACGTCCGGCGGAGTGAGTCCACGACGGCGCCACTCGACCGGGTTGGACCGGAGCTGGTTCAGCGTGCTCTGCATGGGAGCCACACTGGCACCGGTTCACTAGTTTGTCTAACTACCTGTCCCGAACACGCGTTCCGGGCGACGAAGGAGCAGGAGATGCCCGGTCCCCACGAGGGACCCGACATCTCCTGCTCACCGTGTGGCGCGCGAACCGCGCCCCGGCTCCGTCCTAGCGGCGCGTGACCTTCGCGGTCGCGCCGGACTTCGCCGTACCGTCCTCGTACCCGGAGGCATGGGCGGTCACCCGCACGCTGATGCGGTGCCCGAGGTCGGACGAGCCGAGCGTGACCTTCGACCCCGTGGCCGACTTCACGACCTTGCCGTCACGCAGCCACTGGTACTTGTACGTCGCCTTCGTCGTGCTCCAGGTGCCGTGCTTCGCGGTGAGGGTCGAGCCGACCTTCGCCGTCCCGCTCACCGTGACCTTGCTCCCCTTCGCCAGCGCGAGCTTCGGCGGGACCACGTTGATGGTCGACGTGTCGGCCTGCTTGCCCGCCGCGTTGTCGAGGTGGAGCAGCAGCACCGTCGCCTTGGTGACACCCGAGGCGCGGGTGACCGTCAGCGAGTCGGCGTCGGCGAACAGCACGCCGGTGGCGCCGTCCTGCGAGAACGACAGCTTCGGCTTGGTCGGGTCGAACGTGACCGGCTTGGTCTCGTCCACCACCGACGAACCACTGGTGGCGGCACCCGGGGCGTAGGCCGACTCGGTCAGCACGGTGTAGTCGAACTTCGTCGACGCGCCGATCGCCGAGGCACCGACGGTCAGCACCTTGACGGAGCTGTCGAAGGTGTTGACGTCCTGGCCGGCCGCTCCGCCGTTGAGCGGCTGTGCGTCGACCGTCTTGCCCGTTGCCAGGTTCATCGTCGTCGCGAGCGTGGCGTCGATGGTGGCCGACTTCGCGTCGTACACCAGGTAGTCGGGCTCACCGTCACGGTTCGTGTCGATGAGGACCTCGACGTTGGTCACGGCACCGGGGTCGGCATCCGGACCGGCGGTCTGCACACCGAACGCGATGGTGCCCGACGCCTTGTCGTACGACGCACCGTAGGAACGGACGTCGGCCGCCAGCAGCGACTGCTCCGCCGAACCCTCGGGGAACGTCTCGGCCGGGTCGGTGCCACCGAGCACGAACGGGGCGACGGCCGCGTGGTAGCCGGTCGTCAGGCCGCCCTGGTCGAGCGTGCGGCCCTTGAGCGTGAGCTCGGCCGACTTGCCCGGCCCCGTGAAGGGGACCGTGGTCCGCGCACGCACCGCACTGACGGGTTTCGGTGCCACGTAGACACCGAGGCGCATCGGGTTGAGCGTGCTGTCGGTCGGCGCGAAGGCCACGATGCCCGAGGCAGCGGTCACGAACTCGCGCTGGTAACCCTTCTGGACGGCGTCCTGCGTCGGGTCGATGACACGACGGAGCTTCGTCGGGTCGGCGACCGAGAACGTCAGCGTGACCGAAGCGGAGCCGTTGGCGGGCACCGTCACCTGCTTCGAGCTGAGCGCGAAGGTCACACCCGGCTGCGACACCTGCGGCTGGTACGACACGTCGTACGTGTGCGCCGTGCTGTCGGTGTTGTCGACCTGCAGGGTGCGGGTCTCGCTCGTCCCGCTCGCGACCTCGACGACACCGAACGACGCGGTGACGAGCTGGTCGTTCTCGGCGCTGCGGACCGTGGTGCCGGCGGTGACCGCCTGCAGCGCGTCCACGCGACCGGTGCCCTGGCGGAGCAGGGTGGCCGAACGGTTGCCGTCCTTCACGTCGTGCGTCGCCGTGTTCATCAGCGCCGCCTTGACCTGCGGGGCAGACCAGGTCGGGTGCGACTGGAACGTCAGCGCCGCGATGCCCGCGACGTCCGGCGTGGCCATCGAGGTGCCGCTCATCGACATGCGGCCGTCACCGGTGCCGTTCGCCGCCGAGATCACGTTGACCCCGGGGCCGGCGATGTCCGGCTTGACGATGTCGTCGAACGACCCGTGCACACCACGGCTGGTGAACGACGCGAGCGTGTTCACGGCGTCCGCCTCGATGGCGACCTCGAAGCCCTTCAGCTCGTCCGCGAAGCGCACGTGCAGGGTCCCCGCCTTCGCGGTGGCCTGGAGGCTCGCCACGCTCTTCGCGGTCAGCTCGGCACCCGGGATGGTCGCGTTGCCACCGATGCCGGATTCGAACGTGTCGAGCGTGCCCGCCAGCAGGACACCGACACCGCCGGCGGCCTCGACGTTGTCGAAGCGCACGGCGGAACCGCACTCGAGCGCGGCGTCCGTCCACTTCAGCCAGACGACCTTGCCCTTGATCTTCGCGGCGTCGGCGGCGCTGAACGCGGCACAGCCGTCGATGTTCGCGGTCGGGACGACGACGTCGCCCTCGACCGGCAGGGTGCCCTTGAAGTTGGACGAGTACTGCGACCGGTAGGTCTTCGCGACGTCGGCCGGTGCGGTGACCTGCACGCCGTCGTAGAGCGACTGGCCGGTGGCGCTCGCGGCGACGGTGAGCGCACCCTCGGCGTTGCCCGGCGAACCACCGATGTCGGTGAAGTCGTCGGCGTTGCCCGAGGCGATCACGGGGAGCACGCCCCGCGCGGTCAGTGCGTCGATCTTGGCGTTGTCGGGGTCGTCCGGTGCACCGTAGTCGGAGCCGAGCGACAGGTTCAGGACGTTGATGTCCTTGCCCTCGGTGAGCGCCTTGCCCACCCAGTCGAGCGCGGCACCGGTGACGTCGGTCGAACCGCCGTTGTCACCGAAGACCTTCAGGGCGTACAGGCCGGCCTCGGGCGCGGTGCCCGGACCGATCCACATGTCCTGCACCTGCTGCGTGGTGAGCTTGGTGTAGTCGCCGTCGAACTGCTGCTTGTCGGCGGTCAGGCCGTAGCCCGCGATCGAGCCGGACACGTGCGTGCCGTGGTCGCCGCCCTTGCCGTCGATCGGGTTGTCGTCGGGAGCCGGCACCGGGTCGTAGGTGTTCGGGTCCTCGGGGTTGGCGTTGTACGTCGCACCGGCGAAGTCGTACCCGCCCAGGAACTTCGACGCGTCGTACAGGCTCGGGTCCGGGGCGCCGCTGCTCGCGTTCGCCAGGGCCTGCTGGTACGCCTCGGTGGTGCCGGGGCCGCCGAAGTCGGCCTGCGTGTAGTCGAGACCGGTGTCGAGGACGGCGACGTTGACGCCCTTGCCGGTGTGGCCGGTCTGCTGCCAGGCGTTGAGCGAGCGCGTGTAGACGTCGCTCGCGGCGTTCTTCGGCGAGACTCCGTCGGCACCGGGGCGCACCAGGCTCGGGTCGACGCCCGAGGGAGCGGCGTCGGCGTTCTCGTTGACCGTCGGCTCGACGATCTTCTTCGGCGTGAGCGGGATGATGCTCTCGACGTCGGAGCGCTCGGCGATCTTCCGGAACGCGTCGACGTCGGCGACGACCGCGACGCCGGGCACGGTGTACTCGGTCGAGTAGAGCTCGGTCGCGTCGGCATCGGCGCGCTTGACGGCCGACCGCACCGCGGCGACGGTGGACTGGATCGCCTCGACGCGGTCCGCGGCGGCGGAGGACTGCCTGCGCGACTGGGTCAGGTCGCCGCCCTTGGCCTTGGCGTCCACCTCGAGGGCGCCCTGGCCGGTCGTGCGCACGAACGCCGCGACGGTCTTCGTCGGCTTGGCGTCGCGGAGCGGCGCGGAGAGCTTGAGGTCGGCCACCGGGATCCCGGCCGGAGCAGCGGAGGCCGCGCCCCCGACTGCGAGACCGCCGCATGCGAGGGCCGCGACGGCGATGCCGGCGGTCAGGACGCGGGTGAAGCGATGGGGGGTGGGTTTCGGGTCGGTGTTCGGTGTTGCACGGTTCAAAGAGGGCACTCCAGGCTCAGTCCGTGGTTCGCATGAGATTCCTGTGAAGCTATGCGTTCGTTCTCAGGGAAGACAGTCCGCACTTTGGGGGACACCCCTCGTCCAGGGGACGGAACCTGTTAAGTTGCACACACGTGTGCACGTTATTACGATGGGGTGCGTGACCACCACCGAGCACCCCTCCCGCGCGCCCCGCCGCGACGCCACGGAGAACCGGGCAGCACTCCTCGACGCGGCGCGGACCTGCCTGCAGCAGGACCCGGACGCCTCCATCGAGACGATCGCCGCCGCGGCCGGCCTCTCGCGTCGCGCGGTGTACGGGCACTTCCCCTCGCGCGACGACCTGGTGCGCGAGGTCGTGACCGCCGGCGCCGCCCGGATCGCCGCCGCCATGCCCACCGCCTCGGACCTGCAGGGGCTCCCGCCGGCCGCACGCCTGGCAGCCATCGCGGTGACGCTCTGGACCGAGGTCTCGCACGTCCGCTCGATGGCCCGGATCGCCGTGCGCAGCCCCTTCGCCGAACCCGTCGCCGAGGTCTTCGCCCCGTTGCGCTCACAGGTGCGTCAGGCGTGCGCGCTCGGCATCGCCGACGGCGCGATGCGGGACGACGTCGACCCCGAGACCCTCGGCCGCCTGGTCGAGGGCGCGTGCATCGCCGTCCTCGACGAAGCCACCCGCTCCGGCACGAGCGACGAGGACGGACGGCGGATGGTGGTGGTGTCGGCGCTGGGCACGGCCGGCATCGACTGGCGCACCGCACTGCTCTCCGAACCCGCAGCTCCCGCTCCCGCTCCCGCCCCGAAGGACCACGCATGACCCTCGAACTCGACCACGTCGGCATCGGCGAGGAGCCCGGCGCACCCCTGCCCGTCGTCTCCGCCGTCGCCGCGCCCGGACGCCCGGGGGTCCTCGCCGTCGAGACCGAGCAGGCACCCGTGCTCGCGTCCCTCGTCGCCGGTGGCCGCATGCAGCCCGACACCGGCCGCCTGCTGCTCGACGGGCACGAGGACCCGGCAGCCGTCCGCCGCGCGTTCGCGCTGGTCGACACCCCCGGGATCGCCGAACCCTTCCCCGTCCTGACCCTCAAGCAGATCGTGCGCGAGGAACTCGCGTTCGCCGGGCAGCGCCCGAACCGCGAGCACGTCGACACGGTGCTCGACGAGCTCGGGCTGCGGGACTACGTCGACACCGCCGTGCAGCGGGTCCCGACGGCCGTGCGCATCCGGCTGCTCGTCGAGCTCGCGCTGCTCCGCGACGGTGTCACCGGCATCGTGATCACCTCGCCCGAGCGGCACGGCGGCGCCGTCGAGGACTGGTTCCAGGTGGTCCGCGACGTCGCCCGACGGGGCGTGACCGTGGTGCTGGTGACCTCGAAGGCCGCCGCCGCGACCGTCGAGCACCTGCTCGACACGATCGAGACGCACGACGACGTCGCGACGCACGACGACGTCGCGGCGCCCGGCGTCGCAGAGACGCTCGAACAGCCCCAGACCGAGGACCCCGAGGACGTGGCCCGAACCGACGGAACCGAGCCGGGCCTCCCGGCCGCTCCTTCCGTCACCACAGCATCCGCAACCGTCCCGACGGAGGCACAGAAGTGACCACCACCTCGCTCGTCCGCGCAGAACTCGCGCGGCTCACCGCGACCCCGCTCGCACGCCTGGCGTTCATCGCGCTGATGATCGTGCCGCTGCTCTACGGCGGCGCCTACCTGTGGGCGAACCGCGACCCGTACGCGAAGCTCGACCAGATCCCCGCCGCGATCGTGGACCTCGACGCCGGCGCAACGCTGGACGGCGACCAGGTCGACTACGGCAAGGACGTCACGAAGGAGGCCATCGACGGCGCTGACTTCAAGTGGACGAAGACGAGCGCCGCCGACGCCCGCTCCGGTGTCCGGAACGGCACCTACGACTTCGTCGTCACCATCCCGCACGACTTCTCCGAGCACCTGGTGTCCGCGCAGTCCGACGACCCGACCCAGGCGAAGCTCGTCATGACGACGGCCGACACGAACTCGTACCTGGCCTCGACCATCGCCGAGCAGGCGGGCAAGACCATGCGCACCGCCGTCGCCGAGCGCGTCGGCAAGCAGGCCGCGAAGACCCTGCTCGTCGGGCTCGCCGACGTCCGCGACAGCCTCGGCGATGCCGTCGACGGTGCCGATGAGCTCGCTTCCGGGGCCAAGAAGGCGGACCGGGGTGCCCACACGCTCGCGGACGGCACCGGCAAGCTGTCGTCCGGTGCGGCGGAGCTCGCCTCCGGCACGGCGTCGTTGCCGTCCCAGACCCAGCAGTTGGACAGCGGGGCGCAGCAGGTGGCGTCGGGGGCGTCGACCCTGGCGTCCGGGCTGGCCAGCGCGCAGCAGCAGACGGCGGCGCTGCCGTCGCAGACGCAGCAGTTGGACAGTGGGGCGCAGCGGGTCGCGGCCGGCAACAAGAAGCTCGCCGACACGGTCGACTCCTACAGCCCCGACGTCGAGTCGCTCCAGCCGCTGGACGCCAGGACGGTGATCGCAGGCATCACCGACAACCTGCCCGAGGGCGTCGAGCTCACGAAGGACCAGCAGACCGCCCTGGAGTCGTCCGTCACCGACGCCGTCACCCGGGTCAACAGCGCCGGCGCTTCGGCGAAGAAGACCTACGAGAGCACGAAGTCCTCGGTGGACAAGCTCCGAGACGGCTCCGCACAGGTCGCAGCCGGTACGTCGTCGCTCGCCTCCGCGGCGCCGACGCTCGCGTCCGGCATCTCCTCGGCGGCGACGGGGGCGTCCACGCTCGCATCGGGGGCCGCCCAGGTGGCCGACGGCACGTCGAAGCTGGCCTCGGCCGCTCCGACCCTGTCGTCCGGTGCATCGCAGCTCGCGACCGGTGCGAAGACCGCCGACCAGGGCGCCTCGTCGCTCGCGTCAGGGTTGGACAAGCTCACGACCGGCTCGTCGAAGCTCGCGTCGTCGCTCGACCAGGGCCGCACGAAGATCCCGGCGTCGAACGCCTCGGAGCGTGCGTCGCAGGCCTCGGTCATCTCCGACCCGGTCAAGGTCGGGGACGACAACGTCGCCGCCGCGTCGAACTACGGTGCCGGCCTCGCGCCGTTCTTCATCTCGCTCGCGGCCTGGATCGGCATGTACGCGCTGTTCCTCATCCTCAAGCCGATCTCGAAGCGTGCGATCACGGCGGTGCGGAAGCCCCTCGCGGTGGTGTTCGGCGGCTGGCTGACCCCGGCGCTCCTCGGCCTGGTGCAGATGGTGGCGCTGTTCTTCATCGTGCGCTTCGCCCTCGACCTGAACGTGGTGCACGTCGGTGGCACGATCGGGATCATGGTGCTGGCCTCGGCGACCTTCGCGGCGATCATCATGGCCCTCAACGTGCTGCTCGGCTCGGTGGGGCAGTTCCTCGGCCTGGTGCTCATGCTCGTGCAGCTCGTCACCGCCGGTGGGACGTTCCCGTGGCAGACGCTGCCTGGGCCGTTGGCGGCGCTGCACTTCGCGCTGCCGATGACGTACTCGGTCGACGCGATCCGGCAGACGATGTACGGCGGCAACCTCGGCGCCGCGTGGTCGGACGCGGGCGTGCTGCTCTGCTGGCTGCTCGGGGCGCTCCTGGTGTCCTTCGTGGTCACGGCGCGGCAGACCCGCTCCCGCACGCTGCGCGACCTGCGCCCGAGCCTGATCGGGTAGCGGGCGCGGGGCGGCGGCGCCGCGACATCGAGTGAGCAGAAGACGACGGGTGTGCAATGGCGACCCGTCGTCTTCTGCTCACTCGACGCGACCTCCGCGTGCAAGGAGCGTCTTCAGGTGCGCCACTGCGGCTGAGCGGTGCAGCGTCAGGTCGGACTTGGTCCACCGGACCACCACCCAGCCGAGTCGCTCCATCTCACGGTAGCGGCGGAGGTCACGGCCCCACTGCTCGGCGTCGGTCCGGTGGTGGTCGCCCTCGTACTCGATGACGATGCGCTGCTCCGGGTAGGCCATGTCGACACGGCCGACGAACCGACCGGCTTCGTCGAGCACGTTGACCTGCAGTTCGGGCTCGGGCAGCCCCGCGCGGACGATCGCCAGCCTCGCTCGGGTCTCCTGCGGCGACCCGGCGCCCACCCGCACGAGCTCGAGTGCAACGCGCAGCTTCCGCACGCCACGACGATTCCCCGCCCCGGCGAGCGCGGCGGCGAGGTCCTCCAGCGCGGTCGCGCAGGCCCGCGACGTGACGATGGCGTCACCCAGGACGACGAGCTCATCGAGTCCGAGCAGGTCACCGCACTCCACCCACAGCGTCGCGGGGCTGCTGGACGGAACACCCCAGCGTTGCCGGGTGCTCACCCGGTCAGCCGCCACGCGGTGCCCGACCACACCGACGCGCCGGGGCTGCGCCTGCGGGTGCACGCTGGTGATGTGCACCGGTGTGTCAGGACCGCACGGCACCGGCAGACCCCACAACACCGCCGCCGAGGTGTGGCTGACGAACTGTCCGGGCAACAGGACCGGCCGCAGTGCCTGGATGCGGCGGATCGGATCGGGTGGTCGGTCCCGGGGCCATCGGATCGATCGCGTCGGGCATGTCAGGTCCTTCCGCTGGAGTCGTTGTCGGGGAACTCCGGCTCGATCAGCCGCGCCGATGTCGAAGGCCCGGCCTCGCAGCGCCGGAGGGAGTGGTCGTGGTCGCATGCCGACACGCTCGCGCCCCGCGCCGACGCCCCGCTCACCGAACCGGAGTTCCGTGCAGAAGCGGCACCGCGCCTCCCCTGTGGAGGACTCGCGAACCCAAGGGAGTGAGCAGAAGACGACGAGTGGCTGTTCGGGACCCGTCGTCTTCTGCTCACTCGACCACCCGCACGCCCCACCCCGCCCGCCCGGCCATGTCACGTCAACCGCTACGATCGACGCACGAGCCAACGGAGGTCGAAGCGCATCATGGGAGACGGCAAGCCCGCGACCATCTACGACGTCGCCGCACGCGCCGGGGTCTCCAAGTCCCTCGTCTCCCTCGTGCTGCAGCGCTCCCCCCGGGTCAGCGACCAGCGGCGGGCCGCGGTGCTCAAGGCGATCCAGGAGCTCGACTACCGGCCCTCCACCGCGGCAGTGTCCCTCGCCGGCACCCGCAGCCGCACCATCGGTGTGGTGCTGGACGACTTCCGCAACCAGTGGTTCGTGGACCTGCTCACCGGCCTGCGCGAGAGCCTGCAGGACCAGGGGCACCGGCTCGTGGTCGCCGACCGCTTCCTCAACACGGGGCTCGACGCCTCACCGGTCGAGGGCTTCCTGTCCATGCGCGTCGAGGGCATCGTGATCGCCGGCGAGCCGACCACCGACCTGGCGATCCCCGCCTCGATGCCGCTCGTGATCGCCGGCGGCCGCGTCGCGATCCCCCGCGCCGACACGGTGGCGAACGACGACCACGCCGGCGGCGGCATCGCGGCGCACCACCTGCTCGACCTCGGGCACACCCGACTCGGGTTCGTCGGTGCGAGTTCGGCGGCCTCGGCGGAACGCCAGGCCGGGTTCGAGCAGGTAGCGGCGACACGTGCGTCCGTCGTCACGACGGTGCTGCCCGGCGAGCCCACCGAAGAGGCCGGTTCGCGTGCCCTCGGCATGCTCCTCGACGAGCACCCGGACGTCACGGCGGTCTTCGCCGCGAACGACGTGATGGCCCTGGGTGCCCTGTCCGAACTCGCTGAACGCGGGTTGCGCGTCCCCGAGGACGTCTCCGTCATCGGCTACGACGACACCCCCGTGGCCGCGATGCGGTACGTCGGCCTGACGAGCATCGACGACCGCAGTGTCGAGATCGGCCGCGGCGCCGGCGAGCGTCTGCTCGCCCGCATCGCCGATCCGCGGATCGCCGCGACGGAACTGCTCGTCGAACCCCGCCTGGTCGCGCGCCGCACCACCGCCGCGCGCTGACGCGGCACCCCTGCCCCCGGCCGGGAGGCCCGCCCCGCGTCCGTCACGCCCGCTTCGTGAGCAGGAATGGTCGGGTCCAGGGCCCGCACCCGACCGTTTCTGCTCACGACGTCGCGCCGGGCAACTCCGCGTGCTGGACGACCCAGCTGTGCATGACGATCGCCGCGGCGGCCGAGGCGTTGATGCTCCGCGTCGACCCGAACTGCGTGATCTCGAGGTGCGCGTCGGCACCGGCGACCGCCTGCTCGGTGAGTCCGGGGCCCTCCTGCCCGAACAGGAACACGCAGCGCTCCGGGATCGTCGCGGTCTCGATGCGTTCGGCACCCGGGGTGTTGTCGATGGCGACGACGGGACGCGCTTCATCGGCCATCGCGGCGAGGAACGCCTCGACGTCGGGGTGGTAGCGGACGTGCTGGTAGCGGTCGGTCACCATCGCCCCGCGCTTGTTCCACCGCCGCCGTCCGATGATGTGCACGGTGCCGGCGAGGAACGCGTTGGCGCTCCGCACGATCGAGCCGATGTTCAGGTCGTGCTGCCAGTTCTCGATCGCCACGTCGAACGCGTGCCGGCGGGTGTCGAGTTCAGCGACGATCGCGTCCATCGACCAGTACCGGTAGCGGTCGAGCACGTTCCGGGAGTCCCCGGCGGCCAGCAGCTCCGGGTCGAGCCTCGGGTCGTCGGGCCAGGGTTCCGGGTGCGGCCCCACCCCGTTGGTCGTCAGCTCGTGCGACGGTTCGGGCGCAGTGGTCACCCGACCAGCGTACGGCCGGGCGCGGGGTCGGGCGCCGCCGGCTCAGGCGGTGCGGGCGATGCGCGCCTCGATGCCGGCGATCAGGATGTCGAGGCCGAGCGCGAACCGGTCGTCGTAGGAGTGCTCGCCGAGGATCTCGCCCACCAGGCGGTGCCGCTCGGGTCGGCCGGCCTCGGAGTCCCCGCGTCCGACCTGCACCCCGGCGTGCCCGACCACGAAGTCGTACACGACGAAGAAGGCGTACATCGCCTCGGCCGGCGGCAGCCCGGCGTCCTGCAGGGCACCGACGACCTTCGCCACGACGGCGTCCGACTCGGTCGAGGCGAGCGGGGCCCGCTGGCTGTGCGACTCGAGCACGAGCGGGTGGGTGCGCATCAGGTCGCGGAACGTCGTGGCGAAGGTGCGGACGACGGCGTGCCACTCGTCGGGCCAGACGAAGGTGGCGGTGAACTCGTCGACCGTGCGGCGGACGAGTTCGGCGTGCAGGTCGTCCAGGCCGCCGATGGTCCGGTGCACGGTCATCGGGGCGACGCCGAGCCGGACGCCCAACGCACGGAAGGACAGCCGGTCGAGGCCGTCCTCGTTCGCGATGGTGGTGGCGGCGTCGATCACCTGCTCGCGGGAGAGCACGTTCGGGCGGCCTCGGCGTCGTCGCGGCGTCACCTCGAGCTCCGTCTCCGACACCGGGGTGGGTCGGGGCGCGGTGGACGGGGTTCCGGGTTCGACGAGCACGAGGGGGCCTCCTTGATTCGGTACGTGTCCCGAAAAGCGTAGGGCAAACCCGACCGCGGTTCGGTGTCTCGACCATCTCGGGTCTGGCAGCAGCGCGCAAGAGCCGCCCCGGGCCTCCCGGCCCTTTCCGAGCCGGCCACGAGCCGACGCGAGCCGGACCTGAACCCCTGCGCAGTAGGGTGAGGCCCATGGCGACCCGAGACGACGTCGAGTGCTGGCTGACCGACATGGACGGCGTGCTCGTCCACGAGAACCAGGCGCTCCCCGGCGCGCCGGAGCTCATCCAGCAGTGGCTCGACGACGGCACCGAGTTCCTCGTGCTGACGAACAACTCGATCTTCACGCCGCGCGACCTGAGCGCCCGGCTGCGGGGCTCCGGCCTGCACGTGCCCGAAGAGCGGATCTGGACGAGTGCGCTCGCGACGGCCGACTTCTGCAAGTCGCAGATGCCGGGCGGGTCCGCGTTCGTGATCGGCGAGGCCGGCATGACGACCGCCCTGCACGAGGCCGGGTTCATCATGACCGAGACCGCGCCCGACTACGTCGTCGTCGGCGAGACCCGCAACTACTCGTTCGAGGCGATCACGAAGGCCGTGCGGCTCATCCGCGACGGCGCACGGTTCATCGTGACGAACCCCGACGCCACCGGCCCGAGCGCCGAGGGCGTCCTGCCGGCCACCGGCGCCATCGCGGCCATGATCGAGAAGGCGACCGGCAAGCAGCCCTACGTGGTGGGCAAGCCGAACCCGATGATGTTCCGGTCGGCGATGAACCGGATCGGCGCGCACTCCGAGAACACCGGCATGATCGGCGACCGGATGGACACCGACGTGCAGGCCGGCATCGAGGCGGGGCTGCACACCGTGCTCGTGATGACGGGGATCAGCGACCAGGCCGAGATCGACCGGTACCCGTTCCGTCCGAGCGAGGTCATCTCCGGCGTGCACGAACTCGTGCGCACCGAGCCGTTCGAGGTCGAGCTCTAGCCCTGACGACCCACCGGCGTCGGGCCGTCGGCAGTGCGCCGGTGGCCGGTCAGTTGCCGGCAGCCGACTCGCGCCAGCGCGCCTGACCGATGATGTTCTGCGCGTAGGAGACCCGGTTGAACACGTCGACGCGCTGTTCCTCGGAGAAGACCTGCACGAACTCGGTGTGCGACTGGCCGTTCGCGGCCCAGATCGACACGGAGACGTTGCCCTGCGTCCGTCGCTCCTTCGCGAGCAGGAACAGGAGTCCGAGCAGGAAGAACCACACCGTGATGACGGTCATCACGATCGCCCACGTCGGGATGTGCGACGTCGACGACGACTGGTCCTGCGCGGTGATGTTCACCTGCGCGGCCGGCCAGGTCCCGCTCGGCGTGACGATGCGGTCCTGCGTCACCCCCACGGATCCGATCGAGACGAGTACTGGGCTCGGCGCCGGCGCCCCACCGGTCGGCTGCATGCTCATGGTGGAACCCTAGCGGCCCACGCACCCCGGGCCGCTTTCGGAGTGCAGCCTGCGCCGCGGGGGGGGTGGGTGGCGAGGTCGCACGCGGGGTGGGTGGCGGCGCTCGGTGGGCGGCAGCGGCGCACAGTGCGGAGTTGGGCAGCGGGCGCCGGGTTGGTGGTTCCGTGCGAGCCTGTGGCACCGCACCCAGCCGTCAAGCTCGCACCGCATGAACGAACCCGCACCGTGCCGAGCCCGGGGAGACGGGGCGCAGCCGGACACGTGGCCGGTGGCAGGCCGTGCGGTGGGCCGTTCGGTTGGCGGCGGCGCACGGTGCGAGGTTGGGCAGCTGGTGCCGCGGTGCTGGTTCGGTGCAAGCCTGCAGCGCCGCACCCAGCCGTCAAGCTCGCACCGCATGTACGAACCTGCACCGTGCCGAGCCCGGCGAGACAGAGCGGGCGCGAGGTTGGCGGCGGCGCACCGTGCGAGGTTGAGCAGCGGGTGCCGCGGCCGGGCGCGAGGTTGGCGGCGGCGCACGGTGCGGGGTTGGGCAGCTGGTGCCGGGTTGGTGGTTCCGTGCGAGCCTGCAGCGCCGCACCCAGCCGTCAAGCTCGCACGGGGGCGCGCACTCCGCACCGTGCGGCGCGCACCCCGCACGGCGCGGCGCGGCGCGGCCCGCATGACGATCCGGTGAACAGAACCCTTCCGCGGTGAACGACGGGAAAACTGCCCCGGGAGCGACCCTAGGGTTGCCCTGGTCGAGCTGAAAGCGGCTCTGACCAGGGTTTTCTGTGAATTGCTACAGGATGGGGTCATCGGTGCCGATGTCGGTTCGTGCCACGACGGCAGTGGTCGTCGGCGCACTCGGAGCACTCGTGGGGACCGCGATCGTCGCCCCGCACCTGGTCCCTCCGACGTCGCCGCACACGAGCGCGGTCACCGTGCAGGCCGGTACCGACGCCTGCGGAACGGGGTGGCCCGCGAGTCCGGACCGGGCTCTCGCCGGCCCCCAGACGTTCCGGATCCACAACACCTCCGTCGCCGGGATCGAGGTGCAGCTGGTCGACCCCACGAACAGCGCGGTCTACCTCGACGCGGAGGGGCTGGGAGCGGGTGCGACGCACGACTACGGCGTCCGACTCCCGCGCGGCCAGTACCGGTTCCGTTGCCTGCCCGCCGACGCGAACCCCGGCACCGGGCCCGTCGTCCACCTGCGCGGCGCCACGCACGTCAGCGACGAGACCCCCGGGATCGTCCCGGTCACCCGCGACGACCTGATCCCCGCCGCCAAGTCGTACGGCGACTGGATCGAGAGCCGCCTGCCGACGCTGCTCGCCGACGTGCGTGCACTGGACGCCGACGTCCGGACGGGTGACGTCCGGGCCGCACGACGGGACTGGCTGGTCGGTCACCGCGAGTACGAGCAGCTCGGAGCCGCCTACGGCGCGTTCGGGGACGACGACACCGCGATCGACGGGCTCCCCGCCGCCGGACGGACCGCACTCGACGACCCGCACCTGACCGGCTTCCACCGCGTCGAAGCGCTGCTGTGGTCGGCAGCGCCCGGCAGCCGCGCCGTCGCACCCGCCGACGCCCTGGTCGCCGCCGTCGAACACCTGCGCCGGACGTTCCCCACCCAGCGGGTCGACCCGCTCGACATCGGCCTGCGCTCGCACGAGATCCTCGAGAACGCGCTCCGCTTCGAGGCGACCGGGGCCACCGACGCCGGCAGCCACACGGCACTGGCGACGATCGACGCGAACATCAGCGGGACGGAGCACGCGCTCGAGCCGCTCCGGTCGATCCTGCGGACCCGCTACCCGGGCCTCCGGGCCACCGACCGTGCGCTGGCGACCCTGCGCGCCGACGTCGAGTCACACCGACGGACCGACGGCAGCTGGGACACCCTCGACGGTCTCGACCGCACCGCCCGCGAGCACCTGGACGCCGACCTCGACGCTGCGCTCGAACAGCTCGCGCCCGTCGCCGCCATCTGCGACCCGAGGAGGACCTCGTGACCGAACGACCGCAGCGCCCGGGCCCGGCGGGCCCCCGGAGCCAGCAGCGCCCACGCGGGATGGACGCGGCGACGTACCGCCGGATGGCCGAGGCGCACGCCCGCCTCGGGCTCTCCGCCGACGGCAGTGTGTGTCCCGCCGGCGCACCGGACGACCAGCAGCAGCCCGGCCCCACCCGCGGGGTCGGACGCCGCGCGTTCCTGACCAGCGCGGTCGGGGCAGGTGCCGGAGCCGCCGCGGCGGCAGCGAGCCTGACCGCCGGGCGTGGGACGGGCCTCCAGGCAGCCGCCGCGACCACCGGCGGTGCCGACGCCTCGTACGCGTTCCACGGCGCGCACCAGGCCGGGATCACCACACCCGCGCAGCGACAGTCGGCGTTCCTGGCGTTCGACGTGACCGCGGCCGACCGCCAGGACCTCGCCGACCTGCTCCGGACGATCACCGAGCGGGCCCGGTTCCTGACCCGCGGCGGCACGCCTGCCGACGTCGGGATCACCGCGCCGCCGGCCGACTCCGGCGTGCTCGGACCGGAGGTCGCGGCCGACGGGCTCACCGTGACGGCGAGCGTCGGCGCCTCGCTCTTCGACCACCGGTACGGCCTGTCGGGGCAGCGCCCGGCGCGGTTGCGGACGATGGAGGACTTCCCGAACGACGACCTCGACCGGTCGATCTCGGACGGCGACCTGCTGCTGCAGGTGTGCGCGCACAACACCGACACCGTCCTGCACGCGGTCCGCGACATCGCCCGGGCCACCCGCGGCGGCATGCAGGTGCGCTGGCGCCAGGACGGTTTCGCGTCCCCGCCGCGCCCCTCCGGCACCCCGCGCAACCTGCTCGGGTTCAAGGACGGCACCGGCAACCCCTCCACCGCGGACCGCAGCGTGATGGACGACCTGGTCTGGACCCGCGGTGGACAGGACGGCGAACCCGACTGGGTCACCGGGGGCAGCTACCACGTCGTGCGGACCATCCGGATGTTCGTCGAGTTCTGGGACCGCGTCTCGCTGCACGAGCAGGAGAACATGATCGGCCGGCACCGCGACTCCGGTGCCCCGCTCACCCGCAGCGGCGAGTTCGACGACCCCCGGTACCAGGACGACCCGACCGGCGACGTCATCCAGATGGACGCACACATCCGGTTGGCGAACCCGCGCACCGCCGAAGCCCGTGCGCAGCAGATGCTCCGTCGTCCCTACAACTACGACAACGGCACCGACACGAACGGCGACCTCGACATGGGCCTGTTGTTCGCGTGCTTCCAGGCCGACCTGGAACGGCAGTTCGTCGCCGTGCAGAAGCGCCTGGTCGACGAGCCCCTGGTCGACTACGTGTCACCGGTCGGCGGCGGCTACTTCTTCGCCCTGCCCGGGGTCCGCCACGCGGACGACTGGCTGGGCCGTCGACTGCTCGCACGGACCTAGCCGGACCGACGCTCGCACATCCCAGCCCGGGCCGTCGCCCGCACGGACCCGCCCGCACGGACCCGCCCGGACCCGCCCGCCCGCCGGGCCCCACCGCTCCCCCACCACCCCACCGTCCCGACCAGTGAGAGGTTCCACGTGTTCCGACCTTCCGAACGACGCGTCCAACAGGGCGCGCTCGCCATCATGGCCCTGGCGGCCGTCGCCGGGACGGCCCTCGCCATCCCGCAGTCGGCGTCCGCCGCGGACAACTCCCTCAGGACCACCACCCCGATCAAGCACGTCGTCGTCATGTACGACGAGAACGTGTCGTTCGACCACTACTTCGGCACCTACCCGAAGGCCGCGAACACCGACGGCACCCGCTTCACCGCCGCACGGAGCACCCCGAAGGTGAACACGCTCGCGTCCTCCGGCACCCTGACGAAGAACCCGAACGCCTACGCCCCGTCACGGCTGACGCCCGCCCAGGCGCTCACCTGCGACCAGAACCACAACTACCTGCCCGAGCAGAAGGCCGTCGACGGCGGTGCCATGGACAAGTTCGTCGAGAGCACCTCGGTGGACACCTGCACCGGGCTGTACGGCTCGCCGGGCCTGACGATGGACTACTACGACGGCAACACCACGACCGGGCTGTGGAACTACGCCCAGAACTACGCGATGAGCGACAACGCCTGGGACACCGGCTTCGGCCCCTCCACCCCCGGGGCGCTCAACCTGATCAGCGGCAACACCCACGGCGGCACCGGCGTGGACTCGGTCACCGGTGCCACGGTGCCGACCTCGACCGCCGTCGTCGCGAAGGACGCCGCGGGCCAGGGCACCGTCACCGCCGACCCGGACCCCGCCTACGACGACTGCTCCGACAAGGACCACACGTCGACGTCGAACCTGGTGAAGATGTCGGGCAAGAACATCGGCGACCTGCTCAACGCGAAGGGCGTCACCTGGGGCTGGTTCCAGGGAGGCTTCACCCCGACGACGGCCTACGCGGGCACCGGCACGCTCGCCAAGTGCGACGCCACCACGACGAACGTCGGCGGCTCGGTCAGCAACGACTACTCGCCGCACCACAACCCGTTCGCGTACTACGCGTCGACGTCGAACCCGCACCACCTGGCACCGACGAGCGACCGCATGATCGGCTCCACCGACCGGGCGAACCACCAGTACGACCTGTCCGCGTTCGACACGGCCCTCGCCGAGCACCGGATGCCCGCCGTGTCCTTCCTCAAGGCACCCGAGGCCCAGGACGGCCACGCCGCGTACTCCGACCCGCTCGACGAGCAGAAGTTCCTGACGTCGAAGATCAACGAGATCGAGCGGTCGCCGGAGTGGTCGAGCACGGCCATCGTCATCAACTACGACGACTCGGACGGCTGGTACGACCACGTCGCGCCGACGATCCTGAACGGCTCGACGGACTCCTCGAACGACACCACGGTCTGCACCACGGCCGCGACCAAGGTCGGTGTCGCCGGTGGGTACCTCGACCGCTGCGGCCCCTCGCAGCGGCTGCCGTACCTGGTCATCTCGCCGTTCGCCAAGCAGAACCACGTCGACCACACCGCCATCGAGCAGACCTCGACCACGAAGTTCATCGAGGACAACTGGTCGACGGGCCGGATCGGTGACCAGTCGTTCGATGCTCGTGCCGGGTCCCTCCGGGGCATGTTCGACTTCACGCACCCGCAGCACCGCGAGGTGCTCCTGAACACCAAGACGGGTGCGGTCTCGCGGATCGTGTCGACGGCCGTCACGCCGAAGCCGACCCCGAAGCCCACGACGAAGCCGCACACGGGCTCCGGCAGCGGTACGGGCGCGAGCACCGGTTCCGCTGGTGGGACCGGCAGCGGCTCGAGCACGGGTGCGGGCACGGGGAGCGGGGCAGCGCCGGTCTCGAGTGCCTCAGCAGGAGCCGGGGCCACGGGGCAGACCGTCGCCGCCGACCCGTCCGCGACCGACCCGTCGGCGACGCGCCTGGCCTTCACCGGTGCGCAGCTCACCGGGGTCACGATCGCCGCGATCGTGTTCCTGATGTCCGGCATCGCGCTGGTCGTCATCCGCCGTCGCCAGCTCCGCCGTCGGGCCGACTGACATGGAGCGTCGGGCCGACTGACACGACGCGTCGGGCCGACTGACTCGACGTGTCGGGCCGACTGACTCGACAGACCGGTGCCCCGGAGCGTGCTGCGTTCCGGGGCACCGTCGCGTCTGCGCGGGGTCGCCCCGCGCCCGTCGCGTCCGTTCCCTCAGACCACGTCGGCCTGGAGGCGCGGCTCGCCTCCCGGCACCACGACCGCCCCCATGGGCGGTACCGTCCGCCACCGCTTCGCCAGCCGCCGCGGCCGGTCGTCGTACCAGGCGACGACCCCACCCGCCACGATGCCGAACGCGAGCACCCCGAACGAGAACAGCCCGATCAGGCCGAGCAGGGTCAGCTTCCCGAAGTCGCCCGTGTCCGCGGTCGCCGAGAACCCGATCGACCCGAAGTCCCAGAAGGCGTGCAGCAGCACCGGTGCGAGCAGGGACCCGGTCAGCCGACGCGCGACGTACAGCGTCGACCCGAACGATGCCGCGAACACGACCTGGATCAGCGTCGGTCCGATGCCCGCCCCGGCGAGCGCGTTGAGCAGGTGCAGCAGCCCGAACAGCACACACGACAGCGCCCAGACACCCATCTCGGGCAGGCGGCGGCGCAGCCCGACGAGCAGGGTCCCACGGGCCATCAGCTCCTCGAACACCCCGACGAACAGCACCCCGACGGCGAGCAGCAGGAAGTAGTGCGCCGGCAGCGCCGTCCAGTCGATCAGGGGCAGCCGCACGACGCACACCACCAGCACGAGGATCGGCGCGAGCATCGTCCACCGCACCCGCGTCCGGACCGGGTCGACCGTGGCGATCCGCCACCAGCCGAGCGCCGTGACGAACACGGCGAGCGCGGCGACGGCGATGCCCTCGGGGATGACCAGGGCGCGCACGACGCTGTCGACGGTCTGCGCGAGGGTCGCGTAGTCGTCACTCGGCCGCGAGCGCCAGGCGCTGATGGCCGCGAACACCACGAGCGGCGCGAGCCCGAGCAGCAGCGACGGGGGCACCGGCCAGCGACGGCGGCGGGCTCGGGTGGGGGTGGTCGTGGTCACCTCCCGGTTGTACCAGGCGGGACGTACGATTGGCGGTATGCGCCTGCCCTCCCTGTCCACGATGGCAGAGGACTACGTCAAGCTCATCTGGAAGGCCAGCGAGCGCGGCGGGCCCGGGCTGGCGACGCGGGACATCGCCGCGTCGCTGAAGGTGTCGGCGTCGACGGTGTCGGGCAACCTCAAGAAGCTCGACCGTGACGGCCTGATCGAGCACACCCCGTACTACGGCGTCGTCCTCACGCCCCTGGGCCAGCAGGTCGCGGTGGCGATGGTCCGCCGGCACCGGCTGATCGAGACGTTCCTGGTGCGGCGGCTCGGCTACTCGTGGGACGAGGTCCACACCGAGGCCGAGGCGCTCGAGCACGCGGTCTCGGAGCGGTTCCTGGACCGTGTCGACGCCGACCTCGGGCACCCGACGCACGACCCCCACGGTGACCCGATCCCCGGCGCGGACGGCATCGTGCCGGACTCCCCCGGCACGCTCCTCGGCGCGATCGAGCCCGGTGCGTGCGGCACGGTCGACCGGGTCTCGGACGACGACCCGTCGCTGCTGCGGTACTTCGACGAGCTCGGGGTCCGGCTGGGCACGCACCTGCGGGTGGAGCGGGTGCGGGACTACGCCGGCGTCATCGCGGTGTCACGACGCTCGACCGACGGTTCGGAGTCCCTCGTCGACCTGCCGGCCGCCGCCGCCGCGTCCATCTGGCTGGCGCCCGACGGCGACTGACCGCGCTGCGGGCGCTGGCCGGCTGGTCGCGGCTGGTCGGCCGGTCGGCTGGTCGGCTGGTCGGCTGGTCACGACACCCCGCTCACGTCCGCCGAGCGGTCACGAACTGTCGTCCGACAGCCCCGCAACCGACGATTCGCGACCACTCGGCGCCCAGCGCACGGGGTGTCGCGACCGCACCGCGGCCCGCGAACGCGCGTGGCGACGGACGGGAGGCTCGGCGCACCGCCGCCACGCGCCTCCCGTCCGGCGCCCCCGCCGGTCACGACACCCCGCTCACGTCCGCCGACCGGTCACCATCCGTCGCCCGACAGCCCCACAACCGACGGTCCGCGACCACCCGGCGCGCCCGGCCGGGCGCGCCCGCCGGCCCTACCCCTTGACCGAACGCGTCCGGCCGAGGGCGACCTCGCGCCGAGCCCGTTCGAGCGCGTACTCGGAGGCGACGCCGGGGTCGTGCAGCAGGCGTTCGGTCTCGCGCACGTGCTCGCGGACGACGTCGGAGCCCCGGTCGGGAGCCGCGGCCAGCACCGGCGCGACGGTGTCCTCGCCGAGTCCCACCAGCGCACGCGACAGGCTGAGCCGACGATCCCGGTCGCCGACGCCGAGCTGCACCGCGAGGGTCCGCGCGAGCGACGCCCGCTCGTCGCCGGGGACCAGGGCGACCGCAGTGCGCCAGGCGGCTCGGAGCACCTCGTCGTCCTGGTCCCCGAGCAGCGGGCGCACCGCCGGCCAGGCGTCCGGGTCACCGATCTTCGACAGGGTGTGCAGCGCCTGGCTGCGGGCCTGCGGCTCGGGGCTCTCGAGCTCGGGCAGCACCCGGGCCACGACGTCCTCGGCCCGGTGTCGGGTCAGTGCCCACGTCAGCATGTCGCGGACGAAGAAGTCCGGCTCCACGGCGCACTGCGCGACGAGCACCTCGAGGTCCGACGGGTCCGGGGTGGTGCCCGCGGCCATCACGGCCTGCAACCGGGCAGAGGATCGCGGGTCGGTGAGGGCATCGGTGAGCGTGGTCATCCCTCCATCGAAGCCCCTCGCGCCGGGGCCGTGTCAAGCATCGGGGCATAGCGTCGGGAGACGTGCGGTTCGCTCCCACCGCACCTCCGACCACGAAAGGACCTCCGCATGCCCCGCATCGGTACCAGTGACCTGCACGTGTTCCCACTCGCCCTCGGCGGCAACGTTTTCGGGTGGACGGCGGACGAGTCGACCTCGCACCAGGTCCTCGACGCCTACACCGCTGCCGGCGGCGACTTCATCGACACCGCCGACGTCTACTCCGCGTGGGCGCCGGGCAACTCGGGTGGCGAGTCCGAGCGTGTGATCGGTTCGTGGCTCCGGGCCTCGGGCAAGCGGGACGACGTCGTCATCGCCACCAAGGGTTCGCAGCACCCGGAGTTCCAGGGCCTGGGCGCCGACACCGTCGCCGCCGCTGCCCGCGCCAGCCTCGAGCGCCTCGGCACCGACCGGATCGACCTGTACTACGCGCACTTCGACGACCAGTCGACCCCGCTCGAGGAGACCGTCCGCGCCTTCGACCAGCTCGTGCAGGACGGTCTGGTCCGGTACACCGCGATCTCGAACTACTCGAAGGACCGCGCCGCGGAGTGGATCCGCATCGCGACGGAGAACGGCCTCGCCCAGCCCGTCGCGATCCAGCCGCACTACAACCTGGTCACCCGCCAGCCGTACGAGTCCGACATCGCACCGCTCGCCCACGAGCACGGGCTCGGCGTCGTGCCGTACTTCTCGCTCGCCGCGGGGTTCCTGACCGGCAAGTACCGCACGAAGGACGACTTCGCCGGCAAGGACCGCGAGGGCCAGGTGTCCGGCTACTTCACCGACGAAGGGCTCGCCGTCGTGGACGCGCTGTCCTCGATCGCCGACGCGCACGGTTCCGAGATCGCCACGGTCGCACTCGCCTGGTTGCAGGCGCAGCCCGACGTCGTCGCGCCGATCGCGAGCGCCCGGAACACCGAGCAGCTGCCGGCGCTGCTGGCCTCGGCGGAGCTCGAGCTCACCGCCGACGAGCTGCAGACGCTGTCCGACGTGTCGGCGAAGGTGCCCGCGAGCGCCTGACGCCCGCGCGCCAACGGATGCGCGTGCATGTTCCGACATCCCACTCGTCGTTCGACGGGTGGGATGTCGTTCGTTGCGCACGCATTCGCTGCGCGTGCATGTTCCGACAGATCACCCGTCGATCACGGGGTGGATCGTCGCAGAACGGGTCCGCCCCCCCCCCGCGCCCCTACGCCCCCGGAGCCAGCGACCCGGTCAGCGGCTGCCCCGACGACCGCGTCACGAAGCACGCGATGAACCGGTCACCCTGGTCCCACGTCGCCTGGTCCGGCGCGTAGGAACCCTGCACCTGCACGTCGCCCACAGCAGCCGCGGCCGAGGCGTTCAGGGCCGTGTCGGACTGGCACTGGTCGGCCGCCTGGGTCGCAAGGGCCTCGGCACCGGGGTAGGTGTCACCCTCGACGGCGAGGCGTGCGGTCAGCTGCCCGATGTGCGGCGTCGCGCAGTCCACCACCGTGAAGGTCTGCGACCACGCGTTCGTGAACGGGGACAGGCACTCCCCACCGGCCAGGTCGGTCCACGGGTGCTCACCGGGCTGGGCCGGTGTGGTCGCGAACTGCAGCGCGGCGGCGGGTGCGGTGGCCTCGCTCGACTGCGCGGTCGAGGGAGCGGCGGTCGGGGCCGCCGATGCCGACGACGCAGCCGAGGGCGACTTCGTCGGGACGGCCTGGTCGGCGATGTTGTTGCCGAGGATCCACTTCGACAGCAGGAAGACCAGCACGATGAGCACGAGGATCAGGGCGATCGACCCGTAGATCAGCAGCTGCTTGCCGCGCTTGCCCTCGTTCCGCAGCCGCGCGAAGCCCTCGTTGATGAAGTTGTCGCGTTCGCCGGGCTGTCGGTCCGGAGCAGCCGCGGACCGGCCGACACCAGCACCAGCAGCAGGGCGGGCCGCAGCCGGCGCAGCAGCAGCCGTGGGCACGGCAGCCGCGGGCATCATCCGCGTGCCGGTGTCCTCGGGGTCGTAGCCGGTGTCACCGAGCTGCCCGACGGCCTCGGTGCCGAACAGGTCCTTGATGGCGCTCGTGTCGCTGGTCTCGCGGCCGTCCCACTCGGACTGGTCCAGGTCGTCCGGCGCGGCGGCGGGCAGCGACTCCGGCTGAGGACCGGTCTCGGTCCGGCCCAGTCCGAGCACGGCGTCGAGGTCTTGTCCGACCGACGGCGGCAGGTGTGCCGGGTACTCCTGGGCACCCGCGGTCGGCTCCACGAGCGGCGGCGCAGCGGTCGGCGGCACGGTCGCGTCGGGCTCGGACCACCAGGGCGTCCCGGCTGCCGGGATCGCGGTGGTCGGGGCGTCAGATCGGAGGCCCTCGGTCGCCTCCGCTTCGTCGGCTCCGGTGGACGCACGGGGCGCGTCCACTGCCTCGGTCGGGTCCGCGGGGTCGCTCGTGTCCGGCGAAGCGGCGCCGGCAGCAGCAGCGGCGGCGGCACCTGCGCCGGCAGCGGTGGCACCGGCAGCGGGCACAGCCGGCGGCACCACGGGCGGGACCGGCACGGCCGGCGGCACCGGGTAGGTGCGCGGCGCCTGGGGCAGCCCGGCGGCCGGGGTGTCGACCTCGCCGGCCACGACCTCGTCCTCGTCGTCGAACTCGTCGGCGAGCGACCAGGACCCTGCGGACAGTGCGGTGGTGTCGAACGAGTCGGTGGTCAGCGTCGCCGGGACCTCGCCGGGCTCGTCGTCGTCGCCGATCGCCCAGTCGAACGGCCGGTCGTGGGCGCCGGTCTGCGTGGGGACCGGCCCGGTGCTCGTGATGCGCAACAGGTCGGTGAAGGTCGGCGGCTCCTCGGTCGGGGGCAGCACGTTCTCGACGCCGAGGGGCTGCGGCGCAGCGGGCGCCACGGGCTCCGGGTGCGATCCCGTCGCACGGCCGAGCCAGTCGACGTCGGCACGGCCCTCGCCGAACGGGTCGACGCGGCGACGCTCGTCCTCGATCGCCTTGGACGCGGCGGCACGTTCGTCGCGGTGGGCCTGGGCCGTCGGCAGCACGATCGACGACGGGTGCGGTGCGGTGGAGTCCGGGGGGACGTCCGCGGCGGCCGGGATCCGGTCGTGGAGCGTGGAGCGCTCGTGCTCGACGGCGGCGTCAGGGTTCTCCGACGGCGCGAGCAGCTCGGCGGGCATCGAGATGGCCTGGGTCGAGTCGTCCGGCGCAGCAGGAGCAGCAGCAGCAGCAGCAGGAGCAGGCGCAGGCGCAGGCGCAGGCGCAGGCGCAGCATCTTCGGGCTCGGGCACGAACGGCTCGGGAAGCGGTGCGCCCGTCTCACGCGCGGTGCGCTCGGCCTCGCGACGCTCCCGGCGCGACGGCCAGTCCTCCTCGCCCCGCGGCGCCCCGAAGATGTCCGCAGCGCTGCGGAGACCGTGGAACGGAGCGTCCGATCCGGACGCACGCCGAGCCTCCTGGCCGTCGTCCCCGTCTGCCGGGCCGGCGGTGCCGTCGGGTTCGCGTGCGTCGTCCGGACGCTCCTCGGTCACGCGGTCAGCCCCAGATCAGCCAACCCGATGGCTGCGAAGTACGGGTAGCCAGCCGCTTCGATCGTCTCCTTGGCGCCGGTGTCCCGGTCGACGACGACCGCGACGGCGGCGATGATCGCGCCCTCACGCTCGAGTGCCTCGGCCGCCTTGAGCGGCGAGCCACCGGTGGTGGAGGTGTCCTCGAGCACGACGACGCGCTTGCCCTGCAGGTCCGGGCCCTCGACCTGCTTGCCGCGGCCGTGGTCCTTCGGTTCCTTGCGGACGACGAAGGCGTCGTAGGTCAGTCCCTGGGCGGCGGCCTGGTGCAGGACGGCGCTGGCGATGGGATCGGCGCCCATGGTGAGCCCGCCGACGGCGGAGACGTCCGGCACCTGCTGCACGAGCTCGGTCATGACCTGTCCGATCAGCGGCGCGACGCGGTGGTCCAGGCTGACCTTCCGCAGGTCGATGTAGTACGTCGCCTTCTTCCCGCTGGTCAGGGTGAAGTCGCCGTGGAACACCGCTTCGGAGGAGATGTACTGGATCAACTGTTCGCGCGCGTCGGTCACAGCGCACAAGGGTAGCCGGTCGGGCCCGCAGCGCGCTCCCCCAGCCTGAGCGTCTGTGCGTGCTGGCACCGAGGCAGCGTCGGTACGCTCCGGGGCATGTCCCGTGCACCGCGTCGCGCCGCCGTGGAGCCGGCTCCGGCCGCCGGCCGCCGGCCCGGTGCCGTGGCCGTCACGATCGGACGGGAGGCCCTTGGCGGCCTGGTCGCGCTGGCCCTGGCCGTCATCGCCCTGCGCCACGTCGTCGCGACGGAACGGGTGGCGTTGCTCTGGTACGACGGCGACTCGGTGCTGCTGCCGCTCGTCGAGCGTTCGCTGCAGGCCGGGCAGCCGTTCGAGTGGGCGATGTCGCCCGCGCTGTTCTTCTTCCCGGAGCTGCCCGCGTACCTGTTCAGCGCGCTGGTGACCGCGACGCCGCAGCAGGCCCTGGCGTTGAACGGGGTGCTCGTGCTCCTCGCCGTCTACGCGCTGGTGCGTGCGGCCGCGAACGAACTGATGCCGTCCGCCGGGCGCCCCGCCCGGATCGCGGTGTCGGCCGGGGCGCTCGGCCTCGTCACCCTGCTGGTGCTGACCGAGTCGTCGGCGACGGCGACCTCGCTCGAGCTGGCGTCGCTGCTGCTCACGACGACCTACTACTACGGTGCCGTGCTGGCGATGCTCGGCACCGCGATCCTCGTGCTGCGGGCGGTGCGGCTCGGCCGGGCGTCGGTGCTGCTGCTCGTGGTGCTCGGACTCGTCGCCGCGTGCACGACGGCGTCGAACCCGCTGTACGTGCCGTGGTCCGCCGCTCCGGTCGTCGTCACGCTCGGGCTCCTGGTGCTGGCGCGCCGGGTGCCGTGGCGTCCGGCGGCGCTGCTGTCCGGTGCCGTCACCATCGGCTCGGTCGTCGGGTACCTGGTGCGGATCCCGCTGCGGCCGTTCGTCTCCCTCGACCCCGCGACGTACGTGCAGCCGTCGCGGGCCGGTGAGACGCTGCGGTTCTTCGCGGCACTGACCGACGACCGGGCGGGCACGGCACCGGGCGACGTCGGCCTGCTGCTGCTGTTCGCCGGCGTGCTCGTCACCGTCGGCGGCACGGTCTGGGCCTGGCGGGTCCGCACCGCCCGCACCGTGCTGGTCGCGACGCTGCTCCCCCTGGTGACCGTCGTCGCGGTGTCCGTCGGGGTCGTCGTCGCCGGGTCCGAGACCCCGCGCTACCTGCAGCCGATCGTGACCGCACCGCTGCTCGCACTCGTCGCCGTGGCCGAACTCACCCGCACCGCGGTGCGCCGGACACGGGTCCACCGTCCGCACCGGGGCGTCCGAGCGGGGGTCGCGGTCGCGATGGCCGCCGTGCTCGCGGTGGGCGTCGCGGTGACCCCCGGGACCGCCCACGCCGTGGCGACCGCCCGGTACCCGGCGGCGGCGTGCCTCGACCGTTGGGCGCACGGACGCCAGGTCACCGGCGTCGGACAGTTCTGGACCGTCCGTCCCCTCGCCACCTACGCGTCGACGAACCTCGAGCTGCTGCAGGTCCGCGACACCTTCGAGACGTACCCGTGGCTCGTCGACCTCGGGGCGTACCGCGGAGCCGACCCGAGCTTCGTGGTGGTCGGGTCGCACGACCTCTGGACCACCGCGGTCGAGGACTCCCTCGGCCCGCCGGCGACGATCACCCACTGCACCGGCTTCGACGTCTACGACTACGCCGGCACCGCGGGGCAGGCCCTCCTGCGGCGCGACGTCGTCGGGAGCGCCGACGTCATCCGCCGCGAGCGCGGCTTCTGATCCGCTGCTGAAGTTGTCCACAGCGGCGCGTTGCCGTCCGATGCTCGCTGTACGGATGTATAGGCTCGTGCTCGATGTCTCGCCCCTCACGCCTCCGCGTCCCCCGTGTCCCCGTGCGCCTGCGCCTCGCCGTCACCGGCCTGGCGCTCGCGGGCCTCGTCGGCACGGTCGTGGTCGATGCCCCGGCAGCCCAGGCGGTGACCTACCCCACGTGGGACGAAGTGAAGTCCGCCCGTGGCAAGGAATCCGCGAAGCAGGGGCAGATCACCGAGATCCGGGGCATCATCAGCGAACTCGACGCCAAGGTCGAGGCTGCCGAGGCGAAGGCGCAGAAGCTCGGTGACGTGTTCTACAAGGCGCAGCGCAAGGCCCAGACCGCCGCCGAGAAGGAACAGCAGCTCCGCGCCGACGCGAAGGAGCACGCGGAGGTCGCCGACCAGAGCGCCGCGCAGGCCGGCCAGTTCGCCGCACAGATGTCCCGCTCCGGTGGTGCCGACGTCACCACCTCGGTGATCACCCAGGGCAAGGACGCCAGCGACCTCCTCTACAACCTCGGCGCACTGAGCAAGCTCTCCGAGCAGGCCGAGCGTGTGCAGGCCGCCGCGAGCTCCGACGCCGCCGTCGCCAGCTCGCTCGAAGCGCAGGCAGACCGCGCCGCCGAAGCACTCGGCGACCTCGCCGCCGAAGCAGAAGACCGCATGCAGGAAGCCCAGACGGCGTCCGACGCCGTGCAGGCCGCCTACGACGAGCAGCAGTCGAACAAGGCACGACTCGACGCCCAGCTCGCGACGCTGACCTCGGGCCGGGTCCGGACCGAAGCCGAGTTCGCCAAGGGTGAGCGCATCCGCAAGGCGGCGGAAGAGAAGGCGGCACGCGAAGCCGCAGAGCGCGCAGCAGCCGCGCAGCGAGCGGCCGCCGCACAGGCTGCCGCGAACTCCGGCGGGGGCGCTCCGTCAGGCGGCGGCTCGACCGGCAGCAGCGGCTCCGGCGGCGGCGGTTCCGTCGGCGCGGGCTCGGGGACCGGCTGGGTCCGCCCCGCCAGCGGCTACGTCATCAGCCCCTACGGGTACCGCGTGCACCCGATCACCGGCGTCGTGACCATGCACGAGGGCACCGACCTGGCGAGCGGCTGCTACACGCCCATCGTCGCGGCCTCGGCCGGCACCGTCGACTACGTCGGCTGGTACGGCGGGTACGGCAACTACGTCCGGATCAACCACGGCGGCGGCGTGCAGACCGCGTACGGCCACATCGTCGACGGCGGCTTCCGGGTCGCCACCGGACAACAGGTCTCCGCGGGGCAGCTCATCGCACTCGTCGGCTCCACCGGGGCATCGACCGGCTGCCACAGCCACGTCGAGGTGCACATCAACGGCGCCACCACCGACCCGGTGCCGTTCATGTCGGCGCGCGGCGTCGCCTTCTAGCGGACCAGCCCGCCTCCGGCTCAGCCCGCGGCAGGCCCCACGTCGTCCACGTCGGTGTTCCACAGCGCCCGGTACCACGCGGTGCGCTCCGGGTCGTCCGGCAGCCCGTACGCCCGGTGGAACAGCGGCTCCCACCCGGGTCCGTAGTTCCAGCCGAGCGCCATCGTCGCCACCGCGATGTCGGCCCAGCGATCAGCGACGCCCATCGCATCCAGGTCGACGTGCCCGCTCCACCGCCGGTCCGCACCGATGAGCGTGTTCGGCGTGCACGGGTCGCCGTGACAGACGACGATCCGGTCGGTCGGCGGCTCCGGACCGAGCGAGCCCGGCCCCCGGTCGGCGTCGGTGTCGGCCGCACGCGCGCGATCGAGCCGGTCCACCGTGGACCACGTGAACGGGCAGTCGTCGACCGGCAGGGCGTCGTGCAGCGCGCGCAGGCCCTCCCCCACCGCGACCACCGCCGTCCGGGGTTCGTCGTGCCAACGCGGGTCGACGGCGCTCCAGCCGGGCACCGCGCGGGTGTGCAGCCAGACGCCGTCCTCGTCGGTGTCGTGGTCGAGCACCTCCGGCACCCGGGCGTACCGGGACGCCCACGTCAGCCGCGCGGCCTCGCCGCCGACCCACGAACCGTAGGCGTGCGGCAAGACCTTCACGAACTCCTCGGCGTGCGCGTCCGGTCCGATGCGGAACGTCGTCCCGCCGATCTGGTTGTGCCAGACGAGCGCGACCTCACGCCCTCGGGCCGCCTGGGCGACGACGTGCGGCACCGGGACGGTCTCGCCCGGCCGGGGCAGTCCACCGATCGAGCGCACCACGGCGACGCTCAGTGCACGCGGTCCGGGCGGGACGACCCCGAACCGCCACGGGCGATCTCGAGCAGCACCGGCAGGCGTTCGCCGAGCAGGGCGTCCAGGTCGGCGACGACGGCCTCGACCCGTTCGGTGATCTCCCGCGGCGCGGCTCCCCGCCGCGGACGGACCCGCACCCGGATCGCCCGACCGCCACGGACCCGGTAGACGTCGACGGCGAGCGAGCCGACCTGGGGCAGGTCCCCGATGGCCGAGGAGAGCGCGTGCTGCACGGCGGTGGACTCGATGCGCACCGAACCGGCGACGCCGTCCGCTGAGCCGTCGCTGTCCACCACGGTGCTCTCGCGACCACCGCCGAGCGTCGTCAGCACCACGAGTGCGAGCACGCCGAGCACGACACCACCGCCGAGCACGCAGGTCCACGCGAACACCGAGTCGTCACGCGACGCTCCGGTGCCGAGTCCGGCGAGGGCATCGCCGACCACGCGCCACCACGATGCGACAAGGGGCAACCTCTGGGCGGTCTGCACCAGAATCGCGGCGACCCCGGCGACGAGCAGGACGAGCCCGAGCACGATCAGTGCCGTGCGTCCGAGTGCGCGGTTCGTGGCGTTCATCCGTCCACCCGCCCCGTCGGCTGCACCCGGACGCGCGCGGCGAGGGCCGGCTGCGCGTCGATCGCGGCGAACTCCCGCTCGACGGCCTCGGTCGCGGCCACCGCGGGGACGTCCACCCCGGCTGCGGGCCGGAGCACGACGTCGACCGTGCGACGGCCGACTGTGCCCACGGCGGCGTCGGCGCCCAGACGGGTCGCGGATCGGGCGGCGCGGGCCGCGGCGGAGGCCAGGACCTCGTCGTCGACGACCACGGCGAGCCGGTCGGACGACATCGTGTGGCGTGGGCGCCGCTGCGGCAGGATCCCCTGCAGCAGGAGCACCAGGCCGATCAGGGCGACGACGGCGCCGACACCGATCACGATCGTCGTGTCGAGGCCGTCCGGCGCGGCGAGGGCGGCGTCGACCACGGCACGGGGGTCGACACCGAGCACGTTCTGGTCGAGCAGGACGAGCGCCCCGGCGAAGACCGCAGCGGCGGCGAGCACCAGGGCGATGAGCATCGCGACGACGACGGCGCCCGAACGGGAGACGTGGGTCTCCCGACGCAGCAGGCGCCGGTAGGTGGCAGCGTGGTCCCCGGCGGGCCCGCCGACGAGGGGTGGGACGGTCACCGGACCCTCCGCGGGGTGTCCACCACCGACGACGCGAACGTCACCGTCACGCGGGCGACCTGTCGGCCGGTGATGGTCCGGAAGCGCTCGGCGATCGTGCCGCGAGCCCGGTGCGCCGTGGCGACGACCGGCTCGTCGGGGAGTGCGTGCGAACCCAGCACCGGCAGGGCGAGCGGGGCCGTGATCTCGACCGCCAGCGCACCGCGGCCGTCGTCGGCGACGCGGGCACGGACCTCCCGGGCGGCAACGCGCAGCGCTTCAGCAGCGACCGCCTGCGCGGTCCGCACCAGCGCGTGCGCTCCGATCCTGTCGGAACCGGGGACCCGGACACCGACGGGAGCAGCGCCAGGACCGGAACCGGGGACCCGGACGCCGCGGTCGCCGGTCGTGGCGACGGCGGCGTCGCTCACGACGAGCTCCGGCGTCCGCGCAGCACGTCGAGCAGGCGACGGAAGTCGACGTCGCCGGTGACGATGCGTGCGACCAGTGCGCCGAGCGCCATGCAGACGGCGACCACGACGAACGCCCAGAACCCGAGCGTCACGGCGACGATCGCGAGCAGGGCACCGACGCCCATCCCGACGACGGTGGCGTTCAACGGACCCGACCGTCCCGGGTGTCGAGCTCGTCCGCGACGCCGTTGAGGGCCGGGATGTTCACGTCGTTGATGGCGATGTTGACCTCGGTGACCTCGAGGCCGACGAGTTCGGTCACGGCGCTCGTGACGGCGGCGCGGACCGCGGAGGCGACCTCCATCATCGGCGTCGGGTAGTCGACGACGATCGTCAGGTCGACCGCCACCTGGGTCTCGCCGACCTCGACGCGGACGCCCTGGCCGAGCGCGCTCGAGCCGATGGCGTCGCGGATGGCGCCGAACGCACGCGAGGCGTTGCCGCCGAGCGCGAAGACGCCAGGCACGTCGCGAGCGGCGATGCCCGCGACCTTCGCGACGACCGTGTCGTCGATGATGGTCTTGCCCTTGGCGGTGACCTGCGTCGTGGTGGTGCCTGCGGGCTGGGTGTTGCCGGCCCCGGTGCCGAGCGTGGCCCCGGTCGGGGTCCCGTCGACGCGGTTCGTCGTCGATGCCATTGCTGCCTCCGTGCGGTCGATTGCTGGCCTCCAGCGAACACCATCGTGCCGGACGCCGCACAGACGATGCACGTGCCGACCTCGTCGTCAGTCGGCACCGGTAGGTTCTTGTTCCATGCGCGTGGCGACCTGGAACGTGAACTCCGTCCGCACCCGAGTGGGTCGGATCGTCGACTGGCTGGTGCGTGAGGACGTCGACGTCCTCGGCATGCAGGAGATCAAGTGCAAGCCGGAGCAGTTCCCGGTCGAGCAGTTCGAGGCTGCGGGCTACCACGTCGAGGCCCACGGCCTGAACCAGTGGAACGGCGTCGCGTTCGCCAGCCGTCTGCCGCTGGAGGACGTCACCCGCGACTTCCCGGGCCAGCCCGGGTTCCTGAAGGGCCACGAGGGGCCGGACCTGCCGGTCGAGGCCCGCGCGATCGGCGTCACGGTCGACGGCGTGCGGCTCTGGAGCCTCTACGTGCCGAACGGCCGCGAGCTCGGCGACCCGCACTACACGTACAAGCTCGACTGGCTCGCGCAGCTGGCCGACCGCACGTCGGAGTGGATCGAGGCGTCGCCGGAGACCCCGCTCGCGCTGATGGGCGACTGGAACGTCGCACCGCTCGACCAGGACGTCTGGGACCTGCGGGTGTTCGAAGGGTCCACGCACGTCAGCGAGCCCGAGCGGGCAGCGTTCCGCGAGTTCGAGGCCCGGGGGCTGCAGGACGTCGTCCGCCCGATCGTGCCCGACGGGTACACCTACTGGGACTACAAGCAGCTGCGGTTCCCGCGCGACGAGGGCATGCGCATCGACTTCGTGCTCGGCTCGCAGGCCTTCGCCGACGTCGTCACCGACGCGTCGATCCACCGGAACGAGCGGAAGGGCGACGCCCCGAGCGACCACGTGCCCGTGGTGGTCGACCTCGACCTGGACACGTCGCTCGACGACGACCGCCCGATGATCTTCTGAGCGGAGCCGGTTCACCAGGCCGGAACGTCGGCACCCGCTCTGTTACGCCCGGCGTCCGCCGTCGCGCCGGGGATCGTCACGTCGACGTAGGTTTCCTGCACCGAACCCCTTCGAGAGCAGGTGAAGCCATGTCCCGCACGACGATCCTTCCCATCCAGCGCCTCATGGCGACCGCGGCCCCTGCTGCGTGGCGCGACGGCATCGTCGTCGAGACCCGCGCAGCCGACGCCGTGGTGCTGTTCCTCGACGGGAGCATCACCCAGCTGCGGGTGGCGGACGCGGACGGCGTCCTGTCGGTCGGCGAGCCGGTCGCCCACCACCCGGTCGCCGAGATCCTCAGCGCCGGCAGCCGGCAGACCACCGCGCGCGTCGCGTAGCGCAGCCGGAGCGGCTCACGCGGAGCGGCTCACGCGGTCATCGCGTCGAGCATCGCCTGGCACTTCGACACCATCTCGTCGCAGGCCATCGCGCAGTAGCGGCACGACTCGTCCATGTCCTGGTGCGTGCGGCACTCGGCGGCGCACGCGGTGCCCATCGCGACGACGGCCATGAGCATCGCCTGCATCGCGGCCGTGTCCATGCCCATCGGACGCATCATCATCCGCATGCCGGTGTCGGCGAGCATCGCGGTGTTCGAGCACATCGCGGCGCAGGTGGCCATGTCGCCGCCCATGCGCATGTCGGCCGCGGAACACATCGTCGCGGCCATCGACGCGGCGTTCATCGCCATCATCGTGTCCTGCATCGTGGTCATGTCCATCTGCACGGGCATGTCCGTCGTCGACATGTTCTGCATCATCGCCATCGTGTCCATCGGAGGTCTCCTCGTCGTGGTCATCGGTCGCGAGGCGGTCCGCCCCGCGTGCCCGCCACGATACGCGCGCGCTGTTCCCACTTCGTGAGCAGGAACGGTCGGGTCGGCGGGCGCGACCCGACCGCTCCTGCGCACGGTCCGCGGTGGTCGCCACCACGTGACGGACGGGAGGCCCGGTGCAGCCCCGCCACGCGCCTCCCGTCCGTCCCGCCGCGCGTCCGGACGCGGAAGACGCCGGCGTGCGCGCACGACGCCCGCAAGTGCGCGAGACGCCGCCGAATTCGGCGGCGTCTCGGCGAGATCGAGGAGTCTCGACAACACGACGGCGTCTTCCGCAACGCCACACGCCGGCGTCTCGAGCGCTACGGGTGCAGCAGGGCGGCGATCGCGACCAGCACGGGCACCGAGCCGAGGGTCGAGATGAGCACGACGTCACGCGCCACCGGCACCGCGGCCCCGTACCGCTGCGCGTAGTTGAAGACGTTCTGCGCCGCGGGCAGGGCGCCGAGCGTGGTGAGCACGAAGACGTCCTGGTCCCCCAGGCCGAACACGAACCGCGCGAACACGAACGCCACCGCCGGCATCACCACGAGCTTGATCGACGACGCCACGATGACGTCCGTCCGGATCGCCGGGTCCCGCAGCGGGGTCGCACCGTGCAGGCTCATCCCGAACGACAGCAGCACGACGGGCACCGCGGCAGCGCCGACGAGCGAGAACGGCTCGAGCACGGGGTCGGGCAGGGTGAGCCCCGTCGCCGAGCACACGAGCCCGACGAGCGAGGCGATGATGATCGGGTTCCGGAACGGCCCGGCGATCCGCCTGCCCCACCCGCCACCACCCGCGGTCGCGGCGTCGAGGATCGTCAGCGCGATCGGGGCCATCACGACGAGCTGCAGCAGGATCACCGGCACGACCGCGGTCGCCTGCCCCAGCACGTAGACGGCCACCGGCAGCCCGATGTTGTTCGCGTTGACGTAGCTCGAGGCCAGCGCTCCGACGGTGGTCGTGGTGACGGACCGCCGCAGCACGAAGCGGAACACCACGGCGGCGGCGAGGGCGACCACGGCAGCACTCAGCAGTGAGACCCAGAGCATCGACGACAACAGCGACGCGATGTCGGCCGTCGCGATGGTGTGGAACAGCAGGCACGGCATGAGCACGAAGAACGCGAGCCGGCTCATCACGAACTGCGCGTGCGGGCCGAGCAGACCGATGCGTCCGACGACGTACCCACCGGCGATGATCACGCCGATGATCGCGAAGCCGGTCAACACGCCACCCATCCCCTCCATCCTGGCACCTGGAGGCGGGGATGTGACGTCACTCAGGTCGGAAATGCGTACGCATCGAATACCGTTGAGCGCACCATGACCTCGACGAACGCTGACACCCTGACCCGGTCCACCGACTCCAGCCAGCCGCTCGTGCCGCTGCTCGAGGAGCGCTGGAGCCCCCGCTCGTACGACGGGACCGCGACGATCTCGGACGACCAGCTCGACGCCGTCCTCGAGGCAGCTCGCTGGGCACCGTCGGCCATGAACTTCCAGCCCCGCCGCTTCATCGCTGGCCGCCGCGGTACCGAGACGTTCCGGAAGATCAACGAGAACCTGCTCGGCTTCAACGCCGCGTGGGCCTTCCGTGCCAGCGCCCTGGTCGTCGGTGTGCTCGAGACCGTGACCGCCGACGGCGACGAGCGTCCCTTCGCCCAGTACGACCTCGGCCAGTCGCTCGCCGCCCTGACGGTGCAGGCCCACGCCGAGGGGCTGCACGTGCACCAGATGGCGGGCATCGACGCCGCCGGACTGCGCACCGCGTTCGACCTGCCGGAGCGGTTCGTCCCGTACACCGTCACGGCAGTCGGCACCGTCGCGCACCCGTCGCAGCTCGACGAGAAGGCCGCCGAGCGCGAGGTCGCCCCGCGCAGCCGCATCGCCCTCGACGAGGTCGTCCTCGTCAAGGAGTGAGCGACGGCGGCACACCGCCGCCCCCGGATCGTCACGACGGCCGTGTCCCTGCGGGGGCGCGGCCGTCGGCGTACCATGACGTGACATGGATCAGCACCAGGACGACGCCCCGCCGGAGATGAACTTCTACACCCGGAAGTGGGTGCGACCGGAGGACCTCAACGCGAACGGCACCCTGTTCGGTGGCAGCCTGCTCCGCTGGATCGACGAGGAAGCCGCCGTCTACGCGATCATCCAGCTCGGCAACGGCAAGGTCGTCACGAAGTACATGTCGGAGATCAACTTCCTGTCGTCGGCGAAGGAGGGCGACATCGTCGAGATCGGCCTCGTCGCCACCCGGTTCGGCCGGACGTCGCTCACCATGCGGGCCGAGGCGCGCAACCTCTTCACGCACCGGAGCATCCTGACGATCGACGAGGTCGTGTTCGTGAACCTCGACGAGGACGGCAGCCCCGCCCCGCACGGCTACACCGACATCACCTACGCCCGCGACCGGGTCCCCGCCACGCACCGCGCGTGACCCCGCAGACATCACGCAGCACCCGGCAGCCCGGAGCACCGCACGCGGCATGTGATCGGCGGCCTCTGGCAGGATCAGGGGCATGACCACGCCCCGCCTCGTCGCCTTCGACCTGGACGACACGCTCGCCCCGTCGAAGTCCTCCCTCGACCCCCGCATGCTCGAGACCTTCGCGTCCCTGCTCGAGGTCGTGCCGGTCGCGGTCATCTCCGGCGGCAACTTCACGCAGTTCGAGCAGCAGCTGGTCACCCCGCTCCGGCAGCGCGACGGGCTGACGCTCGACGCCCTGCACCTCCTGCCGACCTGTGGCACCCGCTACTACCGGTGGCAGGACCAGGACTGGGCGCTGCAGTACGCCGAGGACCTCACCGACGAGCAGAAGGACCGCGCCCTCGCCGCGGTCGAGACCCGTGCGAAGGAAGCCGGGTACTGGGAGTCCGAGACCTGGGGCCCCATCCTCGAGGACCGCGGGTCGCAGATCACGTTCTCCGCCCTCGGCCAGTCGGCACCGGTGGACGTCAAGAAGCAGTGGGACCCGACGGGCGAGAAGAAGGACCACCTGCGCCGCCTGGTGCAGCAGGACCTCGCCGACCTCGAGGTCCGCTCGGGCGGTTCGACGAGCATCGACATCACCCGCAAGGGCATCGACAAGGCCTACGGCATGCAGCGCCTCGCCGAGATCACCGGCATCGCGCTCGACGACATGCTCTTCGTCGGGGACCGGCTCGACCCAGAGGGCAACGACTACCCGGTGAAGGCGCTGGGCGTCCCCTGCCACGCGGTCGAGGGCTGGGAGGACACCGACGCGTTCCTGACCGAGCTCATCCCCACCCTGCGCTGATCCCCGCGCGAGACGCCGGAGTCTCGCCAGGACGCCGCGGCGTCGCCGAGACGCCGCCGGATCCGGAGGCGTCTCGGATGCATCGCGGCGTCGACAGGACACGACGGCGTCTTCCGCGCCCGATACGGACGCACGGCGGACGGGAGGCCCGTTGCGGGCCCGCCCCGCGCCTCCTGTCCGTCCGCAGTCGGGTCCAGAGCCGCGTCCGCGGACGATCGGCGCGAGCGCGCGCTCAGCCCAGGCTGCGGACGGCCTCGACGAAGGCGCGGATCTTCGCGGGGTCCTTGACGCCGCGCTCCGACTCGACGCCGCTCGACACGTCGACACCGTCGGGGTCGAGTGCCTCGACCGCGGCGACCACGTTCGCCGGGGTCAGCCCGCCGGCCAGGATCCAGGCCTCGTCGACGCCGTCGATCGTGGCCGGGTCGATCAGTCGGCCGCTGCCGGGCACAGCCGCGTCGAGCAGCAGCAGGTCGTGGTCGAACGCGGCGCGCTGTTCGGGCGTCTCGCGCAGGTAGTCCTCGGCCGCGAGGGCCCGGATGGTGAAGAAGCCGGCGTCACGCGCCCGGGCGAAGTCGGACGGCGACTCGCCACCGTGCAGCTGCAGCGTGGTGAGTCCGACCTCGGACGCGATGCCGACGATCTCGTCGATCTTCTGGTCGCGGAAGACCCCGACGGCGTCGATGCCGTCCGGCACCCGCTCCACCAGTTCCTTCGCCAGGTCGGCGGTGACGGTGCGGGGGCTGCCCGCCGCGAAGACGAACCCGACGGCGTCGGCACCCGCGTCGACGGCGGCGTCCACGGTGTCGGGCGTCGACAGGCCGCAGATCTTGATCCAGCGCTGGTCGGTCATGCTTTCCATCTTGCCAGGGTGCCGCTGTCCGCAGCGCACCGGTCTCCGGAGTCCGGAGTCCGGATCCGCGGGTGGGTCAGTGCAGGGCGCCCGCGACGTAGGCGGCCACGCAGGCCGCGGTGACGCCGAACGCTGCGAAGGACCCCACCAGGACGTTCCGTCGGCGCCACCGGCGGACCGCCGAGAACGTGCCGCGCCGGGCGTGGCGGTGGGCAGCGCGGTGCATGCGGTGGTCGCGCTGGTGCTTCACGCGCTCCGGGCCGAGCGGCACGGGGCCGGTGATCTGGGTGGACCCACCGCGCAGCGCGTTGGCGATCGCGACCGCCGTGGGCCGGCGCTCGGGGTCGCGGGCGGTCATCCGGCTGAGCAGCTCGCGCCACTCGTCGGCGACGTCGTCCGGCACTTCGGGGTCTCGGCGGAGCCGGGCGAGCGCTGCCTCGATCAGGGTGCCGGAGTACTCCTGCTTGCCGGTCAGCGCCTCGAGCAGGACGAGTCCGAGCGAGTACACGTCGGTGGCGAAGCTGATGGGCTCGCCGGCGACCTGCTCCGGGCTGAGGTAGGCGGCGGTGCCGATGACCGTGCCGTCGTTCGTCAAGCGGGAGCCGTCGACGAAGTGGGCGACGCCGAAGTCGGTGAGCTTGACGGTGCGGGCGAACCCGGACGAGCCCTCGTCGCTGATCAGGATGTTGGCGGGCTTGACGTCGCGGTGCACGATGCCGCGCGAGTGCACGTAGGCCAGGGCGTCGGCGAGCTGTGCGCCGAGGTCGGCCACCTCGTAGTTGTGCAGCGCGCCCTCGGACAGGCGGCGCAGCAGCGTCGTGTCGGCGATGAGCTCCATCACGATGAACCGGTGCGGGCCGTCCTCGAACTCGTGGGTGCCGGCGTCGTACAGCGGGATCAGGCCGGGGTGGGAGAGCATGCTGAGCAGCCGGATCTCGCGCTCCTGGCGCACACGGTCAGCGGTGGTCATCTTGTCCGGGGTGGCGAAGAGCTTCACGGCCACGGCGCGGTACGTGTGCTCGTCACGGGCTTCGTAGACGGATCCCATGCCGCCGGTGCCGATGAGCTTCACGAGCCGGTAGCGCGCAGCGAGGACGGTGTCCGCCCGCGCGCTGTCCAGCAGGGTCATGGTGTCCGTCGTCCCGTTCCGGAGCCCGTGGTTCCGCGGCCGCTGCCGACGTGTGGACTCACGGGAAACGGTACGCGTCCGACTCTGTATCCGCAGGGGCCGTTACGACATCGTGACCGCCGTACTTCCCCGGTTTTCCGGGGATCTCCGGGGATCTCCGGGGTACAGTCCGACACCCATCAGGAAGACCGAACGCGCAAGGAGGACATCATGGCACTGTCGAAGGGTGACGAGGTGCGCTGGAACACCTCGCAAGGCAAGACGACGGGCACGCTCGTGCGGAAGCGCACGAGCGACTTCGAGTTCGACGGACAGCACTTCAAGCCGACCGACGACGACCCGTACTGGATCGTCGAGTCGGGCAAGAGCGGCAAGCAGGCCGCCCACAAGGAGTCGGCGCTGACGAAGGCCTGAGGGTCAGTCGCGGGCGGGCTCGGCGCGACGACGACCCCGGGCACCGCTCGCGGCCGGGCTGCTGCTGCCGCGGTCGTCGTGGTCGTCGGACCCGCCCGCACGACGCTCGGCCCGCACCCGGCGGAGCCGCCGCACCACGAAGCTCACCACGACCACCGCGATCGCGACGTAGAGCACGCGGTCGATCCACTCGGTGTAGGCCTCGACCTTGTCGTACTGCGACCCGAACGCTGCACCGAGCAGCACGAGTGCACTGTTCCAGATGCCGCTCGCGATGATCGTGAACACCGAGAAGGTGCCGAGGTGCATGCGGTCGGCGCCGGCGGGCAGCGAGATCAGGCTGCGGACGATCGGGATGAACCGGCCGAAGAAGACCGCGCTCTTGCCGTGGCGGTGGAACCAGCCGGCCGCCTTGCGGAAGTCGTCCTCGTCGACGAGGGGCAGCTTGCCGAACCACCGCGTGGTGCGTTCGAACCCGATCTTCGCGCCGAGCCAGTACAGCACCAGGGCCCCGAGGTACGAGCCGATCGTCGCCAGCACGAGGACCAGCACCAGGTTCATCTGACCGGCACCTGCCAGGAACCCGGCCAGCGGCAGGATCACCTCGGACGGGATGGGCGGGAACACCGTCTCGACGAAGAGCATCAGCCCGACGCCCCACTCCCCCAGGGCGTCGATCAGCTGGAGCACCAGGCCGGAGAGCCCACCGAGGTCCGAGGGGGCGGTGGAGTCGCCACTGGCGACGGTCATGGCGCGGGCGGTCACGGCAGTCGTCATGCCCCCAGCATCCCTGAACGCCCTGTCAGGACCCGGCGCGCCACCTGGGTGTCGGCCGAGTTCGTGCAGAGCGACGACCTCGGTTTCGGCCTCGGTGGAGCCGCCCGGTCACGACACCCCGCTCAGCTCCGCGGACTGGTCAGCAAGTGTCGGATGGAACCGGCGCAGACGACGATCCGTGACCAGTCGTTGTGATTCGGCGCGCGTGGCGGGCGAAGGCGACGGGACGACGGACGGGAGGCCCGGTGCCAGCTGGCACCGGGCCTCCCGTCCGTCAAATGGTGGCGTTGACACCGCGAGACACCGTCGTCTTGCTGAAGCGCCCGTGCTCCCGCGAGACGCCCCCGAATCCGACGGCGTCTCGGCGACGCCACGGCGTCTCAGTCGGACGCCGGCGTCTCGCGGATCTACTACGCGGCGACCGGCGCGCGCTGGCCGATCGTCTCGCCGGCCACGGCAGCCTCGCTGCCCGCAGCGGCCTCGTCGACGGGGCGACGACGCACCCACTTCTTCAGGGCGACGAGCACCAGCGCGGACACCACGGTCCCAGCCAAGATCGCGACGACGAACATCAGGACGTCACCGATCGCGAAGAAGACGAAGATCCCGCCGTGCGGCGCTCGTGAGGTCACACCGGCAGCCATCGAGATCGCGCCCGTGATCGCGGCCCCGACCATCGACGCCGGGATGACGCGCAGCGGGTCGGCTGCGGCGAACGGGATCGCACCCTCGGAGATGAAGGACGCGCCGAGCAGCCACGCGGCCTTGCCGTTCTCGCGCTCCGGCTTCGTGAAGCCCTTGCGGTAGAGCACGGTCGAGGCGAGCGCGAGTGCCAGCGGCGGCACCATGCCGGCGGCCATGACGGCGGCCATGATCTCGAACGGCACGACGTTCGTGGCGGTGCCGGCACCGAGCCCGGCGACGGCGAACGCGTACGCCACCTTGTTGACCGGACCACCGAGGTCGAAGGCCATCATCAGGCCGAGGATGATCCCGAGCAGCACGGCCGAGGCGCCGGACAGGGAGTTGAGCCAGGCGGTGAGCTCGGTCATGACCCAGGCGATCGGGCCACCGAGCACCAGGAGCATCAGCCCCGAGGCGATGATCGAGGCGAAGAGCGGGATGATCACGACGGGCATCAGGCCACGCAGCCAGCGCCAGGTCGGGATGCGCCCGATCCAGTAGGCGGCGGCACCGGCGATCAGGCCACCGACCAGACCACCGAGGAACCCGGCGTTCATGAAGACGGCGATCGACCCGGCGACGAAGCCCGGTGCGATGCCCGGGCGGTCGGCGATGGCGTAGGCGATGTACCCGGCGAGTGCGGCGACCAGGAAGCCGAGCGACACCTGTCCGATCTGGAACGCGGCGGCGCCGAGGTAGTACCCGAGGCCCTCCGGCGGCAGGTTCAGCAGCGTGGAGTTCGTGAGCGTGTAGGCGGCGTTGCTCATCCCCGAGTCACCGTGGTCCAGCGCGATGCCGTACCCGGAGAGCAGGAAGCCGAGCGCGATGAGGAGCCCGCCGCCGGCCACGAACGGGATCATGTAGCTGACGCCGGTGAGCAGCCAGCGCTTGAGCGACTGGCCGAAGTGCTCGTTCTTGGCGGTGGACTCACCCTCGACGGCGGCACCACCCTGCACGCGTGCGGCGTGCGGGTCCTCCGAGGCGCGGATGGCCTCGGCGATCATCTTGTCGGGCTCGTCGACACCGCGCTTGACGGGGCCGGACACCAGCGGCTTGCCGGCAAACCGGCCGCGGTCGCGGACGTCGACGTCGACCGCGAACACGACGGCGTCGGCACGGGCGATGAGGGCTGGGTCGAGGGGCTCGACCTGCGAGGACCCCTGCGTCTCGATGTGCATCTCGGCACCGGCACGCTGGGCGGCGGCGACGAGGGCGTCGGCAGCCATGTAGGTGTGTGCGATGCCGGTCGGGCATGCGGTGACGCCGACGAAGACCTTGCGGTCGGCAGCGGGGGCCGCGGCGGTCGCGCTGCCTGTCGTCGCCGGAGCGGAGGCGCTGCTCGCCGTCCCGACGCCGGCCTCGGCCACTTCGCCGCTCACCTCGTCGTCGACCAACCGGACGATCTCGTCGGCCGTGGTCGCGGCGCGGAGCGCGGCGGTGAAGTCCTCACGGATGAGTGCGCGGGCCAGGGTCGAGAGGACCGTCAGGTGGTCCTTGTCCGCCCCCTCGGGCACGGCGATCATGAAGACGATGTCGGCGTCGCCGTCCGGAGCGCCGAACGGCACCTTCCGGGCCAGGCGCGAGAACGCGAGCGTCGGCTCGGACACCGACGCCGACCGGGCGTGCGGGATGGCGATGCCACCGGGGACGCCCGTGCCGACGCTCGCCTCGCGCTTGATGGCGTCGTCGGCGAGCGTGGCGCCGTCGGCGGCGCGGCCGGTCGCGGCGACGCGGTCGGCGAGCACCCGGATCACGTCGGTCGACGTGGCGCCGAGGTCCTCGTCGAGGCCGACGAGCTGTGCGCTGATGAGGCGCGGACTCGAGTCTGCGGACATGTGCTTGCTCCTTCGCAATGGCGCTGATCGCGCGGTGGTGCGGGTGTTCGTGGGGTGATCGGGTGGGGTGGGGATCAGGCGGGTTCCGGAGCCGGGTGCGTTTCGAGCACCCGGACGGAGACCGCCGTCGGGTCGGTGTGGTCGAGTGCCGGAACGTCACTGCCGGGCAGCGCTGCGGCCGCGGCCCCGGTGGCGACGGCCTGTGCGAGACGCTGCTCCGGCGACGCTCCCGCGACCTCGGCGAGCAGGTAGCCGGCGAGCGAGGAGTCCCCCGCGCCGACCGTCGAGCGGGCGATGATCTTCGGTGCGGCGGCGGCGAAGGCCCCCTCGTCCGAGACCAGCACGGCTCCGGCGCTGCCCAGGGTGAGCAGGACGGTGCCGACGTTCTTGCGCCGCAGCCGCTGGGCTCCGGCGACGGCGGCGTCGAGGTCGCGCTCGTACTCCTCGGGGTCACCGCCGACGACCTCGGCGAGTTCCTCGGCGTTCGGCTTCACCAGGTCGAGGTGTTCGCCGGACTGCAGCAGCGCGGTGAACGGCACCCCGGACGAGTCGACGGCGATCCGGACGTCCGCACCGTGGCGGGCACGGACGGCCCGGACGAGCACGGCGAGGGCGTCGTCCGGCAGACCGGGCGGCAGGGACCCGGCGACCACGACCCAGCGGGCGGCGGGGCCGGTGGCGGTCGCGGCGGCGGTGTCGGCCACCAGGGCGGCGAGGTCGTCGAGGCGCCCGGCGAGCGAGGGGCCGGGTTCGTTGAGCTTCGTGGTGGTGCCGGTCGGCTCGGTCACGGTGACGTTCGAGCGGAGCGGTGCCCCGATCGGCAGCGCGGCGGTCGGGATGCCGCGCGTGGCCAGGCCGAGCAGGACCGGGTCGAGCTCGTCGCCGGGCAGGACCGCGACGGTGTCCCCACCGCTCGCGACGACCACACGGGAGACGTTGACGCCCTTGCCGCCGGGCTCCGCCGTGGACCGGGTCGCGCGCTGGACGGCGCCGCGCTGCAGTTCACCGGCGAGCTCGATCGTGCGGTCGAGCGACGGGTTCGGGGTGACGGTGACGATGCGGGCGTTCATGCGACGACCACCTCGACGTCGGCGTCGGCGAGTGCTCCGGCGAGGTCGGCCGGGGGCTCGTCGTCGGTGACGAGCGTGTCGATCTCGTCCAGGCGTGCGAACCGCATCAGGGCCTCCACGCCGTGCTTGGCGGCGTCGGCGAGCACCACGGCGCGTCGGGCGGCGAGCACGTAGGCACCCTTCACGGCGGCCTCGTACTCGTCGGGAGTGCTCAGGCCGAAGCCGGCGGACAGGCCGTTCGTGCCGATGAACGCCACATCGGGGCGGAGCGCACCGATCTGCTCGACGGTGGCCGTGCCGACCGCCGCGCTCGTGACGCCGCGGACCCGGCCACCGAGCAGGTGCAGTTCGAGGTGCTCGCTGTGCTGCAGGGTCGCGGCGATCGGCACCGAGTTCGTGATGACGGTGATCGTCGAGCCGGCGACCTCGGGCTCCCAGCGGGCGAGTTCGGAGGCCACGGCGGCGCAGGTGGTGCCGGCGTCGAGGGCGATCGAGCCGGTGAAGGTGGGCGGCACCAGGCGCATCGCGGCGCGGGCGATCGCCGACTTCGCGGTGCCGTGCTGTCCCTCGCGCTCGGCGACGCTGAGTTCGACGACGCTCGAGCGGCCGACGGGCACCGCTCCCCCGTGCACCCGGCGCAGGACCCCGGCGGACTCGAGGGCGTCGAGGTCACGGCGCACGGTCTCGGTGGTGACGTCGAAGTGCTCGGCCAGGCCTGCGACGGACACGCGACCGGCGGACTGCAGCTCGGCGGCGATGGCGGTGTGCCGCTCGGTTGCGTACATGCCCGAACTCCTTCGTTCCGTTGGGTTTCGAGCACTGTACGTCGCAAACCCACAAGAACGCAACCGTTCCGTCCTGAAACCAACAGGTCCACAGGTGCCGGCCGTCACGCCCGCTGGGTCGCGGCGACCGCCTGGAGGCCCGGTGCCGGTCCGGCGGACCGGCACCGGCCCTCCTGTGCGGACGTCCACCGCACGCGTCAGACGGCCGCCAGGGCGGACGTCGGTGGGATCCTCGCGGCGCGGGCCGCCGGGTAGAGCCCGGAGACCCCGCCGATCACGACGGTGGCGCCGAGCCCGGCGACGACGGCCCAGACCGGCAGCGCGACCGGCCACCCCCGGGTGACGGCGAACACGATGGTCACCCCGACCCCGAGGACGACACCGGCCACCCCACCCAGGAACGACAGCAGCAACGACTCGACCAGGAACTGGTCGCGGACGTCCCGACGACGTGCGCCGAGGGCACGACGGACACCGACCTCGGCGCGGCGCTCCAGGACGGTGATCACCATCGTGTTCGCCACCCCGATGCCACCGACCAGCAGCGCCACCCCGCCGATGCCGACGAGCAGCCCGGTGAACGAGTCGTCGGTGGCGTCCTTCGCCGCCAGCGCGTCCGAGGGCCGGGTGACGCCGACGTCCTGCGGGTCCCCCGGCCGGACCGCGCCGGCGAGCAGGTCCCGCGACCGTTCGACGTGCGCCGGGTCGACGCGTGTGTAGACGGCGGTCGGTGCCCCGTCGAAGCCCAGCTGCTCGGCGAACCCGCGGGGCACGAACACCCGCGAGTCCAGGTCGGCGGCGAGCGCCACGGGTTCGAGCACCCCGACCACCTGCACCCACTGCCCACCGAGCCAGACCCGGCTGTCCGGCCGTGGGTCGCCGATGCCGAGCACGACTGCGGCCCGCGCTCCCAGCACGACCTGCGGCGGGGCGCCGGCGGCGGCGTCGATCCAACGCCCGGATGCGAGCCGCCCGCCGAGCACCCGTGGCACGTCGCCCCACGCAGCGAGGACCCCGAGGCCCTTCGTCTGGGGTGCCGGGACGAAGTCGTTCCGGTACACGCCGGTGTCCGGCACGGTGCCGACCGCAGCAGCCGACTCGACGTCGTCCTGTCGCAGCACCGACTCGAGTGCGGTGGACGGCAACGGCACCGGTTCGCCGAGGCCCTGCGCCTGGGTGAGGGTGAGCACGTTCGTGCCGAGCGTGTCGAGCACCTGGTCGACCTTCGCCTTGCTCGACGACGAGATCCCGACGACCGCGAGCATCGCCGCGATGCCGATCGCGATGCCCAGCGCGGACAGCACGACGCGACCCGGTCGGGTCCGCAGCCCGAAGACGCCGAGGCGGAGCAGGTCGAGTCCGCCCACGGACCGACGGCGGCTCACGGGGCGACCTCGTCGACCGGCGCGACCTCGGGCTCGATCATGCCGTCGCGCATCCGGACCTGCCGGGGCAGCGATGCCGCCAGGTCCAGGTCGTGCGTGATGACCACCACCGTCGTGCCCGCAGCGTTGAGCTCGCGCAGCAGCTCGACGACCGTCGCACCGGACGCCGTGTCGAGCGCCCCGGTGGGTTCGTCGGCGAGCAGGATCGTCGGGTCGCCGACGACGGCCCGCGCGATGGCGACGCGTTGGCGCTCGCCGCCGGAGAGCTGGTGCGGTCGGTGGTCCACCCGGTGTGCCAGTCCCACGCGGCCCAGGGCCTCGACGGCCAGGCGGTGCCGCTCGCGCCGGGGGACCCCCCGGTAGAGCAGGCCGTCGGCGACGTTCTCGGCGGCGGTCGCCCCGGCCTGCAGGTGGAAGTGCTGGAAGACGAACCCGATGTGGTCGGCACGCAGGCCGGACAGATCGTCGTCGGACATCGTCGCGACGTCGTTGCCGGCGATCGTCACCGTGCCCGAGGTGGGACGGTCGAGCGTGCCGACGACGTTGAGCATCGTCGACTTGCCCGAGCCCGACGGGCCGACGACCGCGACGAGCTCCCCCGCGCCGACGTCGAGCGACACACCGCGCAGGGCTCCGACGTCGCCGTGGGTCTTCGTGACGTCCCGGAGCGACAGGACGGCGGCCGCCGGCAGGACGGCCGCGGCGGGCACGGCGGCCGGGACGGGCACGGCGGGAACGGCGGGAACGACGGCGCTCATCCGGGCACCACCACCCGGTCGCCCGCGGTCAGGGCGCCGGTGACCGCGACCCGCCCGTCGGCGCTGAAGCCGGGCTCGACCCGGACCCGCTCGGTCGTGCCGTCCCGCTGCACGACGTCGACGGCGTACCTGCCACCGGCACCCGCGACGAGGGCGGCGACCGGCACGGACAGGACGTCGTGCTCGGTGGCGCCCTCCGCGTCGACCTGCGCGGACGCGGCCTCGGGCAGGGACCGCTTGCCCGGGTCGAACGACACCGAGACGTCGACGGCCGTGCCGCCGTCCTCGCTCGTCGTCGGCTGCACGTCGACGACGGAACCGGGCATGGCCGCACCGGCGCCGTTCACCCGGACCTCGACGTCGGTGCCGACGGCGAGCCGCTCGGCATCGCGCTGCGGCACGGTCGCCGTGACGACCCGCCGGGTGCTCGTGACCTGCAGCACGTCGGTCGTCGCGCCCGCGCTGCCGATACCGGCGCCCGCTCCCGCCGGACCGTCGCCGGCCGCTGCACCAGCACCACCCGCGGCCGCTCCCGCACCACCGGCGATCCGCTCGCCGAGCCGCCCCTCGACCGAGGCGACCCGGACCGCGCCGTCCACGAAGGCGACGTCGTCCGCAGTGAGCACCCCGGTGCCCTCGTGTCCCCGGTCCTCGTGCCACTGCCGGACTGCTCGCTCGGTCCGCGGGCCGAACCGGTCGTCCACCGACACGTCGTACCCGAGCGCTGCCAGGTTCTCGTTGAGCTGCCTGACGTCCGCGCCCTGCAGCCCCCGCTCCAGGTCGCGCCAGAGCGGCACGGTGCCGTACATCGACCGGACGTCCCGCTCGTCGACGGCGTACAGCGCCCCGTCGCGTTCGACCACGTCGCCGACCCGGGGCAGCCAGGTGATCGTGCCGGCGGCTGCACCGGGGACCCCCGAGGCCGCGCCGTACCCGAGCGTCCCGGCGAACACCTTCGAATCCGTCAGGTCACCGCGCGTGACGGTGCCGGTGGCTCCGGCGGGTGCAGTCCCGCCGCGCGACGCACTGCTGGCCGAGGCGCCCGCACCGTTCGGCGCCACGGCGAGGGCCCACGTCCCGACCCCCGCGGCCACCGCTGCGACGAGGCACCCCGACATGATCACCCGGCGACGGGCGCGTCGGTGGGTCACGACCCGGCTCCGCCCTGGACAGCCTCGAACGCCGCGTCGGTGCACGGCCCGGCGGCCTCGTCGAACGCCTGTTGGTCGTCCGGCTGGAACCGCATCTGCGCGTCCTGGTCGTCCGGGTAGTCCGGGAACCCCTGCTCCCGCAGGCACTCCGCCGTCCTCCGGGCGATCTCCTCGGTGCCGGGCATCGGTTGCGCGGCCTGCGCGTCACCCGCGGCCGCAGAGTCGTCGAGGCAGCCCTTGAGGTCGTCCTGGTACTGCTCGGGGTCGACGCCGTCCGGTGCGCTGAGCTGCATCGACCCGCCGCCGGTGCCGGGGTCCGGCATGTCGTAGCCGCGGTCGCGCATGCACTCGGCGAGGGCGACGCCGGGTGCCGCGCCCCCGGAGGCGGTCGTCGCGTCGTCGTCGGGTGCCGGGTCGGAGCAGCCGGCCAGCAGCAGGGGCAGCAGGACGACGGCCGCGGCCACGCTCATCAGGGACCGGGTGCGACGGGTGGTCGTCATCGTGGTGTGGTTCATGCCTCCAGCACAGCGGACGGGCTGTTTCGCCCCGCGTGCACGTCGGGTTGCACCGGCGAAACACCGACCCGGACGAGCAGCCCACCGGTCGGCCGTGCGGTGATCGACAGCGTCCACCCGTGCGCGTGCACGATCGCGGCCACGATCGACAGGCCCAGACCGCTGTGCTGCCCACGTCCGGCGTCCGCGCCGCCGCGACGGAAGGGTTCGACGAGCAACGCCGCCTCGTCCGCCGCGACCACCGGCCCGTCGTTCTCGACCACGAAGCCGTCCGGTTCCGTCGTCACCCGCACGGCACCGCCGGGTTCGTTGTACTCGACGGCGTTGCCGACGAGGTTGCCGAGCAGCTGCCGCAGCAGCGTCGGCTCGCCGGACACGACCAGGCTGCCAGGAGGCCCGGTCCGGCGTTCGTGGGTCAGCGTCACTCCCGCCTCGGCCGCGTCCCGGGCCGCGCTCGCGACGACCTCGTCGGTCACCTCGACGAGGTCGACGGCCCGTGTCGCGCCCGCCAGGCCGCGGTCGGCCTCGGCGAGCACGAGCAGCGACGCGACCAGCCGCTCGGTCCGCCGGTTCTGCTCGAGCAGCTCGGCGCGGACGGCACGCACCTCGGCCGGGTCGGCGTCGTCGTGCAGCCCGATCTGCACCGCGGCGCGTTGCACTGCCAGGGGCGTCCGGAGTTCGTGGGACGCCTGGGCGACGAACCGTCGCTGGCTCTCGAACGCGGTCTCCAAACGGGCCAGCAGGTCGTCGACCGTCCGCGAGAGCCGTCGGAGCTCGTCGTCGGGTCCGCCCAGGGCGATGCGCTCGTGCAGGTTCGACGCGGAGATCCGGTTCGCGGTCGCCGTGATCCGGTCGATGGGACGGAGCACCCGGCGGCTGACGATCCAACCGATGCCGCCGGCAGCGATCCCGGCACCGGCGGTCCCGATCGCGGACCACTGCCACTGCTGCACCGCGACGAGGCGGATCACCGCCACGGCACCGGTGCGCTCGTCCGCCGCCGCTGGGTCCACCGCGAGCGGGGCCGGAGCGGTCGTGGCGCTGTCCGATCCGGACGGTGGTCGCTCGACGGCCGCCGTGTCGAGACCCGCGCCGACGCCCGCCAGGGACATGGTGTTCGTGAAGACCACGACCCCGGTCGCGAGCGCCATGGCCGCCAGCGCGAACGTCAGGGCCGTCCGGGTCCGGATGCTCCAGCCTCGGGCCCACCGACTCACAGCGAGTAGCCCTGGCCGGGCACCGTCCGGATCGGGTCCGGGTCCCCGAGTTTCCGGCGCAGCTTCGACATCGTCACGCGGACCGCGGCGGTGAACGGGTCGGTGTTCACGTCCCAGACCTTCTCGAGCAGGTGCTCGGCGGAGACGATGCGACCGTCCGCGCGGAGCAGGGTCTCGAGCACCCCGAACTCCTTCGACGTCAGGTCGAGCGGGTGACCGTCACGCGTGGCCATCCGCCGGTTCGTGTCGACGACGAGTCCCGCGCGTTCGAGCACGGGGGCGACGGGTGGGACGCTCCGCCGACCGAGCGCGCGGACCCGGGCGACGAGTTCCGGGTACTCGAACGGCTTGGTCAGGTAGTCGTCCGCACCGAGCTCGAGCCCCTGCACCCGGTCGCGCAACGTGGTCGCTGCGGTGAGCAGGAGGATCCGTGTGAGTGCGCCACGAGCGGTGAGACGCCGTGCGACCTCGTCGCCGTGCAGCCCGGGGACGTCGCGGTCGAGCACGACGACGTCGTAGTCGTGCACCGCCAGCAGCTCGTCGGCGTCGTCGCCTCGGTAGGCGACGTCCACCGCCATGTCCTGTCGGGTCAGGCCCGTCGCGATCAGGTCGGCGAGGGCCCGTTCGTCGTCCACCACGAGTACGCGCATCGATACATCACACGTGACGTACCTGTACTGGACCTGGGAGGCAGATCAGGCGTCGAACGGCACCTCGCCGTGGTCGCTGACGCCGGCGCGCTGCCGGTAGGACAGGTGTCCGCCCAGGTACCCGCCGACACTCACGACGGCGAGCCCGGCGAAGCCGAGCAGCTTGCCGGCCCCGTGGTTGCCGCGCTTCCGCTGCAGCCACGACAGGCCGTACAGCGACAGTCCGGTCCAGTTCACGGCCTGGTGCACCCATCCGGTGCGGAGCTGCTCGCGGTCCAGTTCCGACCAGTCGACGTAGCCGGCGACCGAGGCGCTGCTCGCCGAGACGACCCCGACGCCGACCAGGGTCTTGGCGGCCTTCGCGTTGCCCTTCCCGCCGAGCAGGTCGAGCACCGCGGCGGAGATCCAGGCGCCGAGCGGCACCTGCACCATGAGCGGGTGGATCGGGTGACCGAACGGGACTCCGTGCAGCAGCTGACGCAGGGCTTTCGGCTTGGCCAGGGCATTCACGACGGCACGGTCGATGTCGACGGCCTTGTCGAGTACGCTGGCGTGCTCGACGGCGTCGGTGAGGCGGCGGAGCGCGCGGATCGCAGGCATGCTCTGCAGCCAACACCCTGGAGGCCCGGCACCGGTCTCAGGAACCGGTGGCGGGCCTCCCGTCCGTCTTGGTGGGCTACTCCTCGACGATCTCGGCCAGCTCGAAGGGCTCGACCGTCAGGCCGTCGCCGTCCGCGGCGACGTCCACCCGGACGGTGTCGCCGTCACGGACGTCACCCGACAGGATCGCGCGGGCCAACCGGTCGTCGATCTGCCGCTGCATCAGGCGACGCAGCGGCCGCGCACCGTAGAGCGGGTCGTACCCGCGTTCCGCGAGCCAGCCGCGCGCCTCGGGGGTGACCGCGAGCTCGAGCCGACGGTCGGTCAGGCGACGAGCCAGCCGGTCGACGTAGAGCGACACGATCTGTCCGAGGTCCTCGGCGGTCAGGGCCTGGAACACCACGATGTCGTCGAGGCGGTTGATGAACTCGGGGCGGAACGCCTGCTGCACGAGCTCACGGACCGCCTCCTCCCGCTGCACGTCACTCAGGGACAGGTCCGTCATGAACTGCGACCCGAGGTTCGACGTCAGCACCAGGATCGTGTTCCGGAAGTCGACCGTGCGGCCCTGGCCGTCGGTGAGCCGTCCGTCGTCGAGCACCTGGAGCAGCACGTCGAACACCTCGGGGTGGGCCTTCTCGATCTCGTCGAGCAGGATCACCGAGTACGGACGACGCCGGACGGCCTCGGTGAGCTGCCCACCGGCCTCGTACCCGACGTACCCGGGCGGGGCACCGATCAGGCGGGCCACGGAGTGCTTCTCGCCGTACTCGCTCATGTCGATCCGGACGAGGGCCTTCTCGTCGTCGAACAGGAACTCGGCGAGCGCCTTGGCCAGCTCGGTCTTGCCGACGCCCGTCGGGCCGAGGAACAGGAACGAACCGGTCGGACGGTCCGGGTCGGAGATGCCGGCGCGGGTGCGCCGGACGGCCTCGGACACGGTGGTCACGGCCGTGCGCTGCCCGATGATGCGGCGGCCGAGCTCGCTCTCCAGGTGCAGGAGCTTCTCGGTCTCGCCCTGCAGCAGTCGGCCGAGCGGGATGCCCGTCCACTGCGCGATGACGGCGGCGATGTCCTCGTCGGTGACGCTGTCGTTCACCATCCGGTCGGCGCTCTCGGCCTGTTCGGCGGCGGCGAGCTCGGCCTCGATGCGGGGCTTCTCGCCGTACTCCAGGCGGGAGACGAGTTCGTAGTCGGCCTCGCGCTGGGCTCGCTGCGACCGCATGTTCAGGTCGTCGAGCTGCTGCTTGAGCTCACCGATGCGGTTCAGGCTCGCGCGCTCGGCCTGCCAGCGCTGCTCGAGCTCGGCCAGCCGGGCCCCGCGCGTGTGCAGCTCGTTGCGCAGGGTCTCGAGGCGGGCCTTGGAGGCGTCGTCCTTCTCCTGCTTGAGCGCGAACTCCTCGACGCGCAGACGGTCGACGTTCCGCTTCAGCTCGTCGATCTCGACGGGGCTGGAGTCGATCTCCATGCGGAGTCGACTGGCGGCCTCGTCGATCAGGTCGATGGCCTTGTCGGGCAGCTGGCGGCCGGAGATGTACCGGTTCGACAGGCTCGCGGCGGCGACCAGTGCGGAGTCGTTGATCGTCACCTTGTGGTGCGCCTCGTAGCGTTCCTTGAGCCCGCGGAGGATCGCCACGGCGTCCTCGACGCTGGGCTCACCGACGTAGACCTGCTGGAAGCGACGCTCGAGGGCGGCGTCCTTCTCGATGTACTCGCGGTACTCGTCGAGGGTCGTCGCACCGATGAGCCGGAGCTCACCGCGGGCGAGCATCGGCTTGAGCATGTTCGACGCCGCGACGGACCCCTCGCCGCCACCGGCCCCCATCAGCGTGTGCAGCTCGTCGATGAACGTGATGACCTGCCCGTCGGAGTCGTTGATCTCCTTGAGCACGGCCTTCAGCCGCTCCTCGAACTCGCCGCGGTACTTGGCGCCGGCGATCAGGGCGGAGATGTCGAGCGAGATGAGCCGCTTGTCCTTGAGGGAGTCGGCGACGTCGCCGGCGACGATGCGCTGCGCGAGCCCCTCGACGACGGCGGTCTTGCCGACGCCGGGCTCGCCGATGAGCACCGGGTTGTTCTTGGTGCGGCGCGTGAGCACCTGGGACACGCGCCGGATCTCGGAGTCACGTCCGATCACGGGGTCGAGCTTGCCGCTGCGGGCGATCGCCGTGAGGTCGATGCCGTACTGCTCGAGGGCGGTCTTCTGTCGTTCTTGCGAGTCAGGAGCGCCCTGGAGGTTCGCCATGCGTTCCGTCCTTTCGTTGCGGTGGTCCTGGACTTGAGTCTACTCCACTCAACTTACGTCCGCGCGGGCGTATTCCGGATCCCGACCGCGCAGACGACGGCACCGGCCAGCAGTAGGAGCGCCATCACCACCATGGCCCGGTGCAGCCCCTCGACGCTCACCTCGCCGCCGAGCACGACGCCAGCGAGTGCCACCGTGACCAGGCCGGCGATCCGGGCGAAGGCGTTGTTGACCGCCGACCCGGACCCGGCCTCGGACTGCGGGACCGAACCGAGCACCGCACTCGTCAGGGGTGTGACCATCAGCGCGATGCCCACGCCGATCAGCACCAGTCCGGGGAACACCGACCACCAGTAGCCGTCCGGGTCGTCGCCGGCGAACAGCAGCAGGAGCGCCCCGACCGCACCGACCGCCGGCCCCGCGGCCATGAACCAGCGTGGGCCGTACCGACCGGCGAAGGACCCGACGGCGGTGGAGAGCACGAGCAACATGATCGTCGGCGGCAGCGTCGCGAGGCCGGCGAGCCAGGCCGGGAACCGCCAGACCTCCTGCAGGAAGAGCGTGACGACGAAGAAGACCATGCCGAGTGCGCCGTAGATGGACAGCGTCGCGAGGTTGCCGACGGTGAAGTTGCGCGCCCGGAACAGTTCGAGCGGCACGAGCGGCGACCCGGCCGTCCGGGTCACCCGCAGTTCCCACGGCACGAACGCCACGAGGGCAGCGGCACCGAGCACGAGCGCGGCGACCACCACCGGGGAACCCCATCCCAGCCGCTCCTGCTCGATGAGCCCGAGCACGACACCGCCGACCCCGACCACGGCGAGCAGCGCCCCGACGACGTCAATGCGTGGGCGGACGACTGGGTGCACCTCGCCGGTGATGCGCAGGACCAGGGGGATCGTCACGGCGATCGGCACCGCGGTGAGCACGAAGATCCACCGCCACCCGATCCCGTCCACCACCAGGCCGCCGGCCACGGGCCCGAGGATGGTGGCTGCACTCGACCAGGCTGTCCACGTGCCGATCGCCTTCGCCTGCGCCGCCCCGCGGAACGCCGCCACGATCAGCGCGAGCGCACTCGGCATGACGAGCGCCCCGCCGACGCCCTGCAGCGCGCGGGCGACGATGAGCACCTCGCCGGCCGGGGCGACCGCGCACGCCACGGACGCGATGCCGAAGACCACGAGCCCCCACGTGATGATCCGCACCCGGCCGAACAGGTCGGACAGGCTCCCGGCGACCAGGATGAGCGAGCCCAGGGTGACGAGGTAGGCGTCGACGACCCACTGCTGCACGACGAGTCCGCCGCCGAGCTCCTGCCGGATCGCGGGGAGTGCGACGTTCACGACGCTCGAGTCGAGCCCGACGACGAACGACGCCAGGATCGCCACCACCAGCACGATGCGTCGGTCGTCCCGGAGCGGTGCGACGGCGTGCGGCGCGGGGACGGGAGCGGTCATGTGCTCATCCTGCGGCACGGGGTGCCCGGCGGTCGATCCCGCACGACGAAGCCCCCGCGACCGATGTGGTCGCGGGGGCTGCCGACAGGACGGGGCTGGGTGTCCTAACGCCGGGAGTCGGTGTTGGGCTGCGCGCTCGGTCCCGGGTTCAGGACCGGACCGGCGGCGGGCTCGGCGGGAGCGTTCTGGACGGTGCTGTTGTGCACCGTGCCGTCCGGCGCCGCACCGTTGGCCTGGGCCTTCTTCTCGTCGTCGGACATCTCCTTCTTGAAGATGTTGATCGACTGACCGAGGCCCTTGGCGAGCGCCGGGAGCTTGGTCGCGCCGAACAGCAGGATGACGATCCCGAGGATGATCAGCAGGTGAATGCCGCCGAGGTTTCCGAGCATCATGACTCCTTGTTGTGGAACTGGTCGCCGTCCGGTGATCGTCGTCGACCCACGTGGCGGAAGTCCGTGTGCCTCCATCGTAACTCCCCCGCCCCTGGAAGCCCAGGCCGGCCCCCGGAACGGACACCGTTCGTCCAGGGAAGCGCAGCGCTCAGTACGCGCCGCGGGACCGCAGCACCGACGGGACGGTGCGGGCGAGGATCACCAGGTCGTGCAGGAACGACCAGTTCTCGACGTAGTGCAGGTCGAGCCGCACCCCTTCGGCCCAGTCGAGGTCCGATCGGCCGCTGACCTGCCACAGGCCGGTGATCCCCGGGGTCACGAGGAGTCGGCGGTCGGCGAAGTCCTCGTACAGCGCGACCTCGCGGGGCAGGGCCGGTCGGGGGCCGACCAGGCTCATCGACCCGGTGAGCACGTTCCACAGCTGCGGCAGTTCGTCGAGCGAGGTCCGTCGCAGGAAGGCACCGACCCGGGTCACCCGCGGGTCGTCCTGCATCTTGAACAGCGGACCGGCGCCCTGGTTCTCGGACTGCAGAGCAGCCATGCGCGCCTCGGCGTCGACGCACATCGTCCGGAACTTCAGGATCGGGAACTCCGCGCCACCGCGACCGACGCGGACCTGCCGGAAGAACACCGGCCCGCCGTCGTCAGCGCGGACCGCCAGCGCGACCGCGGCCAGGACCGGGGAGAGCAACGCCAGGCCGAGCACGGCGCCGACGACGTCGAGCGCCCGCTTGCCCATCCGGCGGCGGTAGTCGGGGGTCTCGACGTGCATGAGCGGCAGCCCGTCGACCGGGCGCTCGTGCACCCGCCCGGCGGCGATGTCGGCCAGGGGGGAGGACACCACGAGCTCGACGCCGTGTTCCTCGAGCTGCCACCCGAGGCGACGGAGGCGGGCGTGCCCACCACGGACGGCACCCGCGACGACGACGGCGGAGACGCCCTCGGCCCGGGCGTGCGCGAGCACGTCATCGATGCCCCCGACGACCGGAGCCGTTGCCGCCCCCAGGTCGACACGGGCCCCGGCCGGAGCGCAGTCCGTGACGACGGCCCGCACGCGGTAGCCGGCACTCGGCGCAGCGGCGATCCGCGCACCCACGTACCGGACGTCCTCGGCGTCGCCGACGATCAGGACGTCCTGCAGGTGCTCGCCCCGGGCGCGACTCCGGGCGAGCACTGTGCGGACACCCTTGCGGCCGAGTGTCAGGAACGCGAGCCCCAGCGGGAACGCGATCGCGACGTACCCGCGGGCCAGGTCGAGCTGCGCCGCGTACGCGACGACCGCGACCCCGGCGATGGCGACGAGGCTCGCGGTGACGAGGCGGCGGTACTCCTCGCCGCCGATGCCCGCGATCCGGGGGTCGCGGGTGCGGAACACCGAGAGCAGGAGCATCCAGACCACGACGATGGCGGGGGCCACCACGAACTCGAACCAGCCCGAGCGTGGTCGGACGGATGCGAGCTCCCAGGGGAACCGCACGACGTGGGCGATGGCGAACGCGGTGAGCAGCAGCGCGAGGTCGAGCAACGCCACCGCGGGGACGAACCCCCGGCGCGCCCCCGCCGGAGCGACCGTCCGGAGTGACGCCGTGGCACCGACCGGCCCGGCGGACGTCGGCACCGTCGAGTTCAGCGCGGTCGGGTGGAGCACGGTCGAGTGGAGCACGGTGGGGACCGCTCCGGTGGGTGGGCGCATCGCGAACGACATCTGGGGCCTCCTGTCGACCGATCGACGAGGAGATCGATCGGACGCCGGAGTCGCTCAGGTCACGACATCGAGCGGCGCACCGTCAAATATATCACCGTGTCGTTCTGCATATCAACGGTCGAGCGCGCGGTCCAGACTCCATAGCACGGGCGCCTCCCGGAGCGCGGGGACGTCGGCCTCGGTCACCCCGCGCAGCCGGAACACCACCCGTTCGCCGGGCAGCAGCGTCATGAACCCGCGGTCGACCGTGCCGCCGGCCGCCACACGGTCCGGCTGCACGAGCAGGTCGCGGACGAGCGAGTCAGCCTCGACGGTCAGGTCCACGCCGCCGTCGACCACCGCGAACGCGGTCCGGTAGCGCGCCGGCTCCCAGCGCATCGCAGCGTCGGGGCCGGGGGTCCAGACCGCACGGCGCCAGTCCATGTCCGCGACGATGAGCTCGTTCGCCGGGTCGTCGACGACGCCCACCGACTCGGGCAGCGACACCACCGCGACGCCGGCGCCGGACAACCGGACCGGCAGCGACACCTCGGCCAGGATCGTGCCGGCCGTGGTGATCCGGCGGACCCGGACGACGCTGTCGTGCCCGGTGCGGGTCGACCGGACGGCCACCTCGACGGGCGAGGACCCGAAGGCGCCGGGCGAGACGCCCAGCGAGAGCGTGTCCGCGAGCGCACCCAGATCGGCCGTCTCGCCGGCCGCAGGCGACGCACCCGGGTGATCCGGGCCTCCCGTCCGCTCCGCACCCGACGCACCCGACGCGCTGGTCGGAACGACCGCACCGGACGCGTCGGCCGCCCCAGGCGCCACCGACACCGACGACACCGGACGGATCGTCAGCAGCACGTCGTCGTACAGGCGGCGCAGCTCGTGCGCCAGCGGCTTCAGCCGCCCCGCCGAGTCGATCGCGGACCACGACGACACCGGCCACAGGTCGTTCAGCTGCCACACCACCACGCCGGTGTTCCGCGGCCAGTGCGTGCGCCAGTGCTCGATGCCGGTCGCGATCGCCCGTGCCTGCTGCAGCTGCGTCAGGTAATGCCAGGCGTCGAACGCTGCCGGGTCGACCCCGCCGAAGCGCGGCTCCAGCCCGCGGGCCAGCTTGGCCATCCCGTCCGCCGCCTTCTGGTGGTGGACCACACCGGGCGAGTCGACCCGCAGCGGCGCGTCCGTGACCGCATCGCGCAGCGTGCGCCAAGCGGGCGGCGCCTGCCAGCCGAACTCGGACACGAAGCGCGGCACCGACTCGCGGTAGGCGGTGTCGGGCAGCCGGTTCCAGACGTCCCAGGAGTGGTGCGTCTCGTGGTCGACCTCGTTCGCGGGCAGCGACTCGGAACCGGACCACGGCGACGCGACCGTGTAGAAGCGCGACGGGTCGACGGCGTCGACGATGGTCGGCAACAGGTCGAGGTAGTAGTCGAGGCCCCAGCCCCGATCGCCCAGCTCGGCACCCCAGCCGTCGGCGTCGTGCAGCCAGATGTTCTCGTTGTTGCCGTTCCAGACCACCAGCGAAGGATGGCGGGCGAGCCGGGCGACGTTGTCCCGCGCCTCGGCGATGACCTCGCTGCGGATCGGCTCGACCTCCGGGTAGGCGGAGCAGGCGAACGGGAAGTCCTGCCAGACGAGCAGCCCGAGTTCGTCGCAGACCTCGTAGAAGTCGCGCGATTCGTACACGCCGCCGCCCCAGACGCGCACGAGGTTCGTGCCGAGCGACGCCGCGGCACCCAGCCGGGACTCGAGCCGGGCGCGGTCCACGCGCGAGACGATGACGTCGTCGGGGATCCAGTTGACGCCACGGACGTCGACGAGGGTGCCGTTGACGTGCACCGCGAAGGGGCGACCGATGCCGTCCACCTGGGTCTCGATCCGGGTCGACCGGAAGCCGGTGCGGAACGTGTCGCGGTCGAGCACCTCGCCGTCGACGGTCTGCAGCTCGACCACGACGTCGTACTGCGGCTGCGCGCCGTAGCCGCGCGGCCACCAGCGTCGTGCCTCGGGAACGCGCACGGTGACGACCGTCTCGTCGTCCTTCGGGGTCAGCTGCGCGCGGGAGCGCTGACGCGTGGTGGCGCCGTCCTCGGTCTCGCCGCTCACGGTGACGACGAGCACCAGGTCGTCGTCCTCGCCGTCCTGGTCCAGGTCGTTCATCCCCGAACGCTCGACGGTGATGTGGGCGTCGAGCACGCCCTCACCGGCCTCGACGTCGACGAGTGGACGCACCTCGCGCAGGCGCGCGGTCGACCAGCGCTCGATCGCGACCGGCCGCCAGGGGCCGCTCGTGACCGCGGTCAGGCCCCAGTCCCAGCCGAAGTTCGACGCCATCTTGCGGATGTACGGGAACGGTTCGTCGTACGGGCCCGGCATGCTGCCGGCCTTCGCGGCCACCCGGCCGGCCTCGCGGTACGGCGACTCGAACAGGATCTCGAGGTCCTTCGTGGTGCCACCGGACCCCGTCTGCACCCGGGCGTCGAACCGGTAGCGGCGGTGCATGTTGCGGGTCGTGCCCACGACGACGCCGTCCAGGCTGAGCTCCGCGACGGTGTCCAGGCCGTCGCAGACCAGGTCGACGCGCTCGTGTCCGCGCGGGTCGACGTCGACCGTGCGGCGGTAGGCCCAGTCGGCGCGGCCGACCCACTTGGCGGCCTGCTCGTTCAGGTGGAACGTCGGGTCCGGCAGCAGGCCCTCCCGCTCCAGGTCGGTGTGGACCTGGCCCGGCACCGTCGCCGGGATGGTGCGGCCCACGACGCCGTCCGGCGCGCCGGTTCCTCCGGCCATCGTCACGGTCCAGTGGTCGCGGAGTTCCTCGCGTTCGAGGGTCATGCGGGTCCTTCTCTTCGGCGGCAGGGTGTCCGTCAGCCTCGGTCGGGGACGCCGGCCGGCGGCCCGGCCCACGACCGGTCCCACGGCCTGGAGGCGCGGCACCGGTTGCCCGGGCGTCGTCACGCCGCGCGCGCGAACGGGGTGCGCTCGCGCGAGGGGTGCTCGGCGATGCTAGTACGGGATGCTTTCGGCAACCTAGGTGGTGACAGGGGCGGGTCGCGCGGGCAAGGTGGGAACGTGATCACCGTCGAACTCGCCAGGTCCCTCCGTGACGCCGGCCTCCGCTGGCACCCCGAGACCGGGGACCGGTTCGTGATCGACAAGCCCGGCATCGACGACGACGTCTACACGGTGTCCGAGATGACCGTCGAACGGCACGACTCCCCCACCGGCACGATCCTCGGCTTCAACGGCACCACGGAGTGGGCCCTCGACTCGGTCACCGCGTCGGAGTCGCTCTGGCTGCCCCGCGAGGACCAGCTGCGCGACCTGCTCGGGCCGTCGTTCATCGGGCTGACCCGGGTGCCGGTCGGCGGGCGCGTGGTCTTCACGGTGACCGCGACGATCGGGGGCGTCGACCGCAGCTTCGCGTCCGAGGTGCCCGCGATCGCGTACGGGCAGGCACTGCAGGCGTACATCACGGCTGCGCTCTCCTGAGCTGCGCAGCCCGCGCGGCGCAGCCCGAGCGGCGCGCCCGGGCTCGCCGTTCCTGGGTGTCGGCGGAATGCGCGCTGAGGAGCGTTTGGTTGCATGGGTCCATGACCGTTCCGAACATCACCCTGAACGACGGCAAGACCATCCCGCAGCTCGGCTTCGGCGTCTTCCAGATCGACCCCTCCGAGACGAAGGCCGCCACGCTGGCTGCGCTCGAGGTCGGCTACCGCCACATCGACACCGCCGAGATGTACGGCAACGAGAAGGAGGTCGGTGAGGCGATCGCTGCGTCCGGCATCCCGCGTGAGGAGATCTTCGTCACCTCGAAGCTCAACAACGGCTTCCACGACCCCGAGGCTGCGCTGGAGAACGGCAAGAAGTCGGCCGAGCTGCTCGGCGGCTACACCGACCTCTTCCTGATCCACTGGCCCCTGCCCACCGTCTCGGACTTCGTGCCGACGTGGAAGGCCTTCGAGGAGCTCTACGCCGCCGGTACCGCCCGGTCGATCGGTGTCTCGAACTTCCAGACCAACCACCTCAACCGCCTCGCCGCCGAGACGACCATCACCCCGGCCGTGAACCAGATCGAGGTGCACCCGTACCTGGCGCAGGACGAACTCCGCGCCTACAACCGTGAGCACGGCATCGCGACCGAGGCGTGGTCCCCGATCGCGCAGGGCCTCGTGCTCGACGACGAGACCATCACCCGCATCGCCTCGTCGGTCGGCAAGTCCCCGGCGCAGGTCGTCCTCCGTTGGCACATCCAGCGCGGCGACATCGTGTTCCCGAAGTCCGTCACGCGCGCCCGCGTCGAGGAGAACTTCGCGATCTTCGACTTCGAGCTCTCGGACGAGGACATGACGGACATCACCGGCCTCGACAAGGGCCACCGCACGGGTCCCGACCCCGACACGTTCGACTACGTGCCGGCCTGATCGATCCCAGCACAGCAGCACGTCGCGAGAGCCGTCCGGGTCAGCCCGGGCGGCTCTCGCCGTCCGTGGCCGTCAGCGGTTCGTCGCGACCGAGGCCGTCACGGTGAACTTCGGGGTCCTGACGACCTCGCGGGTCGGCCCGACCAGGCGCGAGAGGACCGGCCGGTAGCGCAGGTGCGTGTTCCAGACGCACCACAGTTCACCGCCGGCCTGGAGGATCGTGGCCGCGTTCCGGAACATCGCCTCGGCGGTGTCCGTGGTCACCGCCGTGTCCGCGTGGAACGGCGGGTTGCACAGCACCAGCTGCGCGGACCCCTCGGCGAGCTCGTCGCCCGCGTCGGTCCGCAGCACCGTCACCCGGTCGGCGACCCCGTTGGCTTCCGCCGTCGCGCGCGTCGACTCCACCGCGATCCGCGACACGTCGGTGGCGACCACGCGGACGTTCGGTCGGCGCAGCGCGATCGCCGCTGCGATCACGCCGTTGCCACTCCCCAGGTCCACGACCGTGCGCGCGGTGGGGACCGCTCGGTCCATCGCGTCGAGGAGCACCCGCGTGCCCTGGTCGAGCGACGCCCCCGCGAACACGCCACCGTGTGCCACCAGGGTCATGCCGAGGTCGTCGACGTGCACCGACCGGGGCCAGGGGTTCGTGGTCGCGGCACGGGTGGCCTGGGCGCGGAGCGGGTCCTGCGCGATGAGCAGCCGCGACTTGCCCCGGCCACGCGAGGCAGCGACGTCGCCGAACGACCGGCGCAGCACGTCGTTCTGCGACAGGTTCATGTACTTGACGTTGCCGCCGCAGAGCAACACGACGTCGGGCGCGGCGAACCGGGCGACGGCGCGGGCGATCTCGTCCAGACGGTCGTGCGACTTCGACAGCCGCAGCACGACCAGCCGGACGTCGCGGAACGCAGCCTCGAACGAGTCGGGGTGGTGGAACCCACGGAGTCCGAAGGTGCCGGCGTTGGCCTCGAGCGCCCGCTCCCCCACCAGGGAGTCCTGCACGACCCGGATGTCGCTCGCGCCGTACTGCGTGATGAGGCCGAGCGTCAGCACCCCGTACCGGTCGTCGACGACCGCGACCTCGCCCGGCTGCCGGAGTGCGTCGCCGTGCACGTGCGGTGCTTCGTCGAGCAGGAAGCGGTCGGTGCCGTCGATCGCGATGAGGTCGGGCGCGTCGTCGTCGCGTCGGCGGAAGAGGTCGGCGAAGTCTGGCACCGCGTCAGCGTACCCGGCGACAGCCCGCGGCGAAGCGCATGGTGATTGCACTCGCGATATCAACAGCCTGTGTATTTCACATGTCAATACACTGGGAGTCCCCCCACCAGAAGGAGCCCTCAATGGCATCCACATCGTTCCGGAGCGCCGCGGTCGTCTGCGGCGTCCTCACCGCTTCCCTCGGCTTCGGCTTGCTGACGCCCGCGGCCGCCACCGCTGCCACCGCCACTCCCGCAGCCGCCTCGTCGTCGGACTCCACCGTGCAGGAGACTCTTCCGGACTTCGATTCCATCCCCGTCGATCCCTCGCTGGAGGCACTGCGCTTCTCCATCGACTGGAGCACCCCGTGGTCATCCCGCATCGTCGGCGGACGAGCCGGTGGTGGCGACGACGTCTGGCTCGTCAGCGGCAACCAGGTGTACGACCGGAGCACCACCGGCATCTTCTTCCTCGTCGTGCAGGACCGCCACAAGGACGAACCGCTCGAAGCGATCCGCGTCCACACCGCCGCCGACGGCACCCAGACCCGCGGCGAGCGCACCCCAATCCCCCGCACCATCAAGATCGACGGACTGCAGCAGCAGAACACGTTCACGCCCGGCACCACCCACTTCGCCGGCAGTGCGACCGCCGGTGCCACGATCGTCGCGAAGGACACCACCTCGGGCGCCACCCTGTTCACGACCGAGGTCAGCGGGGCACGCAACGGGACCGGCACCTGGAACGCCGATGCCGACCTCGCCGACTCCGACCACGTGATCACCCTCACGCAGACGACGACCGACGGTCGGAAGAACGAGCTCCGCGACGTGCGGTTCTCGCCGGCGGCATCGGAGGCGCCGCAGGCGCCGACGGTCGTGCAGAAGGGGCGCGTCCTCGACGGGTCGTTCGTCGTGGCGGGTTCCGTCGCTGAGGACGTCGACTCGGTCGTCGTGCAGGACGAAGCCGGCTCCACCATCGCCGACGCCAGCCTCGGCGAGACCGGCTACTCCGCTCGGCTCCCGCAGGACCGCGTCGGCTCCACGGTCTACGTCGTCGGACGCACTGCCGACGGCACCTCCTCGGCCCGCGTGCCCGTCGCGCTCGAGCAGCTGCCGATCGACCCGACTGCCGCCGCACCGTCCCTCCGGTCCGTGTTCGTCTACCCGGACGGGCGCGTCCAGGTGGTCGGGGAGCGCGATGACGCTCCTGGGCTCTGGATCCTCGACGGAGACCGCGTCGTCGGGCACACCACCCGCGCCGATGCGGTGTGGAGCTACACGATCGCCGCCGCCGCGACCGGCAAGCAGCTCGACATGGTCAACCTGGTCTTCAACGGCCGCGACTTCAGCGGGACATCGGAGCGCGTTGCGCTTCCCCGCCTCCTGCGGGTCGAGGGCCTCGCGGACGAGAACGACTACACGCCGGGCAAGCGGGCGTTCGCCGGCACCGCCGAGGCCGGCGCGACGATCACCGCGACCGACCAGCGCGGCCAGCGACTCTTCGAGACGAAGGCAGACGGCGCACGGTCGGGCGTGGGCACCTGGGACGCCACCGCCGACCTGACCAGCAAGGACGGGTACGAGGTCACGTTCACGCAGACCACCGCCGACGGACGCTCCTCGGTAATGCGCAACATCGCCTTCACCACCGAAGACGACGCCGTCGCACCGCTCGTGGTCACGTCCCCCGGGATGAACGGCACCGCCTCCGGCCCCCGCCCCACCTTCACCGGCACGGGCCAGGCCGGGTCCACGATCGAGATCCGCGGCACCTCCCGCGTCGTCGGGACCGCCGAGGTCAACGCCGACGGCAAGTGGAGCGCCACGTCGAGCATCGACCTCGGCCGCGGCAGCTACGCCCTCACCGCGAAGCAGACCACCACCGGCAACGCCACCAGCGAAGCCCCCGTCCGCTTCTCCGTCACCGCCACGGCAGCGCCGTTGACGGTCACGTCCCCCGGGATGAACGGCACCACCACCGGACCCCGCCCCACCTTCACCGGCACCGGCCAGGCCGGCTCGACGATCGAGATCCGCGGCACCTCCCGCGTCGTCGCGACCGCCGAGGTCAACGCCGACGGCAAGTGGAGCGTGGCGTCGAACATCGACCTCGGCCGTGGCAGCTACGCCCTCACCGCGAAGCAGACCACGCCCGGCAACGCCACCAGCGAGCTCCCCGTCCGCTTCACCGTCAAGTAAGCCACACAGCCCACACAGAACGCCCCCGGTGACCACTCGGTCACCGGGGGCGTTCGCCTGTCGATCCCCGTCAGCGCGGTCCGCGGTACAGGACGATCTGCGTGTTCCGCTGCGGCCGCGACCCCGCCTTGAGCGAGATCGCCGCACCACTCGCGGTGGCGGCGAAGACCCGCGCACCGGGCCGGTTGATGAGCTGGTCGGCCAACGCCGACTCGAGTTCGCGCACCCGGTCGCGCAGCGCCTTGTTCTCGTTCTCCAGGTCGAGCACCCGCCGGATCCCCTCCAGCGACACCCCCTCGGAGCCGAGTCGCGCGATCTCGCGCAACTGCACGACATCGCGCATCGAGTACCGCCGCGACCCACCCCGGGTGCGACCCGGCACGACCAGGCCGAGCCGGTCGTACTGCCGCAGCGTCTGCGGGTGCATCTCGGCGAGCTCCGCAGCGACCGCGATCGCGAAGACGGGCGAGTTCTCGTCCATGTCGGTCATGGCGCGTTCCTTTCCGTCGTCCGCGTGGGGTGGAAACCAGCCTGGAGGAACGGCGAGCGTCCGTCAGGAAGCCGCGCCGTTCCTCCAGGCCGGGTCTACTGCATTGCGTGCGCGACGCTAGTCGCGCGCCTTGGCGAGGAGGTCCTCGCGGGGGTTCTCGTCGGGCAGCGCAGCCGCAAGTGCCTCGACGGCCTCGCGCTGCTTGTCCGACAGGTGCGACGGCACCGCGACCTGGACGGTCGCGAGCAGGTCGCCCGTGCCGTTCTTCGTCGTGACGCCGCGGCCCTTGACGCGCAGGACGCGACCCGACGGCGTGCCGGGGGCGACCTTGAGCTTCACGGGCGAACCGCCGAGCGTCGGGACCTCGATCGTCGCGCCGAGCGCTGCCTCGGTGAACGTCACGGGGACGTCCACGCGCAGGTTGAGCCCGTCGCGCTCGAACACCGGGTGCTTCCGCACCGACACGGCGACCACGAGGTCACCGGCCTCTCCGCCATCGGGCGAGGGCTCGCCGCGGCCGCGCAGACGGATCTTCTGACCGTCGGCGACGCCCGCGGGGATGCGGACGTTCACCGGTCGGCCGTTGCCCTGCGACAGCTTGACGGTGTCACCGGCGATCGCCGTGGTGAAGTCGAGGGTCGTCGACGCCGTGACGTCGCGGCCCTTCGTCGGCCCGCCGAAACCGCGGTAGCCGCCGGAGGTCTGGCCGAAGCCGCCACCTCCGCCGAACATCCCGCCGAGGATGTCCTCGAATCCACCGGCACCGCCGGGGCCACCCTGGCCGAAGCGGACACGCTGTCCGCCGCCGCCCTGCTGCCCGAACATCCCGCCGAAGACGTCCTCGAAGCCGCCCTGGCCCCCGCCGCCCGCTGTGAAGCGGGCGCCGGAGCCCATGGCGCGGACCTGGTCGTACTCCTGGCGCTGCTCCTTGTCGGAGAGCACCGAGTACGCCTCGCTGATCTCCTTGAAGCGGTTCTCGGCGGCGGCGTCACCCGGGTTGGAGTCCGGGTGGAACTGCCGCGCGAGCTTCCGGTACGTCTTCTTCAGCTCGGCGTCGGAGGCGTCCTTGGACACGCCGAGGACCTTGTAGAAGTCCTTGTCGAACCAATCCTGACTGGCCATGGATCACCTGCCTTCTTCTGTCGTCACCGTGGGGACCCGGCTCAGGCCGGGACCGCCACCGCGACCTTGGCCGCGCGGAGAACGCGCTCACCGAGCTTGTAGCCCGGCTCGACGACGTCCGCGACGGTCTGTCCGGTGGCGCCCGGGGTGGGGAGCTGGACGATCGCCTCGTGGATGTTCGGGTCGAACGCCTCGCCCTTCTCGCCGATCTGCACGAGCTTGAACTTCTCGAAGCCCCCGCGGATCTTCTGGCCGATGACCTGCATCGGCCCCTCGGCGAGGTCACCGTGGGCCTCGGCCCGGGTGAGGTCGTCGAGCGCCGGCAGCAGGGCCCGCACCACTTCGGCGATGGCGACCTCGCGGTTGGCCTCCCGGTCACGCTCGACGCGCTTCCGGAAGTTCACCAGCTCGGCCTGCGCACGGAGCATGTCCGCACGCATCTCGGCGACGAGGTCACGGTCCTCGGTGCTGAGCTTGTCCTCGGCGATGCCGCGGGCTGCGTCGGCGAGCAGCGCTTCGTCCTCCGGGGAGAGGTCGTTCGCTGCTTCGGCCGCCGGGCCCCCGGCGGCGGGGCCGTCCGTCGGTACTTCGACGTCGGGCCCCTCCGCCTCGATGAGGTCCTCGGGCTCGGCCGCGTTCGTGGCGTCGCCCTCGACCTGGGGCTCGTCCTCGTGGGGCGCGTTGTCCTTGGGATCCGTCATCGTTACTTCTTGTCCTTGTCGTCCTCGTCGTCCACGACCTCGGCGTCGACGATGTCCTCGTCGTCGGCCGGCTGCTCACCCGCGGGCTGCTCGCCACCGGCGGCGCCGGCTGCTGCGTCCTGCTGGCTGTAGATGGCCTGGCCGAGCTTGCCCTGCGACTCGTTGAGCTTGTCGAAGGCGGTCTTCACGGCGTCGTCGTCCTCGCCCGCAAGAGCGGACTTGAGCGCGTCGACATCGGCCTGCACCTCGGACTTGACGTCCGCGGGGAGCTTCTCGTCGTTCTCCTTGATGAGCTTCTCGATCGAGTAGACGAGCTGCTCGGCCTGGTTGCGACGCTCGTTGGCCTCGCGACGTGCCTTGTCCTCGGCGGCGTGCTCCTCGGCTTCGCGGACCATGCGCTCGATGTCCTCCTTCGGCAGCGACGAGCCGCCGGAGATGACCATCGACTGCTCCTTGCCGGTGCCCTTGTCCTTGGCGGACACGTGCACGATGCCGTTGGCGTCGATGTCGAAGGTGACCTCGACCTGCGGCACACCACGGGGAGCCGGGGCGATGCCGGTGAGCTCGAAGGTGCCGAGCGGCTTGTTGTCGCGGGTGAACTCGCGCTCGCCCTGGAAGACCTGGATGGCGACCGACGGCTGGTTGTCGTCAGCGGTCGTGAAGGTCTCGCTCCGCTTGGTCGGGATCGCGGTGTTGCGGTCGATGAGCTTCGTCATCAGGCCGCCCTTGGTCTCGATGCCGAGCGACAGCGGCGTGACGTCGATGAGCAGGACGTCCTTGCGCTCGCCCTTCAGCACACCGGCCTGCAGCGCGGCACCGACGGCGACGACCTCGTCCGGGTTGACGCCCTGGTTCGGGGACTTGCCACCGGTCAGCGACTTGACGACCTCGGCCACGGCGGGCATACGGGTCGAGCCACCGACGAGCACCACGTGCGCGATGTCGTTGACCGAGACACCGGCTTCCTTGATGACGTCGTTGAACGGCTTCTTGGTGCGGTCGAGCAGGTCGGAGGTCATCTGCTCGAACTGTGCGCGCGAGATGGTCTCGTCCAGGTTCAGCGGGCCCTCGGCGGTGAGCGTCAGGTACGGGAGCTGGATGTTCGCCGACATCTGCGACGACAGCTCCTTCTTGGCCTGCTCAGCCGCTTCCTTCAGACGCTGCTTGGCGATTTTGTCCGTGGACAGGTCGACGCCGTGCTCGTCCTTGAACTTCTTGACCAGGTAGTCGACGATGCGCTGGTCCCAGTCGTCACCACCGAGGCGGTTGTCACCGGAGGTCGCGCGGACCTGGATCGTCGAGAAGTCATCGTCCTTGCCCACCTCGAGCAGGGAGACGTCGAACGTGCCACCACCGAGGTCGAAGACCAGGATGAGCTCGTCTTCCTTGCCCTTGTCGAGGCCGTAGGCGAGAGCGGCGGCGGTCGGCTCGTTGATGATGCGGAGGACGTTGAGGCCGGCGATCTCACCGGCGTCCTTCGTGGCCTGACGCTCGGCGTCGTTGAAGTACGCCGGCACGGTGATGACCGCGTCCGTGACGTCTTCGCCGAGGTACTGCTCGGCGTCGCGCTTGAGCTTGCCGAGGGTGCGGGCCGAGATCTCCTGCGGCGTGTACTTCTTGCCGTCGATCTCGGTGGTCCAGTCGGTGCCGACGTGACGCTTGACCGACGCGATGGTGCGGTCGACGTTCGTCACGGCCTGGCGCTTGGCGGTCTCGCCGACCAGGACCTCGCCGTCCTTCGTGAACGCCACGATCGACGGCGTGGTGCGCATGCCTTCGGCGTTGGCGATGACGGTGGGCTCGCCACCTTCGAGAACGGAGACGACGGAGTTGGTGGTTCCGAGGTCGATGCCTACTGCACGTCCCATGTGTTGCTCCTCTTGCTTGGGGGTAAGTCGTTGGACTTGCGTCCGATGGACTCAACCCTACTCCTGAGTCACCTGGAGTCAACTTCAGGGAGCACAAACCTGCGCCAGTCCCACTCAACTCCCAGTCGGGCGCAAGTGAGGTAGCACGTTCGTATGTTGGTATTTCACGTGATATTCTGAATACACATGCGCCGTTGGAGTCTGTCCACGGGCGTGCCCCCTTCCCGCACAGCCGCCGTCGCGCGGCCTGTCCTGAAAGATGCACATGTCTCACAAGAAGAGGGCATCGACTGCCCTCAAGTCCATGGGTGCGGCCGGGCTGGCCGCTGCCACCATCGTGTCCGGCCTGTCATTCGGTGCAGCAACGGCGATCGCTTCGCCCGAGCCCCGGTCGATCTCGACCCAGGCCACCGCCTCCGGCAAGTTCGTGATGAAGTCCAGATCTAACTCGACCTGGTGGGCTGTCGGATCCAATCTCAGCGCCACAGCCCATTCATCGCTCGCCGCCGCGAAAGCGGCTGCTGCGACTGCAACATTCACTACGGGTACTGGCGAGCTCAAGATCGGATCCTCGTGCATTGTCCCGGCACCGTCGGGCTTCACCCACGACTACACCGTTGGATCTTGCGGCAACGCGGTGCAGATCAACCTCAGTGGCGGCACCCTCTGGGAGGGTTCTTCCCGGATCGGTATCTGGCCGTACTCGAATGAGCCAGCATGGCTTGGGAAAGGCCAGACAGGTTACGAACTCGCGACGTACGATGAGATTTTCCCGAGCACCCGAGCCATGACCGCGCAGGTGACGAAGGTGAACAACATCGCGAGGACCGCTGAGGTGTCGGGTACGGCAACGCCGAACGGCACGGTGACGATCGGCAACAAGACCGTCGACGTCAACTCGAGCGGCAACTGGTCGATGACCGTCGAAGGGCTCTCAGTCGGGGCGAACTCCCTCACCGCGACGCAGCGCTTCAACAACGCGCGGGTCGACGAGAAGACTGTCACCGCGACGATCGTCGAGGGCGGCACGCTCGTCGGTGTCGACCAGGGCCCGATCGAGCTCGAGCGCGGCGAGAGCACCCCGGTGCCGTTCGTGGTCGAGAACCGCGAGGCGCGCACGAACACCGACGGCACGGTCACGCTCGACGCACCCGAAGGCACCACGTTCGACCAGCAGGCCACGGTCCAGGGCCAGATGCGTGACGTCGGAGAGGACGACTGGGCGAACACCACGTCCGTCCCGCTGACCGACGGTTCGCGGTCGAATGACGGCAAGACCATCACGTTCGATGCCGAGTGGGCCGCGAACCACCCCGCCGACGAGCAGTACCGCTTCATGGTCGGCGTGACCGCTGACGAGGACGCTCCCGCCGGTTCCGACGCAATGGAGTTCTCCATGCCGGGCACCAGCAGCAAGGGCGACTTCCTGGCTGAGGGCACGACGACCACCACCATCGAGACCAACGTCGTCGACCTCGTGGCCGACATCGCTTCGATCGACCACGCAGGCAAGTCCGCCGTGATCTCGGGTACCGCAACTCCGGGCGCGACGATCACGATCGGCGACGAGAGCACCGAGGCCGACGCCGAGACCGGTGCGTGGAGCATCACGGTCGACGGCCTCGAGCGCGGCACGAACGCACTCCACGTGGTGCAGGAGATCGAAGGCGAGGAGCACGACTCGAAGGACCTCGACGTCGTGATCAACGACGCCGCGATCTCTGGCCAGGCCGGCACCGCAGTCACGCTCGAACGTGGCGAGGTCACCTCGGTGGAATCCCTTTTCAAGACGAACGGTTCGATCAGCCGCCCGCAGGGCAAGGTCGAGTTCACCGCTCCCGAGGGCACCACCTTCGCCGCGGACCAGAGCACGATCGAGGGTTCGTTCAAGAAGCCGGGTGACGACGCCTGGACGAACTCGGCCATGACCCTGACCAACGGGGTCCGTTCCGCGGACGGCACGAAGTACACCTACGACTTCGCGACGACCACCACGACCTGGAACCTTCCCGACGCGTCCCTGATGCGCTGGAACATCGACGTGAACACGCCCGAGGACGCCGAGGCCGGCACCTTCCCGATGCGCACCGTGCTCAGCGGTACCGCCACCGAGGGAGCGTTCAACACCACCAGCACCACGCAGGCCACGGTCGAAGCCGCCGAGGTTCCCGCACCGGACGCGCTCGTCGTCACCACGCCGGCCGACGGCTCCACGGTCGACTCCAAGCGCCCGGTGTTCTCGGGTACCGGCGACGAGGGTGCCACGATCGAGATCCGCGACGCCGACGACAACCTCATCGCGACCACCGTCGTGAAGGACGGCGCCTGGAGCGTCCCCGCGACCGCGGACCTCGCAGACGGCTCCTACGAGTTCGACGTGATCCAGACCCCGCTCACCGGGGCACCGAGCACCGAGAAGGTCTCCTTCACGGTCGCGACGAACCCGCTCACGACCGAGCTGACCGCGGTCGGCGCGTTCGATGACGACGTCACCAAGCCCGCGACGATCTCCGGCGACGCCACCACGGGCGCGACCGTGATCGTCAAGGACAGCCTCGGCAACGAGGTCGGCCGCACCGAGGCAGTCGACGGGAAGTACTCGATCCCGGTCCCGCCGTCGTTCGCCCACACCGGCGTCAACGACTTCACCGTGACCCAGACGAAGAACGACACGACCTCGCCCGAGAAGGACGTCTCGCTCGACTACGGCATGCCGGCACCGATCCGCATCACCAGCCCGGCGAACGGCTCGACGGTCCAGAAGGACGGCCTGACCTTCACCGGTACCGGTGACGAGGGCGCCCGCATCGACGTCCGCGGTTCCGTCCGAGCCATCGCGACCGGTACCGTCACCGACGGTGTCTGGAACGCACCGGTGACGATCGACCTGTCGAACAACGTCTACAACCTGCGCGCCGTGCAGACCACCAAGGGCGGACTCACGACGCAGGTCCCGATCACGATCACGATCACCGACGAGGCGCCGGTTGCTCCGCTGACCGCGACCGCCGCGTTCAACACCACGGACGAGAACCTGCCCGCGACGATCACCGGCTCCGCCAACCCCGGCGCAACCGTCACCGTGAAGGACAGCAACGGCGACACCATCGGCACCGCCATCGCCACCAACGGCCGCTACACGATCACGATCCCCGCGAACAAGGCCCACTTCGGCGTCAACGACTTCACCGTCACCCAGACCGTCCGAGGCCAGGTCTCCGCACCACTCGACCGCTCCCTCGACTACGGCAACCCCGCAGCCCCGGTCATCCAGACCCCGGCCAACGGCGCCACCGTCACCAACGGCTCCATCCGCTTCACCGGCACCGGAGCCACCGGCGCCAAGCTCGACATGCGCGGCAACAGCTCCTCCGTCGGTGACACCAAGATCACCGACGGCGCCTGGACCGTGGACGTCACCCGCCAGCTCAACCCGGCGGTCTACGACCTCCACGCACTCCAGACCAGCAAGGGCGGCCTCACCCAGCGCGTCAACATCACCGTCACCGTCCGCAACGAGGCGCCGGTTGCTCCGCTGACCGCGACCGCCGCGTTCAACACCACGGACGAGAACCTGCCCGCGACGATCACCGGCTCCGCCAACCCCGGCGCAACCGTCACCGTGAAGGACAGCAACGGCGACACCATCGGCACCGCCATCGCCACCAACGGCCGCTACACGATCACGATCCCCGCGAACAAGGCCCACTTCGGCGTCAACGACTTCACCGTCACCCAGACCGTCCGAGGCCAGGTCTCCGCACCACTCGACCGCTCCCTCGACTACGGCAACCCCGCAGCCCCGGTCATCCAGACCCCGGCCAACGGCGCCACCGTCACCAACGGCTCCATCCGCTTCACCGGCACCGGAGCCACCGGCGCCAAGCTCGACATGCGCGGCAACAGCTCCTCCGTCGGTGACACCAAGATCACCGACGGCGCCTGGACCGTGGACGTCACCCGCCAGCTCAACCCGGCGGTCTACGACCTCCACGCACTCCAGACCAGCAAGGGCGGCCTCACCCAGCGCGTCAACATCACCGTCACCGTCCGCAACGAGCAGATCACGGCGCTGACGGCCAACGGGGTCTTCGACCGTGACGTCGAGCAGAACGCCGTCGTCTCGGGCAACGCCCAGACCGGGGCGGACGTCATCGTCCGCGAAGGCACGACGATCATCGAGAGCGTCAAGGCCGTCGACGGGAAGTACTCCGTCACGATCCCCGCCACGGTCGCCGGCGTCCGCACCTTCACCGTCACCCAGACGGTCAACGGCACGGTCTCGGCGCCCAAGACGGCGACGCTCGACTACGGCACGCCCGCGGACCTCGTCATCGAGACCCCCGGCAACGGTGGGACCCTCCGAGGCGACCAGGTCGTCTTCACGGGGACCGGTGCCCCCGGCGCCAAGGTCGTCCTGAACGGCACCGTGAGCCGCCTGGGCTCCGCGACGGTGAACGGTCAGGGCGCCTGGACGATCTCCGTCGAGCGCACCCTCACCCCGCAGGCGTACACGCTGTTCACCAAGCAGATCACCAAGGGCAACCTCAACGGCCCTGCTGACCAGCGCACCATCAACGTCATCCGGTAACACCACCAGCACCACGCGACGGGCGCCCCTCCACCAGGAGGGGCGCCCGTTCCCGTGCGTCAACCGCGATGCGGGAGGAGAACAGCGGGACAGAACGACGAATGCCGCCGGCCTGGGGCCGGCGGCATTCGTCGTTCTGCGTGTGTGTCGATCAGCGCGTGCGGAACACGTTGTCCTTGCCGTCGTCGCTGATCTTCGGCTCGTTGTCACTGGTCAGGCGGTTGCCGTCGGTGGTCACCCGCACCGAGCCGACCTGCTTCGCGGCGATGTCGTTGATGGAACCGGAGACGACGAGTTCCTCGACGTTCCCGAGGTGCACGACCGCGTTACCCGCGGTGATCTCCACCGACGCGCAGTCCCCGACGGTGACGTCCTTGTTGGCCTGGTCGACGACGGCCTTGCCGTCCTTGCACCCGGCCCGGACCTTCCCGATGTCGGCAGGCGGGTTCGAGAAGACCTGCTCGTCCGCCTGGGCCGTCGCGCTCGCACTCGGCTTCGGGGTCGGCTTGTCGTCGCCGGTGCCGGAGCACGCGGTCACTGCAGCGAGGATGCCGACGGCGGTCAGTCCGGTGACGAGCAAGCGGCGGACGGGAGGATGGGAGCTCAGGGCCATGGTGTGTTCCGATCTGGAGCGGGAGGTGTCGGGCGCGTCATCGGACCCGCGGACATTTGTATGTCACGTTCTATACAATACTTGATATGCTGAATGCATGACAACTGATCGGTTGCCTCTGGTGGCCTTCCTCAGCCACTCCGCAGCCCTCTCCGGGGCAGAACTGCTCGTCGCGCGGGTGACCGCCTCGTGCACGACGATCGAACCGATCGTGGTCCTCGGCGAACACGGCCCGCTCGAGGAACGCCTCGCCGACTCCGGGGTGCGCTGCCAGGTCGTTCCCCTCGATGCGACCGTCCGGCACCACACCGCCACCACGGGAGCTGGGCTCCTCGCGAAGACGGTCAGCACGCTCCGCGCCACCCACGAACTCACCCGCGTCCTGCGCGCCCTCGGTGTCGACGTGCTGACGACCCACTCGGCGAAGGCACACATCTGGGGTGGACTCGCCGGGCGGCGGGCCGGGATCCCCGTGGTCGCCCACGCACACGACCTCGTCGGTGCCGATGAGTCGTCGCGAGTGAACGCAGCGCTGCTCCGGCTCGCGTTCGCGGTCCTCCCCCGGACGGTGGTCGCGAACTCCCGGACCACGGCCCGGTCGCTCGGTCGCCTGCCCCGGCCCGTCGCCGTCGTCGCCTGCCCCGTGTCCGTCCCGCCGGAACCAACGCCGCACACCGCTCCGGTGTGCACGATCGGCATGGTCGGACGCCTCACGCCGTGGAAGGGTCAGGACGTCGCCCTCCGCGCCTTCGCGGCCGCCCGCGCGTCCGGTCTCGACCCCGACGCACGACTCCGTCTCGTGGGTGCACCGCTGTTCGGCGCCGACGACGCGTTCGCCCGGTCGCTCCACACGCTCGCGTCCGAACTCGATGTGCGGGACTCCGTCGACTTCCGTGGGCACCAGCACGACGTCGCCGCCGAGATGGCCGCGTGTGACTTCGTCGTCCACGCCAGCACACGCGCGGAGCCGTTCGGACAGGTCGTCATCGAGGCCATGGCGCTGGGCCGGGCCGTGATCGCCAGCGATGCGGGCGGCCCCGCCGAGATCATCACCCACGATCAGGACGGCCTCCTCGTCCCGCCCGGCGACGTCGCAGCGCTCGCGTCCGCCATGGTGCGACTGGCAGACGGCCAGGAGGCCCGGGATCGGCTCGCCGACAACGGCCGTCGGACCGCCAGGCGGTTCGACCTCCCGCGCGTCGTCGCGCAGCTCGAGGCGATCCTGGTGGCGGCCGCCCGCTGACGCGGGACGGCGGCACTGCACGTGCGCGGCGCCTGCCGCGGGCCGACCCGGCGACGACTGGCGGGCCTCCTGGCCGGGCGCGTCAGGAACGGACCGCGCTCGGGATCCCGGTCCACGCGCCGATCTCGCGCCGGAAGCGTGTGGTGGAGAACGTGTCGGCCCGCGCTCGGCAGTCCGCACCGTCGAGTCCCGCAGCCGCCTCGACGGCCGACCGGATCGTCGACGGGGCGAAGTCGTGCAGGACGACACCGCTCCGACCGGGCTCCACCGAGTCGCACGCGCCGCCGACGGCGTTCACGACGACCGGCGTGCCGAGCGCCATGGCCTCGACCGGCATGATGCCGAAGTCCTCCACCGGTGGGAACACGTAGACGGCTGCACGCTGCAATAGTGCCGCCAGGAGCGCGTCGGACGGCCGGACGACGATGCGGACGTCGACGTCCGAGTCAGCGGCGAGCGCCCGGAGCCGTTCGAGGTCGGGTCCGTCACCGGCGAGCACCACCGGCCGCGCAGATGCCCGGCCGGCCTCGATCACCACGTCGAGTCGCTTGTACGGCACGAACCGGGACGCACCCAGCAGGAAGCCCGCGGGCAGCGACTCGAGCAGCGCACGCTCACGGTCGTCGAGCACCTGCGCCCAGTCGTCGACAGCGGTGAGTCGTTCGACCCCGACGGGCGGGTGGATCACGACCGCATCGACGTCCCAGCTCGCTCGGATGCGCTGCTGCACGAAACGGCTGTTGGCCGCGACGTGCCGGAGCGCCCCGCCCCGACGGCGGTCCACTGCACGGAGCGCGGGACCCGCGACCCGTGCGGCGACGGACGCGCCGCGGGCATCGAGCTCCGGGTTCCAGAGGTACCGCGCCGGTGTGTGCACGTAGGTGAACTGGCGCTCGGGATCGACACCGGGCACACGGGCCTGGTGCGCGAACAGGTGCGAACTGACGAGCGCCCAGTCGTACGGTCCGAGGTCGCGCAGCCCGTGCGACCACAGCGCGGGGAGGAAGGGGACGGCCAGGGCCTTGCGACCCCGCAGCGGCGTCGGCGCGAGGGCGCTCTCGATCACCCGCCGGCCGGGGTACCGGCCAGTGGCGTCGTTCCAGAGGCCGAAGAGATCGGCGTCCGGGTACTCGTCCGCCATGGCGTCGAGGACACGTTCGGCGCCGCCGACCGCTTCGATCCACTCATGCACGAGCAGTCCGCGCATCTCGAGCTCCTTCCGTCGCTCGTGCGGCACAGGCGACGACGGCGTCGATCGCCTCGTCGGCCAGCGCGCACATCCGGGCGTGGTCGGCGTCGTCCCCACGGACCGGGTCGGCGATGTCGTCCGCCTCCGGCTCGGTGGGGGCGGTGCCGAGTCGGGAACGTGCGACCAACCTGGGGAAGTCGTCCCAGAACCCTGCGCCGACGGCGTCCTGACCGAGGAGCGGACGGACGAGCCGTTCGAACTCGCGCAGCGTGAACGTCCGCCGCAACAGCGCGGGAGCGATGTCGAGCACCGCGGCACGGTGCTGGCGCTCCAGGGTGAGCACGAGCGCGGGGCCGTCGAGCACGCGTGCCGTCAGGGGCGTCCCTGCGAAGCCGGAGGGATCGGCACCGTGGCGCAGGACGGCGTCGGACGAGCGCGGGAACATCGCCGCACCGGGCTCGGCGGCGGTCCCTGCGCTGGACACCCGGAACGTTCCCGGGGCGACGGCGTCCAGGCGGGCCCGGAGCACGCGTTCGACGTAGGGGGAACGACAGACGTTCCCTTCGCAGACGATGAGGATGGCGATCACGATCGAGTTCCTGTCAGTGCGGGGACGGTGGGCCAGAGGGTGGGAATCGTGGGCCGGAGGGCGGGGACGGCGGTCGGCACCCACGCCGGAGTCGCGCAGGCCGCGATGAGGACCCAGAGGACCGGGGTCGAGAAGTCGGGCGTCCCGACGACCTTGGCGACGAGCAACGCGACGAGTGCCGTTGCCGCCGCGATCGTGCCCGGACGCCGGATCGCGGTCGCGACGATGCCCAGGACGAGTGCAGCGAACGCAGCGGTGCCCGGGATGCCGACGGTGGACAGCAGGGACATGCCGAACGACGACGGCCGGTTGCTGCCGATGCCGGCGCCCATCCCGAGCGTGTCCGCGAGGACGCCCCAGCTGAACATGTCCGCCCCGGTCCGGGAGTCGTACGACTTGCTGTCCACCTTGTCGACGACGAGTTCCCGGATCGGCGCGAGCAGGTGGTCACCGGCGACGAGGGCGACCACGGCCACGGTGAGTACGGCGATGACGAGCGACGGGGTGCCGACACCGCCGCGGACGACGTACCGGACGGCCAGCACGACGATGCCCAACCCGATCACGACAGCGGATGCGACGACGGCGGTCCCCGAGGACGCCTGCAGCAGGTTGGAGCATGCGAGGGCAGCCGCCGTGGACCAGAGGAACCGGGCCCGGCCCGTCGAGCGCAGCGCCGCAACGACGAAGAACGCGACCGCCGGTAAGGAGAACGCGGCGAGCTCGCTCGGTTCGCTGAAGACCCCGCGCAACCGGTCCTCCGTCGTGGTCCAGGCGTACGCCACGTTCGGCAGGGTGTCGAAGAGGGGAGCCGTCACGTCCGCTCGGAACAGCAGGAGGAAGCCCCGGATGCTCGTCGTCACCGTCCCCACGACCAGCGCGACACCGACCGCTAGGACGGCACCCCGGACGCGCACCAGGTAGAGCGCGCAGCAGGCGGCGAGGAGCAGGTAGGCGAGCTGTGCCCCGTTGCTCACCGTGTAGGCGAGCACACCGGGGTCGGCCACCTGGTGATCGACTCCGCCGCGCGAGACGAGGACCCGGATGCCGCCGAACATCCACGGAGCCACCGCGGTGATCACCGTCGTCCACGCGAGGAAGACGGCGAACGCGTTCGCTGTCCAGTGCGACGTCCCCAGCCGACGCGTCCCGAGGAGTGCGCAGGCGCTGGCTGCTGCCGCGACGGTGAACAGCGGCACGCCGTTCCCCCCGAGGACGACGCCCGCGGAGTACGGCAACCCGGCGGCCACCCCGATGATCACCGGCAACCACTCGCGACGCACCGTCAGTCCGACGCCGAGCGCGACGAGGAGCACGGCTCCGAGGACGGTCATCCGCGCTTCCTCCACTTGGTTGCGTAATATTTCATATCAACTACTATGAGTATCACACATCGAAACCCGAAGGAAAGGCTCGGATGACACTCGCGCAGTTCATCGACGTGCTCCGGCACCGCTGGATCTCCATCGCTGCGGTGCTGCTGCTCGCGACCGGACTCGCGGCGGCCTTCTCCGCGGTCCAGGCACCGCAGTACCGGGCGACGAGCGAGGTGTTCGTGTCCGTGGCGGGCGGGGCCTCGGTCACCGACCTCAGTCAGGGCAACACCTTCTCGGCCGCCCGGGTCAAGTCATACGAGGAGCTGGCGGTCACGCCCCAGGTGCTCGGGCAGGCCGCGAAGCAGCTCGGGTTGCCGGGTGGCGGCGGCCTCGGGCGGGTGGTCACGGCGGAGTCGAAACGCGACACCGTGCTCATCTCGATCAGCGCCACCGACGAGTCCCCGACGCAGGCCGCCGCCATCGCGAACGCCGTCACGGAGCAGCTGGTGAAGGTGGTCGACCAGGTCGAGAACGAGGGAGCCGCCACCGACGGCCTCGTCCACCTCAGCGTCTTCCAGCCCGCCACCGCTCCGAGCACGCCGTTCTCGCCCCGACTGGCGGTCAACATCGCCATCGGTGTGCTCGCCGGACTCGCGCTCGGCATCGCCCAAGCCGTCCTCCGCGAGGTCCTGGACACCCGCCTCCGTTCGTTCGAGGCGCTGCGCCGACTCACCCACGCGAGCGTGCTGGGCGAGTTCGCCATGGACGAGACGATCGCGAAGGAGCCGCTCGTGTCGTTCGACAACCGCTACAGCACACGCGCCGAGGCGTTCCGCCAGCTCCGGACCCACCTGACCTACACGAACCTCGACGGAGACGCGCAGAGCATCGTCGTCACCAGTGCGACGCCGGGCGAGGGGAAGTCCTCGACCGCCGTGAACCTCGCGCTCATGCTCGCGCAGAACGGATCGCGCGTCGTCCTCGTCGACGCCGACCTCCGACGGCCGACCACCGGCACCTACCTGGGCATCGAGAGCCGCGTCGGACTCTCCACGGTGCTCACCCGGCAGGTCGCCCTCGACGACGCCACCCAACAGGTCGGCGCGGACACACCCCTCCACGTCCTCGCAGCGGGGCGCGTCCCCCCGAACCCGAGCGAACTCCTGAGCTCGAGCCGCATGGTCGACCTGGTCCGCGAACTCGAGTCCCGCTACGAGTACGTCATCGTCGACGCCCCTCCGATGCTTCCGGTGACCGACCCCGCTGTGCTGGGTGCGATCTGCAGCGGTGTCCTGCTCGTGGTGAGCGTGGACGGGCGGACCAGACGAGCAGACTTCACCGCGGCAGAGCGGACCGTGACCCAGGTCGGTGCGCGCCTGCTCGGCCTCGTCGTGAACCGTCTGCCGGTGCAGCGTCGCGCGAAGACCTACTACAACTACGAGCCGTCGGCGCCGGTCAGCGAGAGCCCTCGTCGATCGTCGCGAGCTCGTCGCACCCCGGAGGACCACTGATGAAGCCGCCCGCACGCCGTTCACTCGTCTACCTCGGGTGGCAGGGGAACGCCAACTTCGGCGACGACCTGCTGTACGAGACCTGGCGCGCTGCGCTCGACGACCCCCTCACGGTGCAGGCGCCGCTCAACGCACGCGACTACCTCCGAGCGGCGCCACGATTCGGGCTCGACCGGCTCCGCACACTCGGCGCGGAACGGGTCGTCCTGCTCGGCGGTGGGACGTCCGTCGGGTTCGCGTCGTGGGCCGAGCACGCACGGCTGGCGATCCGCAACTTCGGCGCGGACGGCCTGATCGGTATGGGCCTCGGAGCAGCGTCGGCATCGGACACGTACTCGCTGGCGCAGCAGCGGCAACGCTGGGAAGCCTGGCGCACGCTCCAGCGGCTGCACATCGCCGGCGTTCGCGGTCCCCTCACCCGGGACGAGGTCTCCGCGCACCTGATGCCCGTCGACATCAGCGGTGACCCGGCGCTGCTCTACCCCCTCGTCCGGCACGTGCCCAGGCCCACCCGGGCTGCTCCGCGCATCGGCGTGAGCCTCGGGTCCGATCCACACTCCCGCTTCGACGTCGCCACCGTCGCCGCGGCCGTCGACGAACACGCACGTGACATCGGTGCCACCGAGGTGGTCGCGTTCGCCCTGTCGACAGCCGACCAGGCCGCCGCACGTCACCTGTCGGACCGTCTGACGACGGCGTCGGTCGTCCACGCCTACACGGACGTCGCTGCGACGATGGCCGCGATCGGCAGCTGCGACCTCGTGGTGTCGGAACGACTGCACGGCGCAGTCGCCGCGGTGTCGCTCGGCATCGCGACGGTCCCGCTGTCCTACGCCTCGAAGTGCGACGACTTCTGGTCGAGCGTCACCGGTCGTGCCGCCCCCGTCACGGTGGGCCACTCGGCGGACGACCTGGTCGACGCGATGCGCGCGGCCGAACAGGAGCGTGCGGGCATCGCCGAACGGGTCCGCGAACTGCAGGACCGCTTGCAGCGGATCAGGGGCGAGCTGCTCGCCTGGAAGTCGGGGACGCGCTCGACGACGGACCTGCTGACGACGAGCACGGTGTCGGTGTGAGCGCCGTCGCAGGGGCCAGCCACCGCATCCACCTGGTCATCTCGACGATCCGCTCGCCCGAACACATCGAACGCTGCCTCGACTCGATCCGCCGAACACGATTGCCGGTATTCGTGACCGTGGTCGAGCAGCGCCCGACGCCCGACGCGCTGCCGCTCCTCCGGGACCTGATCGAGGCCGGTCACGCAGAACACGTGCACGAGCCCGTCGTCCGTGGAGTCAGCCGCGGCCGGAACCGCGGGCTCGCCACGATCCGTGGGGACATCGTGGCATTCCCCGACGACGACTGCTGGTTCGACGACGGTGTTCTCGAACTCCTGTCCGAGCGGATGGACGACCGGGAGCTCGACGGAGCAGCCATCCCCTGCCGTGCGAGTGACGACAGCGGCACGATGCTCCGCTGGCGCCGACGAGCGTGCCGGGTCACGAGCTGGCGGGTACCGCGGACGATCGTCGCTGCAGGCATCTTCCTGCGACGCGACCTGCTCGAGAGGCACGGGCTCTTCGACGTCGCCCTCGGGACCGGTTCGGCGACGCCGTTCGGCTCCGGCGAGGAGAACGACCTCGTCATCCGCGCACTCCGTCGCGGTGCCCGCATCGCCTACATGCCGGACGTGGCCGTGCGGCACGGCGACTTCCGGCACGACGGCATGACGGACGAGACCCTGGCCAAGGTGCTGCGGTACAACCGGGGGTTCGGGCGGGTGCTCCGGAAGCACCGGCTCCGCGGCCAGGCGGCTTACTGGGTCACCCGGTCGATGGCGGCCGTCCTCGTGGCACGGATCAAGCGGGACCACGATGCGACCCGGTTCCAACAGGCACAGCTCCGTGGCCGGTGGCAGGGGTGGCACGGAACCGACGACCACGGCGTGCACCACGCGTTCGACTGCGCCACGACGCCGGCACACGGATGACGCGAGTGGCCCCGCGGAGCACCAGGTGCACCGCGGGACCGCTCGGAGTCACTCGTCCCAGACAACGAACCGCGGGATCCACTTCGCGGACATGTCGAGCTTCCCGGCGGTGCCCCGCACGGCCTTGTCGGACCCGGTGGGTTCGACGATCCGGCCCGTTCCACGGAGTGAGACGCGCACGGACGTCGACAGGTGCTGCGCTTCCGACTGCCAGACGACACGGGCGTGGTGCTTGCCGTCCGGCGAGGTGAACCGCATGTGGCGGACCGGACCGATCCGGTGCTCCGCCACGAACCGCTTGCCGGAGAGGACCCGCTGCATGGTCGCCCAGGCCGCGGCGGAGGGCTTCGGCTCGTAGCCGCCGTCGGCGTTGCCGAGCAGACCGAACGTCCGTGCGGTGCCGTTCGCCAGGGCGGGCTCGGCCATCTCGAACAGGAAGAGCCGCTCGACGCCGTACTGCGCGGCGATGGCGTAGGTGCGCAGGACGTAGGCGGTCTGGTCCTCCGGTTGAACCCAGCCCGGTCCGGCGAACTGGGTCGGCCATCCGACCTCGGTGATCCAGATCGGCAAGGCGCTGCCGTCTGGGCGCGGGTACCGGTCGGCCGTCGTCCGGAGCCACGCGAGCGCGTCCTCGATGCACGGATTGGTCGGGACGCAGGTCTCGGGACCCCACGGGTTGCTGTACGGGTGGATGCTGACCGCGTCGACGTGGTCGGCGCCGCCGAGGCGGAACCACTCGCCGATCCAGGCGCGCTCGTCGTCGGACACCGCGTTCTGGGTCGGCCCGACGATCGTCGCCGCCGGGTCGGTGGCACGGATGACCTGTGCTGTGACCCGTGCGAGCTCGATGTATGCGGCGGGCGTCGCGGGCAGCACACCGTGGTTGTTGGTCCACTCGTTCCAGACCTCGTAGGACAGATCGGTGTCCGGGTGCCGGTCCCGCATGTGGGAAACGGTCTCCTTGACGTACCGCTTCCACGCGGCGGCCTGGGCGGGTTTCGAGACGTCCGGTGGTGCCATCGGGTCGTTCGTGTACGCGACGTTGCCGTAGTCGAGGACGAAGAGTGGGCTGACCCCCATGTCACGCACGACCGGGTCGATGCGGGCGTCCGTCGCCGTGAAGTCGAACCGTCCGGCGACCTTCTCGACCGCGCTCCACTGCAGGTCCTGTCGGTAGCTGCCGGCACCGAGTGCGGCGAGTGAGGGCAGCGCGCTCGCCACGGGGTTGACGCCGAGACCGAAGTACGGGTCCGAGCCGACCGGACCGGCGATGGTCCGCACGAACCGGGTCGACGCGGAGGTCGCGCCCGGCGTCTGCACGGTCAGCCGGTAGGTGCCGGACGGCAGGGCGCTCGTGGGGTGCACCTCGACCGATCGGGTCCCCGCCCGGCCGGTCCCCGAGTCGACGATCGTCCCCGTGGTGTCGTTGACCCGCCAGGTGACGTCCGCCGCACGCTCCACGCCGTCGACCGTGAACCGGGGGCGATCGTCGGGTCCGAACAGACCGCTCCCGCCGACCGGTCGGATCGTCGGCGTCGTCGAGGCCGTCGACGTGGTGCCCCGTGCGGACGAGGGCTGGGCGTGCTCGGACAGGATCGCCGCGAGGAGGACGCCCGTGACGGCAGCTGCGGTGAGGCCACGGCGGCGGGTGGAGGGGGGACGGGGAGCGGGGCGGCCAACGGAGGGCCCGACGTGTTCCATCGGGCCATCATCGACAGCACGGACGGGTGCTGGCGAGCAATCGGAATGCACGGCACCTGCGATGCGATGCGATCGGCTCGACCACGCTGCGAAACACGGAACTCGGAGTACGAACTGCTGGCGATCGGCGAACCCGCCCGCCCACAGTTGCTCGATGCCAGCCGAACGACCGACCTTCACCGGCGTCCAGGTGCTGCGGTTCGTCGCCGCGCTCCTCGTCGTGTTCTCGCACCTGCCGACGTACCTGCACGCCCGTCTCGGCACACCCCTGGTCGACATCCCCGTCGGCCAGGTCGGGGTGACGGTGTTCTTCGCGATCAGCGGGTTCGTCGCGGTGCTCGTGACACAGCGGACCCCGAGGCCGACCTGGCGCGGGTTCCTTCGCCGTCGGCTGGTCCGCATCCTGCCGCTCGCGTGGGCGGTGATGACGATCAAGCTCGTCACGCTGCTGGTGGCCCCGCAGGCCCTGGAACGCGCGGCCACGTCACCGACGTACATCGTGTCGTCGTACCTGTTCCTGCCCAGCCGCGGCCCGAACGGCGTGGTCGAGCCGTTCTTCACGGTCACCTGGACGCTGTCGTTCGAGCTGCTGTTCTACGTGGTCGTCACGATCGCGCTCGCCACCCGCTCCGACCCCCTGCGGCTGGCGTCCGTCGTCTTCGTCGGGCTCGCGGTCGCCTCGGCGTTCCGCGGGCCGGACGGGTGGCCGACCTGGCAGTTCCACGCGAACCGCATCGTGCTGTGCTTCCTGGTCGGCATGGTGATCGGCCGGTGGGCACTCGACCGCCGCACCCGGCTGGCACTGCTCCGGACCGCGGCGATCACCGCGATCTGGCTCGTGGTGGGCACCGTCGCGGGCGCGTCCGTGCCGAGCCTGCTGCTGTTGCCGCTCGCGGCCGCGGCCCTGGCGACGACGGTGGTGGGTGAGCCGCTCCTGCGTCGGTGCACCGGCACCGTCGGGCGGACGCTGGGCGATGCCTCGTACGCGCTGTACCTGACGCACCCGATCCTCGCACCGGCGACGGTGGCCGTGGTCGCCGCGGTCGTCTCCGGCCCCGCAGCGCCGATCGTCGCGGGCATCGCCGCGCCGGTCGCCGCCGTGGCCGCCTCGGTCGTGGTGTGGTTCGCGGTCGACCGTCCGGTGATCCGGCGGCTCCAGCGTCGTCGGACCGCACCACCACGGACCCCACGCGCCGCGAGGCACCGGCTACCCGCCGGGTAGTGTCGTCCCGTGCGATGGAGTCGAGTGAACTGGCCCTCCGTTGGCTACGTCTCCCTCGAGGACTTCGACGGCCAGCGCGAACACGTGACCCGGTTGCTCGAGGACGCCCCTCCCACGGTCGCCGCGCTCCTGACGGTCAAGTGGACCGACTCGCGGATCGAACGCTGGATCGTGGAGTCCGCCGACGCCGTCGTCGACCCGGACGCCGACGAGGACGACGTGACGACCCCCGTCGACCTGCCGGGCCACGGTGTGCCCGACCCGGTCGTCGTGCACGCGGACATCGTGGTCCGCAACGACGAGGTCCTCGACACCCCGAGCGGCCTGTGGCGCCGCTGGAACCACGCCAGGGTGTCGCTCCGGCTCCGGGACGCCGTCATCGACCCGCACGGGGTCGATCCCGCAGCGCTGCTCGCCGGTGACGCGCACGTCGCCCGGGGCGAGCTCGAGTACCTGAACGAGCACGACGCCTGGGAACTCCGGCTGCTGATCTCCCCCGTCGGCGAGGTCGCGATCCGGTTCCGTGGTGTCCGGGTGGCGATCCGGAGCGTCGCCGAGTCCGTCTACTCGGGCCTGGAGTCGCGGCCGGCACGCGGCTGGCACGGCCCGGTGCCGGACGGCTGGGTGGAGTGGACGACCGAGGTGGTCCGGGCCGCGGCCTACGGCGACCTCGGCGGGCTGCACCTGGCCGACGACGCGAGCGACGTCGACGACGTCGACCCCCGATGGGGCTTCGCCCCGCTGCACGCCGCCGCGTGGTTCGACCACCCCGAGATGCTCGAGGAGCTCCTGCGCCGCGGCGCGACCCTGCAGCTCGAGGACACCGAGGGACGGACGCCGCTGACGCTGGCGATCGACCGCGACGCGCGACGGGCGGTCGACGTGCTGGTGGCAGCGGGTGCCGACCTGGAGGCCCGTGACGGCGACGGCAACACCCCGATCATCCGCGCCGCGTGGGGTGGGCACGCCGCGATCGTGCGTGCCCTCGCCGCCGCGGGTGCGGACACCGCGGCGCGCGGCTCACGTGGCGCGACGCTGCTGATCGCGGCCGTCGACTCCGGCGACGTCGAGACCGTCCGTGCGGTGCTGGCGCAGGGCGTCGACCGCGATGCCGTGGACGACGAGGGCTCGACCGCTGCCGACCGCGCGGAGTTGCTCCGCGAGACGGCCGTGGCCGACCTGCTCGCCGCTGCCTGAGCGCCGTCCGCACCACGGCCCGTGGGCCGACCCGCGCCGGACGTGACGAAGCGCGGCGGACGGGAGCAGGGCCTCCCGTCCGCCGCGCGCTCGCGGGTCGACCGTCCTAGACGGTGACCTGCTCGACGGCGTTCGCCTGCGCGACGCGCCCGTACCAGCGGGCGGAGTCCTTCGGCGTGCGCTCGAAGGTCTCACGGTCCCACGCGACCAGCCCGAACGTCGGCCGGAAGCCCGACGCCCACTCGTAGTTGTCGAGGAGCGACCAGTGCTGGTAGCCGAGGACCTCGATGCCGTCCTCGATGCAGCGGTGGATGCCCTCGAGGGCGCCCTGCGTGTACGCCTGCCGACGGCTGTCGTCGGCGGTGGCGATGCCGTTCTCGGTGATCATCAGCGGAACGCCGCCGGAGAGCTCCCACGCGCTGCGGAGCCCGTCGGCCGAGGCTTCGGGGTAGAACTCCCAGCCGGTGAGGGTCGTCTCGACGTCGTCGGACACGGGCAGGGGCCCGTCCGGACCGATGAACGTGCGCGTGTAGGCCTGCACGCCCAGGAAGTCGTCGCCGGCGGCGTTCTCGAGGTACCAGTCGTCGCGCGGGTACCCGTACTCGCGGAGCATGGCGTCCGCCCCGGGCTCGCCGGACGACTTGAAGGCCTGGGTCGCGATGGTCCACCCCGACTGGAGGCCCGACACCTGTGACAGGACCTCGCGCGACCGCTTGTGGCTGGCCAGCAGGGCGTCGGCGACGCCCAGGTCCGGGTTCGGCAGGCCGAACGCCACCAGGTTGGCCGCGTCCTCGCCGCCGGCGAGCATCGCCGCGATGTTCGGCTCGTTGATCGTGCAGACGTAGCGGACGCCGTCCTGCACCACGGGGAGCGCGGCCTCGGTGTAGCGGGCGAACAGGTCGGCGGCATCGGGGGCGCGCCAGAAGCCGTCGCGTTCGAACCAGCGCGGCACGGTGAAGTGCATGAGGGTGACGATCGGCTCGATGCCGAACTCGTGGCAGGCATCGACCATGCGGCGGTAGTGGTCGACCTCGGCACGGCTGACGAACCCGCGCTCGGGCTCGATGCGGGCCCACTCGATGCTGAACCGGTACGAGTTCAGCCCGAGCTCGGCCGCGATGCGGATGTCCTCGCGGTACCGGTGGTAGCTGTCCGCCGCGTCACCCGAGGGCTCGACGATGGTGGTGTCCGGCTCGTGCTCGTGCACCCACCAGTTGCTGTTGACGTTGTTGCCCTCGATCTGGTGGGCGGCGGTGGCGGCACCCCAGAGGAAGCCGTCGGGGAACTGCAGCGTGGAGATGATGGTGCCTTTCAGTGCGTGTTCGAGTCAGTGCTGGCTCAGGAATGCGTCGAAGACGGCGACCGTCCCGAGCGGGTTCTCGACCTGGGGGCCGTGGTAGCTCGCGGGGATGACGACGTACTCGGCGCCGGTCTGCTCGGCCATCGCCCGCTGCCACGGGATCGGCCAGGCGTTGTCCCACTCGCCGTGGGCGACGAGGACCGGCAGGCCCGTGGCGCGCAGGGCGTCGGAGGCGTCGGTGTGGTCCTCGAGGATGTGGCCACCGGCGACGACGCTGAGCGGGCTCGTCGCGTCGAAGCGGTCGCGCACCATCCGGACGTCGTCGGGCAGCTCCTCGTCGGGCCGGTACGCCCAGAGCGGGTTCGTCGAGTCGAACAGCTGCCGGAGGTTCCCGCCGGTGTCGTGCAGGATCGTCAGCTCGGCGACCTTGCGGTACGGCCACCCGTGCGGGCCGGAGCAGAACTGCACGACGTCGCGGAACGCCGTCGGGTCCTGCAGCGCGGCCGCCCGGACGATCACACCACCGAGCGAGTGCCCGACCAGGTGCACGGGGGCGCCGTCGTCGAGCAGGCGCGCGACCCGGACGACGTCGGCCGCTTCTTCGTCGAGGGAGTAGTCCCGCGGCTCGGTCGGCGCGGCCGAGTCGGCCTGACCACGCCGGCTGATCGCGACGGCGGTCCACCCGGCGTCGCGGAGGACGGGCAGGAACGTGCGCCAGTCCTCCTTCGAGCCGGTGTACCCGGGGACGATGAGCACAGTGCCCTTCGACACCCCCTCGGGCACGATCCGGTAGGCCGTGAGCCGCCCGACCGGGACGTCGATCCCGACGACGTCGACGCCGTCCGGGGTGGGCAGGTGCCCGAACGGCGGGACCGTCGGGAAGTCGTGCAGGGTGGTCATGGTCGTCCTTCCGAGAGCGTGCGGCGCGGGTTCGGCACGGCGTCGAGGAGGGCGATCGTGTACGGGTCCTGCGGGTCCTGCAGTACCTGGGCCGTGTGACCCCGCTCGACCACGGCGCCCTCGTGGAGCACCATGATGTCGTCCGTGATGAGCCGCGCGCTCAGCAGGTCGTGCGTGATGTAGAGGAGCGAGACGCCCCACTGCTCGCGGAGGTCCTCGAGCAGTGCGAGCACCCCGGCACGCAGCGTCACGTCGAGCATCGACACCGGCTCGTCGGCGATGATCACCTGCGGGTCGCTCGCGAGTGCACGGGCGATCACCACGCGCTGCCGCTGCCCGCCGGAGAGCTGGTGCGGGAGCTTCTGGGCGAACTGCTCGACGGGGGTGAGCCCCACCGTCTCGAGCAGCTCGAGGACCCGACGTCGGGCATCACGCCCGGTGAGCCCGGTGTAGTTCGCGATCGGCCGGGACAGCGTGTACTCGACCGTGTGCAGCGGGTTGAGCGCCGAGTACGGGTCCTGGAACACCATCTGCACCTCGGAACGCAGATCCCGCAGGCCGCGCTTGCCGAGGCGGGCGACGTCGAGGTCCCCGAACCGGACCGTGCCGGTGGTCGGCTTCTCGACGCCGGTGAGCAGCTTCGCGATGGTCGACTTGCCCGAACCGGACTGGCCGACCAGGGCGAGCGACTGCCCGGGCTCGAGGGTGAACGACACGTCGCGCACGGCCTGCACCGGCTGCTCACCGCGGCGCGGCGCCGGGTAGGTCTTCACGATGTGGTCGACGACGATCGGGTTGCGGGCGGCACTGCGCTCGCGGGAGCCGACGGTGCTGAACGACGAGGTCGTCTCCTGCCGCTTCTCGCCGGCCTCGGCGCGGAGCGAGCGGTCCGGGAAGCCCGGCAGCGACACCACCTCGGCGCGGGGGTCGGCGTAGTGCGACAGGAGCATCTGCGTGTACTCGTCCTGCGGGTCGCGGAGGATCTCGCGGGAGCCGCCGTCCTCGACGATGCGGCCTTCGTGCATCACGAGGACGCGCTCGGTGGCCTCGAGGACGATGCCGAGGTCGTGGCTGATCAGGATCGCCGTGAAGCCCTCGGTGCGCTGCAGCTCGATGATCGTGTCCATCACGGCGTGCTGCACGAGCACGTCGAGCGCCGTCGTCGGCTCGTCGAACACCATGAGCTGCGGCTCGAGCGAGAGCGCCAGGGCGATGGACACGCGCTGCCGCATACCGCCGGAGAGCTCCCCGGGGAACCGGGCGAGCATCGAGGTCGGCAGCTTCACCTTCTCGATGAGCTCCTTCATCCGGGCGTCCCAGCGGTCGCGTGACACGTGGCCGTGCGCCCTGAAGACGTCGATGAAGTGGTTCCGGATCGTGCGCACCGGGTTGAGCGCGTTCATGCCGGACTGCAGCACCATGGCGAAGCCGCCCTGCCGCTGCTGGCGCAGGGCTTCGTCGTCGAGGTCGCGGATGTCCTTGCCCGCGAAGACGATGCTGCCGCCGTTCGTGCGCGCCGGCGGCTTCTGCAGCCGGGTCAGCGCGTAGCCGAGCGTCGACTTGCCCGAACCGGACTCGCCGACCAGGCCGACGAACTCGCCCTTCTGTAGCTGGAACGACACGTGGTCGACGGCCTGGACGGCGCTCTGACCGGCCGATTCGTAGACGACCGACAGGTCGCGGACGTCGAGCAGGACGGAGGCGTCGCCTTGGTCGTGACGGGCGTCGGACTGGAGGCCCGTGGCGGCGCCGGTGGGCGCCTCCAGGCCGTCTGCCGGGTGCGTTTCTGGCAAGCCGCTCATGCGCGCTTCTCCTTACGGGGCCGTGCGCCGTCGCGCAGCCGCGGGTTGGACACGGCGTCGACGCCGAAGTTGATCAGGGTGAGGCTCATCGCCAGCAAGGCGATGCAGAGACCCGGCGCGAAGAGCAGGATCCACTGCCCCGTGAGGAGCGCGTTCGAGTTCTGCGCCCAGTAGAGGATCGTGCCCCAGCTGACGATCGACGAGTCGCCGAGTCCGAGGAACTCGAGGCCCGCCTCGGCGAGGATGGCGCTGGTGGCGGCCCCGAAGAAGCTGCCGACGATCAGGCTCGTCATGTTCGGCAGGATCTCGCGGAACACGATGCGGGTCGCGCCCTCACCGGAGAACTGGGCGGCGGTGACGAAGTCCCGACCGCGCAGCGACTGCGTCTGCGAACGGAGCACACGCGCACCCCACGCCCAACCGGTCACGACGATGACCGCGATGATCACCGCGATGCCGCCGTTCTGCAGGTAGGCGGCGATGACGATCATCAGGGGCAGACCCGGGATGACGAGGAACAGGTTCACGATGAACCCGATGACCTCGGCGATCCAGCCGCGGACGTAGCCCCAGCTGAGGCCGATCGCGACGGCGACGAGCGTGGACAGGATGCCCGCGACCGCGCCGACCATGACCGAGATGCGAGCGCCGTAGATGATCTGGGACAGGACGTCCTCGCCGGCGGCGGTGGTGCCCATCCAGTGGTCGGGCGTCGCGTCGGCGGACCGGGCGAAGCCGTTCTGGCTGGCGCCGTACGGGGCCAGGAGCGGGGCGAAGACCGCCACGAACACGAAGACGCCGAGGATGATGATGCCGATCCGGGCCTTCTTGTTCGACCAGACGACGCCGAACTGGCGGGCGGCGGCGCGGAGCTTGCTCGGCGCCTGCTGTTCTTCGTTGGGTGCGTTCTCTTGTGTGCGCACCGACACGGTTGCGTTGGTCATCGACGCGTCCTCGGGTCCAGAACGCCGTACATGACGTCCACGATGAAGTTGGCGATGAGCACCGACACGGTGATCATCAGGAAGAGGGCCTGCATGAGCGGGTAGTCCTGCCCGATCACGGCGTTGAACAGCAGGTAGCCGATGCCCGGGTAGCCGAAGACCTGCTCGACCAGGACGGAACCGCCGACCACGCCACCGAGCGCCAGACCGAAGCCGGTCAGGTTCGGCAGGATCGCGTTGCGGGCCGCGTAGCGGATGGCGACGGTGCGTCCGCGGAGGCCGTTGGCCTCGGCGAAGGTCACGTAGTCGTCACCGAGGGTGTTGATCATCGCGTTGCGCATGCCGATGATCCAGCCGCCGAGGCTCGTCACCAGGATCGTGACCGCCGGCAGCACCGCGTGTTGCAGGGCGTCGCCGAAGAAGGCACCGTTCAGGCCGGGCGTCGTCGTGGCCGAGTAGGCACCCGTGGTCGGGAACCAGTGCAGCACGTAGCCGAGGAAGAACAGCAGCAGCAGGGCGGTCCAGAAGTACGGGAACGTCGACATGAAGCTGCCGGACAGGGTCGGGAGCGAGTCGAGCCAGGTACCGCGCTTCCACGCTGCCGCGACACCGATCAGGGTGCCGAGGACGAACGCCAGGATCGTGACGACCCCGACGAGGATCAGCGTGTACGGCAGGGCCTTCGACACGAGGTCGCCGACGGGCTGCGGGTAGAAGGTGTAGCTCGTCCCGAAGTCGAGGGTGATGACCTGGTGCAGGTAGCTGACGTACTGGTCCCACAGGTTGCCGGTCGGTACCCCGAGCTGGGCCTCGATGGCCTTCTTGGTGGCGTCGGTGACCGGACCGTTCTGGCTGAGCTTCGCGAGTGCGGCGTCGGCCGGGCTGCCGGGCATCAGGCGCGGGAGCACGAAGTTCAGCGTCACCGCGGCCCAGAGGGTCAGGACGAAGAGGACGAGTTTCTGGAGGATGTACTTCACTTCTGGTCCTCCTGCGCCTTCTGCTCCTGCAGGATCTGCTTGCCGGCGGCGCTGTCGCGCAGCCGGAGCTTCGTGAAGATGAGCAGCGGTGCCGAGTCGTAGTTCTGCGGTGCCATGTAGGGGTCCTTCGCACTCGGCCAGCCGACGAACTTGCCGGTGTTGAACAGGCCCCAGAGCCCGCCGTAGTACATGCCGATGACGGGGAGCTCGTCGTACACGGTCTGCTGCAGCTGGTCGAGGATCTCCTGCTGCTTCGCGGTGTCCGTCGTCGCCTTGTACTCGTCGAGGAGCTTCTGGGTGTCGGCGTTCTTGTAGCGCTCGTAGTTGTTGACGGTCGACTTGCCGACCGGCTGGTAGAACTCGGTGCTGAGCAGGGAGTTGAACGCCTGGTAGACGTCACCGTTGCCCATGCCGCCCATCGCCATGTCGAACTCGCCGTTGTTGATGTTCTGCTGGTAGCCGGCGGGCTGCGGCGCCTGGATCGTCACCTTGATGCCGATGGCGGTGAGTTCGCGGCGGACCTCCTGCGCGGCGCGGAGCCAGTCGGAGTAGCCGTTCGCGGTCATGATCGTGATCGCGAGCTGCTTGCCGTCCTTGACGACCTTGCCGCCCTGCACCGAGTAGCCGGACTTCTCGAAGCTCGCGAGCGCCGCCTTCGTGTCCTGGGTGATCATGCCCTTGTCGGGGATGTCCGGGTTGAGGTAGCGCTCCTGGTTCGGCAGGATCAGGCCGGTCTGGCCCGCCGCCGACAGGTTGCCCTCGGACGCGGTCTCGGCGATGGCGTCACGGTCCAGCGCGAGCGAGATGCCCCGGCGGACGTTGACGTCGCTGTACGGCGCCTTCGTGAGGTTCGGGATGAGGCCGATCACACCGCCGGCCGGGAACCACCACTCGTTCGTCTTCGACGCGGCACCCCAGGTGCCCTTGACGTCGGAGATGAACGAGTACGCCCAGTCGTAGCCGCGGGTGACGGTGTCGAGCTGGGTGTTCGTCGCCGGCAGGATGAGGTGCTTGATGGCGATCTTGTCGGCCTGCCAGTACTTCGGGTTCTTGTTCATCGAGTACTGCTGGTCGGTGTAGTTGCCGAGGACGAACGGACCGGTGCCGACCGGGTTCGGGTCACGCCAGGTCGTCGGGTCCTTCACGCCGCCCCAGTGGTCCTCGCCCAGGATGTACGTCTGGCCGATGATCGTCAGGCTCGGGACGTCCTCGCTCTTGAGGTGGAAGACGACGTGGTCACCGTCCTGCTCGATGCTCTTGATGTGCTGCCAGGCGCCCTTGACGTCCATGGCGGGGAACTTCTTGAGCAGGTCGAAGGTGAAGACGACGTCCTTCGCGCTGAACGGCGAACCGTCGGACCACTCGACACCCGAGCGGATCGTCATGTCGATGGTCTTCGCGTCGGGCTGGCTCCACGCGCTGGCGAGCCACGGGTTGCGCTTGCCGTCGAGGGGGTTCACCTCGATGAGGGGCTCGTACATCCACTTGGAGGCCGTGCGGGCGTTCGCGATGTACGGGTTGAAGTTGCGGTCGAACAGCGGGTTGCCGCGGTCCGCGTTGATGAGCATCGTGTCCTTGCCGATGGTGGGATCGGGTTCGGATCGGACCTGGATGCTGCAGCCGGTGGCCACGAGGGCCACTGCGGCGAGGCCGGCGATGGCCGCGACGAGGCGGCCTCGGCGGCGTGGGCCTGGGTCACGCGTGCCGCGCGTGCGCTGTGGGGGAAGCGTCATTGCTCGGTCGACCTCCATGTCGATTCGGTACGTGCTCAATGTATGCGCTTACATCGCGGCGTGCAACCGCAGGTGTTGTTTCGCGGGGCGGCGCACGGTGCGAGGTGCGCCGACTGGTGCGAGGTTGCCCGCTCCGTGCACTGCTCCGGGCTCGCACGGGGCGCCGAAGGTCGCACGGGATGCGCAACGCCGCGCGGTGCGACCTCGCGACCTCGCGACGGCACGCACGCTACAGCGCGGGCGGGCAGCTCTCGCGCAGCAGCACCTCGACGGGCAGGCGCACGGCGCGCGGCGGCCCCTCGCGACGTTCGAGCCGGTCGACGATCGCCAGGACCGCAGCACGACCGAGCGCCCCCATCGGCTGGTGCACCGTGGTCAGGCGCGGCGACGAGAACCGGCCGGCGTCGATGCCGTCGAACCCGGTCACGACGAGGTCCTCGGGCACGCGGAGCCCCCGGGCAGCGGCGGCGTCGAGCACCCCGAGCGCGGACTGGTCGTTCGAGCAGACGACGGCGCGGGGGACGACGTCGGACAGCAGCGACACCGCGAGCTCCCGCGCCCGGGCCCTGCCGAAGTCACCGTGCACCGTGCGCACCGCCGAGGCCGGCACCCCGTGGTCGGCCAGCGCTGCCCGGAACCCCGCCGAGCGCTCCATGTCGTCGGGCGAGTCGATCGGGCCCGCGACGTACGCGAGGGACCGGATCCCCAGACGCCCGATCACGTGCGACGCCAGGGTCCGCATGCCCGCGGCGTTGTCCACGCTCACCGAGTCGAACCCGTGCGAGCGCCGGTCGTCGGCGAGCACCACCACCGGGATGCGTCGGGCGACGTGCTCGAGCAGGTCGTCGGGCACCGTCTGCGCCAGCACGGCGAGCCCGTCGACCCGGCCGGCGACGTCGTTCACGATGACGTCGCGCGACGACCCCCGGCCGGCGGCGACCATGAGCGCGAGACCACGCTGCCAGGCCTCGGTCTCGGCGCCGCGCAGGACCTCGTCGAAGTACAGGTTGGACGAGAACGGCTGGGTCACGTGGCGTCGGTCGTCGACCACGCGGACGCCACCGTCGGTGACCAGGTCCGGCCGCTCGTCGGGCACCACGTCGAAGCCGGGCAGCAGCAGTCCGACGACGCCGGTGCGTTTGCCGGCGAGGGCCCGGGCGTTGCCGGACGGGACGTACCCGAGGCTCCGGATCGCTGCCTGCACGCGGTCCCGGGTGCCCTCGCGGACGGCGTCGGGCGTGCGGAGCACGCGCGAGACGGTGGCGATGGAGACGCCGGCTGCAGAGGCGACGTCGTAGACCGTGGGAGGTGCGGTGCGCTGGTCGGCCAACCCGTGCCTCCCGTCCGACGTCCGCTGGTGCCGCGCCTCGACCATGCGGCCGGACCATCCTAGGCATGCCCCGTACCGGGAGTTCTCCACACGGCGCCGGAAACGCTTGCGGGACAGCGGGTGTCGCGCGACACTGTTGCGACCTCAGTACGTCCCGTGAGGAAGCGCACCGGCGGGCCGCGGGCCCGCACCGACCAGGTTGCCCACACGCAGGGGAAGGACACGACATGTCACAGTCGACACGTTCCGGGAGCAAGCTCGCACTCCGCGCGAGCCACGACGAGGCCGAGGTGCGCGACGCGCTGCTCGAACGCACGGATTCGATCCGCACGTTCGACGACGCCGACGCGTCGCCCGAGTCGGCGGACCGCCCCTAGCGGCGCACGCCGGGTCTCCCCCGCCACGGCCAGGAGGCCCGGCGCACCGCCCACGCGCCGCTCGCGTCAGCGCTCGGTCGCGCCCACGATCGTCATGCCCGCCCCGCGCAGGCGTCGGCGCTCCTGCGCGATCCAGCTCAGCAGTCGGTCGTTGGTGCCGGCGACGTGGGCAGCCACGAGCTCCGCTGCACGGTCGGCGTCGCCGTCGCGCACGGCGTCGATGATGGCGCTGTGCTCGTCCCATGCGGCGTCGCGCGCCTCGGGCGTGCGGACCTCGATCCAGCGCGTGCGCTCGAGTCGGGTCAGGGCATCGGCGATCGCATCGGTGACGAACCGGTTGCCGCCGAGCGCGGCGAGGTCCAGGTGGAACGTCGACCCCATCCGGATGCCGGCCTGCTGGTCGGGGGTGGGACGGAGGGTGTCGAGGTGCCCGCGGACCTCGGCGAGCTGCTCGGCGGTGGCGCGCTCGACGGCGAGCCGTGCGGCGGCGGGTTCGAGGATGCCGCGGAGTTCGGCGAGCGAGGCGATCTCGTCGAGGTCGATCGGGGTGACCGTCCACGAACGGCCCTCGTGCAGGATGAGCCCCTCACGCTCGAGCCGCGACAGTGCGGCGCGGACGGGCGTGCGCGAGGCGTGGAACCGTGCTTCGAGCCCACGCTCCGAGATGCGCTCCCCCGGTGCGATGTCGAGGGTCAGGATGGCTGCGCGCAGGTTGTCGTAGAGCTGGGCCGTCTGCGACACGGGTGCGTCGTCGGTCGGGTCGGTCACGGCGGACAAGCCTAGCGGCGGAGCGGCCGGAATGGTATACCGTTGTGGTATACCAATTCGTTCCGTGCTGGAACCACGACGAACGGCCGAGACGCATGCCCACGACCGACGCCCCGCAGCGATCCACCACGACACCACCGGTCTCCGCCCGCGCCTGGACGATGCTCGCCCTCGGGGTCGCGGCCCAGGCGGCGGGGACGCTCGTGGTGTCCGCGCCGGCGCTCCTCATCCCGCACCTGCTCAGCCGCGGGACGTCCCTGCCGGCCGCCGGGCTGCTCGCCGCCGCTCCGACGTTCGGCATGGTCCTGACGCTCATCGCGTGGGGTGCGATCACCGACCGGTTCGGCGAGCGCATCGTCATCGCCGGTGGGCTCGTGCTCACCACACTGACCGTCGTCGGCGCCTGGCTGGCCGCGGGCGACCCGGTGCTGCTCGGGCTGGCGTTCCTGGCCGGCGGCATGACGAGTGCCTCGACGAACGCCGCGAGCGGCCGGGTCGTGGTGGGGTGGTTCCCGAAGGAGCGCCGCGGGCTCGCGATGGGCATCCGGCAGATGTCGCAGCCGCTCGGGGTGACGCTCGCCGCGGTGACGGTGCCGCAGCTGGCCGAGGGCTCGGGGATCCGTGCGGCCCTGGTCCTGCCGATCGTGCTGTGCGCCGTGCTCGCGGTGTGCTGCGCGATCGGGATCTCGGACCCGCCCCGTCCGACCCGTGCCGCGGTGGCCACGGCGACCGCCAACCCCTACCGCTCGAGCGGGTTCCTGTGGCGGGTGCACGCGGTGTCGGTCCTGCTCGTGGTGCCGCAGTTCACCCTGTCGACGTACGGGCTCGTCTGGCTCGTGGGCCTCGGGTGGTCGACACCGGCGGCCGGCCTGCTGGTCGGTGCCGCGCAGTTCGTCGGGGCGATCGGCCGGATCCTGGTCGGTGGCTGGAGCGACCGGGCCGGGTCGCGCGTCGGCCCCCTGCGGATCGTCGCGGTGAGCGCGGCGGTGGTGATGGCGGTGCTCGCGGTCGTCGACGCCACGCACCTGGCCGGGGCGGCGGTGTTCCTGGTGCTCGCGACGAGCGTGACGGTCGCCGACAACGGGCTGGCGTACACGTCCGTCGCCGAGGCGGCGGGGCCGTTCTGGTCGGGGCGGGCGCTCGGGGCGCAGAACACCGGGCAGTTCATCGCGGCGAGCGCCGTCGGTCCGGGCATCGGCGCCCTGGTCGGCGCGCTCGGCTTCGCGGCGTCGTTCGGCATCGTGGCGGTGCTCCCGCTGCTGGCCGTCCCGCTGGTGCCCCGCCGAGACCGCTCCCACGACTGACCGTCCGCGCGACGCAACGCGATCGACCCCCTCCGTCCGCTCCGCCCCTCGCGCTCGTCAGCCCTGTTCGTGGTCCGCACGCTCGGGGTCGTCCTGGGATTCCCGGCGGCGGTCCTGCATGAGCTCCTTCGTCCGGAGCAGACGCAGCGCCGTCACGAGCACCAGCCCACCGAGGACGTTGAACAGCAGCGTGTACCCGAACCAGCCGAGCCACTGCCCGTAGGTGATGTCCGCGCCCGACTGGATCGCACCGAAGACGAGCAGCGAGTCGAGGATCGAGTGGAAGAGCTGCAGCCCGGCGAGCAGGAAGCCTCCGGCCACGGCGGCGACGAGCTTCGCGGGGTCCGAGTCGGTGCCCTGCTGCATCCGCGTCATCAGGGTGATGGTGCTGCCGCCCAGGACCGCCAGCACGATGCTCTGCAGCCCGAACGGCGCGTCGACGTAGTGGTGCGCCGACTCCGACAGCGTGGCGTGCCACTGCGGGAACGCCTGGACGACGAGCCACATGAACACCCATCCACCGGCGAGGTTCGCCACGAGGGTGCCGCCCCACAGTCGCACGAGCTGCAGCACGGTCCCCTCGCGGGCGACCACGGCCGCGACCGGCATCAGGAAGTTCTCGGTGAAGAGCTCGCTGTGCGCCAGGTGCAGCGCGATGAAGCCGATGCCGAAGGCCAGCCCGGCGAGCAGGTGGCTGTCGGTCTCGGTGAGCACGGCGAGGTACGCCATCACCCCGAGACCGACCTCGAGGCCACCGAAGAACCCCGTGACGAGGACGGCCCGGGCCGTCCGTTGCAGCCGCTCCGCGCCCTCCTCGATGGTCGCGTCGAAGGACTCCGCGAGTTCGTCCTCCACGGGTGCGTCGCTGGTGCCGAGCTCACGTCGGCGGTCGTCGGTCATGGCGGGGACGCTATACGCGGCCGTCGTGGCGGCCCGCAGGATCGCGCCGAGACGGACGGGAGGCCCGGTACCAGCTGGCACCGGGCCTCCCGTCCGTCGTCCGGTCACCGCTCAGGCGGCCGGCACCGCCGGTCCCACCGGCCACCGCAGCAACGCCGCGGCTGGCGCACCGTTCGGCAGCGACGCGGCGTTCACGAGCAGCAGCTCCGCGTCGGTGAGGGCGACCGCCCGGACGATCGCGCACACGGCCGGCACCGGACCGATGGCCGGCGCACCCGCCGCCTGCTCGGGTGCCGTGGCGATCCACGGCGCCGATCCCAGCGCGAGCAGGGTGCGGTCGCCGATCGCGGCGGCGTCGATCGCGACGACCGAGGCCTGCGCCTGCTGCAGCGCCTCGACGACAGATCCGAGGCCGGTGACCGTCTGGTTGTCCCCGCGGCCGACGTGGGTGCGGAGCAGGTCCTCGAAGTCGTGCCGGCGGGTCGCGATGACCCGGGCGAGCGCGATGTCGACGTGCTCGACGAGCGCGGTCTCCGCCGCGTCCGACGCCCGGGGGTCGACCGGGACCTCGGACACGACGGCTCGAGCCTCGGTGGACAACTGGTCGAGCAGGAGCCCCCGTGCGCGGATGTCCCCCGCCACGACGATGAGCTTCGGCTGCAGCCGCCGGAAGGCCTCGTCGACGGACGTGGCGACCTCGTTCTGGTTGTCGCGCCAGATCTCCTCGGTGTGGTGCTGCCACCGCAGGTGCGACCAGCCGCCGCCCTGGAACTTGTGGAGCGTGTCGGTGCGGCCCTGCACGCGCTGCTCGTCGCGCCGGTCCGGCACGTCGGCGTGGCCGAGACGGTAGGCGCGGTGGCCACCGCCCTCGCGACCGACCTCGACGATCAGGAACGGCAGGTCGAGCGGCCGGTGCGCCAGGAGCGGCAGCAGGTCGGGCACGGGGTCGTGGCCGATCGACGTCGGGGCGTGCATCGCCCCGGGCAGGACCTCGCTGAGCACGAGTTCACCGTCGTGCACGAGCACGTACCGGCTGACCGGCGCGGGCACCCCGGGCGTCTCCTCGAGTTCGGCCATCACCGTGTCGATGACCTCGGCGTCCGCCCCGGCCGACCGCAGGACGTCCTCGGCCTTCCGGCGCTGCAGGGCTGCGAGGTGCTGCGGGTCCTCACGGTCACCGGACGCGTCGACGTAGGCCCACGTCCAGGTGCCCCCGCGCTTCAGGCGTTCGGCGATCCCGGACTGCAGGTGCGGCGCGTCATTCTGCGTCAGAGCCATCGGTGCTGCCCTCCCTGGTCTCGGTGCGGTACACGGTCGCGTCGGCTCCGTCGCCCTCGCCGGTGGGCAGCGGGTCGGCCCGGTCGGCGTCGTCCTCGGGGAGCACGTCGGTGGTGTCGTCCTGCAGCTCGCCCTCGAGCTCGCCGTCGTAGCCCGACGCGGCGACGGTCTCCGGGCCGTCGGTGTCGTCGGGGACCGGCTCGGACTGCCGGAACTCCTCGACGTGGGCGTTGCTGCCGTGCCCCTGGACGATGCTCTGCGCCTCGTGCGCGAGCTGCTCGTCGAGTTCGGGGCGATGGGTGGTGTTCCCGCGTTCGGTCATCGCTTCTCCTCCCGGTCGTGCCGCCGGCGGCCATCGCCGTCCGGGGCGTCGGTGTCTGCTCTGTTACCCCACGGTCCGCGCCCGGGCCTGGGGCCGTTCCAAGGTGCGCCGGGAACGCGCAGTGTCGGTACGGTCACGAAACCACAACGGCATTCGGTTCTGTGGTTGGGTGTGGGCAACCCCGATCAACGACGAACGGAGTGCGGCAATGGCGCCACCACAACGACCGATCACGAGACGACACCTGTTGGGCTTCGGCCTCGGTACGGCGGCGGCGGGGCTCCTCGCCGGCTGTGCGGTCCCGGGCTCGACCAACGTCAACAAGGCGGCCCTCGTGCCCGCCGCGGCCTCGGGTGAGACCGTCCAGCTCACCTACTGGGCCTGGCTCAAGGACCTGCAGAAGGTCTGCGACGTCTGGAACAAGACACATCCGAAGATCCAGGTGTCGGCGAACTGGATCCCCGGCGGCAACAGCGGCGGGTACCAGAAGATGTACTCCGCGCTCGCGGCCGGCGGTGGCCCGGACATCGGGCAGGTCGAGCTGCGGCAAATCCCCGAGTTCATGCTCGCCAACGGCCTGGTCGACCTGGCCCGGTACGGCGCGAAGGACTTCCAGTCGAAGTACGACGAGGCCGCGTGGGCGCAGGTGTCGTTCGTCGACGGCATCTACGGCATCCCCCAGGACACCGGCCCGATGGGCTTCTACTACCAGACCGCGCTGCTCGAGCAGGCCGGCGGCGAACCCCCGACGACGTGGGACGAGTGGCGTGACCTGGCCGACAAGGTCCGGAGCACCGGCAAGCAGAACTACCTCGAGGTGTTCCCGGTCGCCGACGCCTCACCCTTCGCCGCGTACGCACAGCAGGCCGGTGCGCGCTGGTTCAAGGTCGACGGCGACGAGTGGGTCGTCGACATGACCGACGACAAGACCCTGATGGTCGCCGACTTCTTCGACGGCGTGATCGACGACAAGCTCGTCGACACGAGCGCCGGCGCGTACTCCCCCGGGTGGTACGCGGCCGCCGCGAGCGGCAAGATCGCCGCGGTCACCAGTGCGAGCTGGGGTGACGCGCTCATCGAGTCGGTGCAGGGCGGCGAGGGCAAGTGGAAGGTCGCCCCGATGCAGAAGTGGGGCGCCGACGGCTTCGGCTCGAGCGCCATCGGCGGTTCGACGGCCGCGGTGCTGGCGAACGCGAAGCACCCGCGGGAAGCGCTCGAGTTCATCACGTGGATGACCACCTCGAAGGAGGGCATCGACGCGATGATCAAGTACTGCGGCATCGGTTGGTCGCCCGCGGTCGACTACATCGGGGCGCAGCGCGAGAAGCCGTCGAAGTGGTTCTCCGGCCAGAACTACAACGAGGACGTCTTCGTGCCGGCCTCGAAGGAGCAGAACATCGACTGGTCCTGGTCCCCGGTGACCCAGTCGGCCTTCACCAGCCTGCAGAACCAGTTCCGCCGCAAGATCACCTCGGGCCTGAAGCTCAGTGACGCCGTGGAGCTCGCCCAGCGGGAGATCGTCCAGTCCTTCAAGGACAAGGGCCTCAGCGTCAGGACGGCACGATGACCCAGCAGACCACCACCCCACGGACCACCGGTCGACCGGCCGGCAGTACCCCCGCGTTCCGCACGAGCACGAAGGCCACGAGCGCGCAGAAGCGTGCCCCGTGGATCCTGCTCGCCCCGTTCCTGGCCCTGTTCCTGCTGACGTTCGTCATCCCGATCATCAGTGCCCTGTTCCAGTCGTTCACCACCGTCGACCGCGAGGGCCTGTTCGGCGAGGACGGTGTGGTCGGCCGGTTCGCGGGGTTCGACAACTACGTGATCGCCCTGCAGGACAGCGGGTTCGTCGCATCGATCGGCCGCATGCTGCTCTTCGGCATCGTCCAGGTCCCGGTGATGATCATCGCCTGCACGATCCTCGCGCTGCTGCTCGAGTCGGCGAGCGCACGCTGGCCGGGCTTCTTCCGGGCGGTCTACTTCATGCCCTACGGCGTCCCCGGGGTCATCGCCACGATCCTGTGGTCGTTCCTGTACGTGCCCGGTCTGTCGCCGATCGTGTCGCTGCTGCAGTCGATGGGGCTGCAGCCGGACTTCCTCGGCGCCAACAGCGTGCTGTGGTCGATCGCGAACATCGTCACGTGGACGTACACCGGCTACAACATGCTCATCATCGTGGCGCAGCTGAAGTCCATCCCCGGCGAGGTCTACGAGGCCGCGAAGGTGGACGGCGCCAACGCGTTCCAGGTCGCGTGGCGGATCCAGATCCCGCTCATCGCGCCGGCCCTGGTGCTCACGACGGTGTTCTCGATCATCGGCACGCTGCAGCTCTTCGCGGAGCCGCAGATCCTGTCGACGGTCGCCCCGGCGATCGACACCGAGTACACGCCGAACTACGCCGCCTACACGAACGCGTTCGCGTTCAACGAGTACGGCGTCGCCAGTGCGCAGGCGGTCATCATCGCCCTGGCCGCGTTCATCCTGTCGTTCACGTTCCTCGCGCTGACGAACCGTCCACCCAAGGACGAACGCGACCGACGCAAGCGCGCACGGCGCGACGGCCGGGAGGCCCGCACCGCGCTCCAGACGCGCGCTGCGGCGGGCAGCACGGTCACCACCCAAGCCGACCCGGGCCTCCAGGCCGGTCGCGTCGCGACCACCGAAGGGACTGACCGATGACATCCACGGAATCGACCTCGAAGGTGTCCCTACCGGATGTCCCTCAGTCGCAGGCTCCTTCGGCGCTGGCGTCGCGGAGCCGCTGGCGCGTCTCCCAGAGCTCCAGCGCGCGCCGGAAGCTCGACCGGTCCCCACGCTCGCAGATCGTCGTCACGGGGATCCTCGTCGTCGTCGCGCTGTACTTCATCGTCCCGCTGTACTGGGTCGTCATCGCGGCGACGAAGACCACGGGCGCGCTGTTCTCGACGAACGGGTTCTGGTTCGGCGGCGAGTTCGCGCTCTGGAGCAACCTGCAGCAGGTGTTCACCTACGACGGCGGCATCTTCGTCCGGTGGATCGCGAACAGCATCCTGTACTCCGGCGTCGGTGCGGTCCTGGCGACCTACTTCGCCGCGGCCGGCGGGTACGCGCTGGCGAAGTACGACTTCCGGGGGCGCCAGTTCGTGTTCGGCACGATCCTCGGCGGCGTGCTCGTGCCGGGGACCGCGACGGCGCTGCCGCTGTTCCTGCTGTTCTCGACCATGGGGCTGACCGACACGTACTGGAGCGTGCTCATCCCGAGCCTGGTGTCGCCGTTCGGCCTGTTCCTGTGCCGGGTGTACGCCGCGGCCTCGGTGGACACGACCCTGCTCGAACAGGCACGCATCGACGGTGCCGGTGAGCTGCGGATCTTCCACACCGTGGTGCTCCGGCAGATGACCCCTGCGCTCGTCACCGTGTTCCTGTTCCAGGTAGTCGGGATCTGGAACAACTTCTTCCTGCCGCTCATCATGCTGGCAGACCAGAAGCTGTACCCGATAACACTGGGTCTGAACAACTGGCGCTCGCAGGTCGACCGCCTGCCGGAGTTCTACCAGCTCACCACCGGCGGGGTGCTCGTCTCGGTCATCCCGCTCGTCATCGCCATCATCGTCCTCCAGCGCTTCTGGCGTGGAGGCCTCACGGAAGGATCGGTCAAGGGTTGACCCACTCCGCACTCTCGTCCACCGCACCCGGCTCCGACTCGCGGCTGGCACCCCGTGCCTGGCTGCACACCGACGCCCCGTCCCTGTCGCTGAACGGGGACTGGCGGTTCCGGTGGTCGCCCGTCGCCTCGGTCTCCGAGGACTTCGCGACCGAGGGTGGGGAGGACGACGACCCGGCCTGGGGCGAGCTCCCGGTGCCGTCGCACTGGGTACTGCACGGCCACGGTGCGCCGAGCTACACGAACCTGCAGTACCCGTTCCCGATCGACCCGCCGCACCCGCCGGAGGAGAACCCGACCGGGGACCACCGCCGCACGTTCGAGCTGCCGTCGTCGTTCGACGCCGCCGGCCGGGTGCTGCTGCGGTTCGACGGGGTCGAGTCGCACTTCCGGGTGTGGCTGAACGGGACGCTCGTGGGCTGGTCGACGGGCTCGCGCCTGGCGACCGAGTTCGACGTCACCGACCTGGTGCGGCCGGGAGCGAACGAGCTCGCGGTCCGGGTGCACCAGTGGTCGGCGGCGTCCTACCTGGAGGACCAGGACCAGTGGTGGCTGCCGGGCATCTTCCGCGACGTCACGCTGCTCGCCCGGCCCACGGCGGCGATCGACGACGTGTTCGTCCAGGCCGGCTGGCAGGCGACGCTCGGCACGGCTGCATCGGCGGGCACCGCGGCGTCGGGGCGCCCGGAGACGGGGACCGGCACGATCACGTTCCCGACGCTCGACGCGGTGTTCCCGGTGCGGTTCGCGGTGCCCGACCTGGGCCTCGACGTGACCTGGGCAACGGCCGACGACGTCGCACCGATCGAGGTCGAGGGCGTCGAGCCGTGGAGCGCCGAGCTGCCGAAGCTGTACGACGCGACGCTGTCGACGGGCACCGACGCCGGCGGTACCGCCGGCGGCGAGGCCGTCTCGCTCCGGCTCGGGTTCCGCACCGTGTCGATCGTCGGCGACCGGTTCCTGGTGAACGGTGAGCGCGTGGTGTTCCACGGCGTGAACCGGCACGAGACCCACCCCGTGCGCGGCCGGGTGTTCGACGAGGAGCACGCCCGCGCCGACATGGCGCTGATGAAGCGGCACAACGTCAACGCCATCCGCACCTCGCACTACCCGCCGCACCCCCGCGTGCTCGACCTGGCCGACGAGCTCGGGTTCTGGGTGGTCCTGGAGTGCGACCTGGAGACCCACGGGTTCCTGTTCACCGACTGGGTCGGCAACCCCTCCGACGACCCGGCGTGGGCCGAGGCCTACCTCGACCGCATCGCCCGCACCGTCGAGCGCGACAAGAACCACGCGTCGATCGTGATGTGGTCGCTCGGCAACGAGTCCGGCACCGGCCGGAACCTCGCGGCGATGTCGCAGTGGGTGCACCACCGCGACGCCGAGCGCCCCGTGCACTACGAGGGCGACTACACGGGCGAGTACACCGACGTCTACTCGCGGATGTACCCGACGCTGCAGGAGACCGAGTCCATCGGCGGCGGCACCCCGACGCCCCTGCTCGGCTGCGGCCCGGCCGAGGCGGCGCGCCAGAAGTCGAAGCCCTTCATCCACTGCGAGTACGTGCACGCCATGGGCAACGGCCCCGGGCAGATCGCCGAGTACGAAGCCCTGGTCGACCGGTACCCGCGGCTGCACGGCGGGTTCGTGTGGGAGTGGCGGGACCACGGCCTGCTCGCGAAGACACCCACCGGCGAGGACTACTACGCGTACGGCGGCGACTTCGGCGAGGTCGTGCACGACGGCAACTTCGTGATGGACGGCCTGGTGCTGCCCGACGACACCCCGACCCCGGGGCTCGCCGAGTTCGCGGCCGTCGTGGCCCCGATCCGCCTGGCGGTCTCGGACACCACGGTGCTGGTCGAGAACCGGTACCACTCGGCCTCGACCGCCGGGCTCCGGCTCTGCTGGACCCTGTCGCGGAACGGCGCGGTCGAGGCCTCGGGGCGCCTGTCCACGGGCATCGTCGCCGCACGTGCGTCGGCGACGGTCCCGGTGCCCGCGGAGGTGCTCGACGCGGCCACGTCCGAACTCGCACCCGGCGACGAGCTCTGGTTCGACCTGACCGTGGAACTGGCGGGGCCGACCGCGTGGGCGGACACCGGCCACGTCGTCGCACGCACCCAGCGGCTCGTCGCGGCGCGCGCGGCGGACGCACCACGGGCCTCCAGGCAAGGGTGGGACGGCGACCACCTGGGCGACGGCACGTTCAACGCGCGCGGTGACCTGGCGTCCTGGAAGGGCCACGAGGTGGCCGGGCCCCGCCTGGAACTCTGGCGCGCACCGACCGACAACGACAGCCTGGCGTCACAGGGCGGCTACGAGACCGCGGACCCGGTGCTCACGCACGGTGTCGGCGACCCGACGGCGCCCCCGTCGGCGACGCGCTGGCGCGATCGCGGGCTGGACCGGCTGACGCACCGGCTGGTGTCGGTGTCGCGCACCGACTCCGGTCTGGAGCAGCACGTGCGCGTCGCGGCGGCGAACAGCGGGTGGGGCCTCGAGGTCACGCACCGCTGGACCCTGACGTCCGACGGGCTCGTGCTACAGACCGACGCCGTGCCGTTCGGCGCGTGGGACGTCACGTGGCCGCGGATCGGGGTGCGGTTCGACCTGCCGGCGTCGCTGGCGGACGGGGACGCAACCTGGTTCGGGACCGGACCGCTCGAGTCGTACGCCGATTCCTCGCACGCTGCCCGGGTCGGGCGGTTCACCGCGCCGGTGCGCTCGCTCGGGGTGGAATACTCGCGACCGCAGGAGACCGGGCACCGGCCCGACCTGCGTTCGTTGTCCGTCGGGCCGTTCACGGTGTCGACCGTTGGGTCGCACCGTGCGGGATTCACCCTGTCGCCGTGGACCGCGCAGCAGATCGACCGCGCCGAGCACCCGTACGAGCTGCCGACGTCGGACCACCTGTACCTGTACCTCGACGCCGCGCAGCACGGGCTCGGCAGCCGGGCGTGCGGGCTCGACGTGCTGCCGGAGCACCAGCTCTGGCCGCAGGCGTTCAGTTGGAGCGTGCTGCTGGGCTAGGCGGGGTCGGCTCTCGCAAAACACCGGTGTTCGCACGTTGCACACCCGCATCCCGCGGCGTGCAGTGTGAACACCGGTGTTTTGCGTGTGGGCCCTACGCGCCGGCGGACAGGGCGCGCAGCGCCTCGGGGTCGCTCGCGTTCAGGAAGTCGGTCAGGCGCTCAGCCTCGCCGGGCTCCTCGATCGCCTCGGCCGCACGGTGCAGGGCGAACAACGCCCGCAGCACGCCACGGTTCGGTTCGTGCGACCACGGCACCGGGCCGACACCGCGCCAGCCGGCCTTGCGCAGGGCATCGAGCCCGCGGTGGTACCCGACACGGGCGTACGCGTAGGACTCCAGGGTCGCGCCGCGCGCCCACGCTTCGTCGGCGAGCAGCGCCCACGCCAGGCTCGACGACGGGTGGGACACCACCACGCTGGCGACGGGGGCGTCCGCCTCGATCGCGGCGGTCACCTCCGGCTCGGCGGGCAGCAGGGTCTCGGGGTTCGACGACGGGGTCGGCAACAGGTTCTCCGGCATGCCCCCAGCCTGTCATCCCTTGCGGGCGCCCGTGTCACGGGATTACCGTGGAGGTCACCTCGTCGTCATCGCGGGGCCGCCGGGGCGGGAGACCGACCGGCGGAACGGATGGCGGACACGGGGGTCCCCCGACGGAAGCAGACGGATTGCTGTCGATCACCGGTACCGCTCAGCCCACGCGCTGACACCGTGATCGCGCGCCCCGTCGGGCGCTCCACCGCACCGCGGTGGCCTCGGTGTCGTGCGCCCAGCATCGACACCGGGAGACACCTCCATGCCCACCAGTCCGTCCGTCGTCCTGCACGACGTCACCTTCGCCTGGCCCGACGGCACCGTCGCGCTCGACCACCTCACCGCCGCCTTCGGACGTGGCCGGACCGGCCTGGTCGGGAGGAACGGGGCCGGCAAGTCCACGCTGGTCCGGCTCGCGACCGGCCGGCTCCACCCCACGTCGGGCAGCATCGCGACGTCGGGTCCCGTCGACCACCTGCCGCAACGACTCTCCCCACCGGCACGGCCTGATCGCCGCTGGCGCGTCGATCAGGAACCGGCGGCGTGGGCCCACGCCAGCGCGGACGACACCGTCGCCGACCTGCTCGGCATCCGGCCCACACTCACCGCGCTCCGGGCCGTCCTGGCCGGGGACGCCACGGCCGCACAACTCGAGGCGGTCGGCGACGACTGGGACCTGGAGGAACGGGCCGCCGCGGTGCTCGACCGGGTCGGGCTCGACGGCACCGACCTCGACCGGCCGGTGTCGACGCTGTCCGGCGGGCAGTCCGTGCTCGTCGCCGTCGCCGGGGTGCGGTTGCGCGCGCGACCGATCGTGTTCCTGGACGAGCCCACGAACAACCTGGACCGCCGGGCCCGCGGGCTGCTCCTCGACCTGGTCGACGACTGGCGCGGCACCCTGGTGCTCGTCAGTCACGACCGGGAACTCCTGGAACACGTCGACGAGACCGTGGAGCTCCGCGCCGGGGCGGTGACCGTGTTCGGCGGGACCTTCAGCGCGTTCGAGGAGCACCTCGCCGTGCAGCAGGCGGCCGTCGAGCGCGAGGTCCGCGTCGCCGATCAGCGGCACCGCACCGAGAAACGGCAGCGCATCGAGGCGGAGACGAAGATCGCGCGTCGTGCCAAGGCCGGCGAGAAGGCGGGCCGCTCGATGCCGAAGATCCTGGCGAACGAGCAGCGGAAGAAGGCGCAGGAGACCGCCGGTCGACTGCGCGTCGGGTACGCGGACGACGAAGCTGCCGCACTTGCGTCCAAGCGTGAGGCCGAACTCCGTCTGCGCGACGACGAGTCGATCCACGTCACCCTGCCCGACCCGGACGTGCCGGCATCGCGTCGGATCGCCACCGTGACCGTCCGCGGACGGGACGTCATCGTGCAGGGGCCGGAGCGGATCGCCGTCACCGGGGACAACGGCGTCGGCAAGTCCACGCTGCTCGAGCAGCTCGTCGGCGACCCCGCGGCCCGGGAGCACCCGCTGCCGGCGACCACGGCCGTCGCCCACGTCGACCGGATCGCGTACCTGCCGCAGCGGAAGGACAGCCTGGACGACACCGCCACGGTGCTCGACAACGTGCGCCGGGACGCCCCGCACGTGCCCGTCGCCGAGGTCCGGAACCGGCTGGCGAAGTTCCTGGTGCGCGGCGACACCGTCGACCGTCCGGCCGGGGACCTGTCCGGCGGGGAACGGTTCCGGGTTGCGCTGGCTGCCCTGGTGCTCGCCGACCCGCCACCGCAGCTGCTCGTGCTCGACGAGCCCACGAACGACCTCGACCTGACGAGCGTCGACCAGCTCGTGGACGCGCTGCGGGCCTACCGGGGTGCACTCGTCGTGGTGAGCCACGACGAGATGTTCCTGGAACGGCTCGAGCTCGACGAACGGATCGAGCTGCGGTAGTCGGTCGTCGGTGCCGTCGCCGTCGCCGTCAGCGCGTCAGCGCCGTCGGGTCGGTCGGATCGCGAGCGACTCGACGGTGCCGCGCTCGGGCAGGTCGACGACGGTGCGGACCGCGGCGGCGACGTCCTCGGGCGCCAGGTAGTAGTCGGTGTCGTAGGACTCCCCGAGCTTCGCCACGAGCTGCCGCTGCATGTCCGAGTCGGTCCGGCCCGGGTGCACGCTCGACACCCGCACGCCGTTCGCCCGCTCCTCTTCCCGCAGGGCATCGGCGAAGGCCCGCAGCGCGAACTTCGACGCCGCGTACACGCCACCGCCGGGGCCCGAGTGGAACCCGGAGCCGCTGTTGATCGGCACGACGATGCCCCGGGCCGCCCGCAGTGCCGGTAGCGCCAGCCGGGTGAGCTCGGCGACCGCGAACACGTTCGTCGCGAAGACCTGCTCCCACACCGCGCGCGGGGTGTCGGCGACGGTGGTGCCCTGCTCGACGCCGGCGGAGTGCACGAGCACGTCGAGCCGTGCCGGCAGCGCCGGGACCTCGCCCGCGCCCAGGTCACCGACGAACGGCGCCGCGCTCGGCAGTTCCTGGACGAGGGCGTTGACGGCGTCGGCGGACCGGCCGCCCACGAGCACGTGGTGGGTGCGGCCGAGGTCGGCGGCGATCGCGCGGCCGATGCCGCGGGTGGCTCCGGTCACCAGGGCGACCGGACGGTTCTGGAGCTGGTCTGTCGTCACGGAGGCCAGCCTACGGAAGCCGGGCCGGGCCTCCTGTGCGGTCACGGCGACGACGCAGGACCGTCAGTGCGACGCCGGCGACGACCACGAGACCAGCGAGCGCCACGATGCCCCACGGCGAGCCGGCGAGCGCCGCGACGACCGCCCAGAACACGGCGAGCCCGACGGTCGCGTACAGGAAGGCCCACGCGACGCAGCCAGGGACCATCGCGATCGTGTACCGCCACCAGGCGACCCGTGCCAGCCCTGCTGCGGCGTTCATCACCGTCTGCAGGCCGACCACCACGAAGCTCACCGTGACGACGGGCAGGCCCCAGCGGTCGAGCAGCGCCGAACCACGACGGACCGCCGGCGACCGCAGCCACCCGCCCCACCGCGAGCGGGACGCACCCGTCACCGCGAGCCGCGCGACCCAGTACGTGGCCTGCGCACGGCAGAACACGATCGCGAAGAGCGCGAGGACGAGCCACCGGAACGGGAGCCCCTCGAGGAAGGACGGCACGCTCGCACCGTAGCGTCCCGAACCGGAGAGCGCCCGTCAGCGCCGGTCGGACGCGCGACGGTCAGTCGTTGTCGACGCCCTGGCGGATGCGGATGCCCTCGAGCACGTCCTGCGCGCGCTGCTCGTCCTGCTTCTCGATCTGGCGGGTGTCGCGCTCGGGGAGCTGGATGTCCTCCTCTGCACGGATGCCGGCCTGCAGCTCGCGGCCCCGCTCGATCTCGGCGTCGAACTCGGCACCGAAGAGCAGGGCGTTGTTCGTGATCCAGATCCACAGCAGGAACACGATGACCCCACCCAGGGAGCCGTACGTGGCGTTGTAGTTCGAGAAGTTCCCGACGTAGAACCCGAAGCCGACGCTCGCGATGACCCAGATGAGGATCGCCAGGATCGACCCGCCGCTGACCCAGCGGAACTTCGGCTGCTTGACGTTCGGCGACCAGTAGTAGAGCACCGCGACGACGATGATCGCGATGACGAGCAGGATCGGCCACTGCACGATCAGCAGCACGGTCGCGGCGACGTCGCCCAGGCCGATGACGTCGCCGAAGCTCCGGGCGAGCGGCCCGCTCACCAGCACGAGCAGGCCGACCACGAGCAGGACGACGGTGGTCACCGTGACGCCGAGCATGGTCGGGCGGAGCTTCCAGATCGGCCGGCCCTCGCGGACGTTGTAGATCCGGTTCATCGAGCGGCCGAAGGCGCCGACGTAGCCGGAGGCCGACCAGAGCGCACCGAGCAGACCGACGATGAAGGTCACGGGGGCGGCGGGCGAGCGGACGAGGCCGTTCACCGGGTCCTTGAGCAGGTTCGCGACGTCACCGCCGCCGATGTTGCGGATGACCTGGAGCAGGGTGTCGATGGTCTTCGCCGGGTCCGACACCAGGCCCAGGATCGACACGACCGCCAGCAGCCCGGGGAACAGCGCGAGCACCGAGTAGTACGTCAGGCTCGCGGCCAGGTCGGTGCACTGGTCGCTCGTGAACTCGCGCAGCGTCTTCTTCAGCGTGTAGACGAGCGTCGGCTTCTTCAGGTCGGTGGGGTTGTCGGGCTTCCGGGAGTCGTCCGGGTCCGGCTTCTGCTCTTCGTGCGCCATGGGACTAGCCTCTCGCCTTCACGGCCGCCTTCGACCGCTTGACCGCCTGCTTGCGGTTCTTGTTCGCGCGTCGCTGCACCGCTGCGATGCCGACCTGCTGCTTCACGCGGCCCCGGTGCGCCGGGTCACGCTCGAGGGCTTCCTCGGCGGCCTTCGCCCGTGCCTTGCGATCCTTCCGACCGCCCTGCGCCCGCTCCTGTGCCGACGGGGCGTCGCCCCGAGCGCCGAACGGCAGCAGCGCGGTGAAAGCCGAGCTCGCCGGTGGCTGCGCCAGGTGCCCGGCGGGCTTGTTCCGCAGCGCGATGCCGAGGACGATCGCCGCGACACCGGTCAGGCCGGTCAGCCCCATCGCCACCAGGGGCGTGGGGTCGCGGTGCCACCGCTGCTTCGTCTTGGCGACCGCCAGACGGGTGCGGGCGGGCAGGTCCGCGCGCCGCTTCAGCTCCGTCACGGTGTCCGTGATGCGCTCGCGCGTGCGCACGTTGGCGAGTTCGAGCTCGGGCAGACTGTCCTTGGCCATTCCCCATTTCGTACACGTCCCACCCGGGATGCTGCCCAGCAGCCCGCGCCTACCGTGCCGCACATGCTCTTCCGGGACACCGCCGAGGGGATCCACCGCCTCGAGATCGCACACACCAACACGTACCTCGTCGAGACCGGCGACCGGTTGCTCGTCATCGACGCGGGGTTGCCCGCCGCGTGGCCGCACCTGCAGCTCGCCGTGCACGACCTGGGCTACACGCCCGATCGGGTGGAGGGCCTGCTGCTCACGCACGGGCACTTCGACCACGTCGGAACCGCTGCACGGATGCACCGCGACTGGGGCACGCCCGTCTTCGTGCACCCGGGCGACCGGCACCTCGCCGCGCACCCGTACTCGTACCGGCCCCAGGCGAACCGCTTCGGGTTCGTGGCGCTGCACCCGGGCGGCCTGCGTCCCCTGGGTCGGATGCTGCTCGCCGGTGCGGCCACGGTCGACGGCATCGCCGACACCGAGCCGCTGGAGAACCGCGCCGACGTGCCGGGCACCCCGTGGATCATCGAGACACCCGGGCACACCGACGGGCACGTGGCCCTGCACTTCGCCGACCGCGACGCCGTGATCGCCGGGGACGCGCTCGTCACCTTCGACCCGTACACCGGCGGGATCGGACCGCGGATCGTCGCACCTGCGGCGACGTCGGACGTCGACACGGCGGTCGCGTCGCTCGAGCTGCTGGCGGACACCGAGGCGAAGCACGTGCTGCCGGGCCACGGGCCAGCCTGGTCGCTCGGCGTGCGGCGGGCCGTCGCGCAGGCGCGGCGGGCGGCCGGCGCCGCCTGACGCGAAACCGGCTCGCGAGTCCACGCGCGCAGCGACACGTCACGGGCGCTCCGACGCGTGGACTGTCGGTGAGCGCGAAAGGTCCCCGACGCGGTGGAGCGACCGACGACGGCCTGGAGGCGCGGTGCGGGCCCGCCCCGTGCCTCCAGGCCGTCGGTGGGTGCGGTCAGGACGGGACGACGACGTCCTCGGGCAGGCCGGACGCCGCGGAGCGGCCGGCGGCCTCCATCAGCGCGAGGCTCCGCAGGTTGTCGCGCCCACTCGTCTCCGGGGCGGGGCCGCCCTGCACCGAGCGGGCGAACGCCTGCAGGCCGCCCTGGCGGTCGGTGTGTGCGAGCACGGGGAGCTCGACCACTTCGGCCTCGTCGTCCTGGGTGCGGCGGACGGTCACCCGGTCGCCGGCAACGGCGTTCGGCTCGCCGTCGCGGCTCGTGAACCAGACTTCGCCGTCCTCACCCTCGATGCTCCACTCGCCGGCCCACGCGGTGCGCGGGCCGCGGCTCAGCCAGCTGCCGCGGTAGTTGACGACCGTGCCGCCGTCGAGCTCGATGATCATCGAGGCGACCGCTTCGTCCTGGTACTTGCTGTAGGCGGGGTAGCTGGCCTTGGCGAAGACGCGGACGGCCTCTTGCCCGGTGATCATCCGGAGCAGGTCGAAGTGGTGGATCGCCATGTCGTTGATCATCGCGTGCGGGAACCGGTAGTGCGGGTACGTCTCGGCGGGCTGGTCGTTGTCCCACTGCCGGAAGTCGACGTTGATCGCGGAGACCTCACCGACGACGTCGGCCTCGAGCATCTCCTGCACGACCCGCGGTGCCGGGTACCAGCGGTAGTTCTGGCTGACCTGCAGCACCAGGCCGAGCTCCTCGGCGCGGCGGACCGCAGTGACGGCCTCGTCGGTGGTGTTCGCGAACGGCTTCTCGACCAGGACGTGCTTGCCGGCCTCGAGCGCCTCGAGCGCGAGCGGCACGTGCGTCACGGCCGGGGCGGTGATGACGACGGCATCGGCCTCGACCGTGGCGAGCGCCTCGGTCAGGGACGCGAACGCGGCGGAGGCCGGGAGCCCGAGGTCGGTCCGCACGGCCTCGAGCGTCGGCGCCGACGGGTCGACGATCCCGGCCACCTGCACTTCCGACACCTCTGGGATGGCGGTGCGGGCCCAGTTGCCGCCCCACCCTCCGAGACCGACGTGGATGATCCGGACGCTCATGCGTGCACTCCTTCGTGGCTGCCGTCGTGGCTGGTGTCGCACCACGGTCGCCGCGGTGCGTGCGTCCAGTCTGTCAGTGCGTGTAGGCGTACGCGATGAGTGCCATCGTGACGATGAAGCCCGCCAGGTAGTTGATCCAGAGGAACCGCTTCCAGCCGGCGTTCGCGGCCTCGGCGCCCTGGTCGGTGATGTTCCACCACGGCAGCACGTTGAGCGCGTACGGGAGGACCACGATCGCGGCGATCGGCCCGGGGAACGCCGAGAACAGCAGGGCGACGCCGGCGACCAGGTACGCGACGAAGGCCAGCCGCACGGTCGCCCGCGCACCGATGACGGTGGCGACCGAGCCGATGCCGCCGGCCCGGTCGGCCAGGACGTCCTGCACGGCACCGAACGCGTGCGAGGCCACGCCCCACAGGAAGAACGCGATGCACACGGCGACGAGCTCGCCGGTCCAGTGCGGCCCCGCGAGGGCGAGACCGAAGATCGCCGGCGAGACGAAGTGCGTGCTCGACGTGAGCGAGTCGAGGAACGGCTTCTCCTTGAACCGCAGCCCCGGCGCCGAGTACGCGATGACCGCGAAGACGCTGATCGCCAGGACGAGCCACGACCACGGACCGTTGCCGCTGACCGCGCCGAGCACCACGAGCGCGACGAGGAAGGGGACGTTCGTGACGACGACGGCCCACAGCGTGGCACGGTGCACGCTCCTGTCGAGCAGGGCGCCCTCGACGCCGCCCTTCCGCGGGTTGCGCAGGTCGGACTCGTAGTCGAAGACGTCGTTGATGCCGTACATCGCCAGGTTGTAGGGCACCAGGAAGTACACGACACCGACCAGGAACGCGATCAGCGAGAACCCGCCGCCGCCCTCGACGCCGACCCCGCTGCCGAGCAGGTACGCCGCGCCGAACGGGTACGCGGTGTTCACCCAGCTGATCGGCCGCGACGACACGAACAGGGCGCGCAGGGTCGACGGCCTGGAGGCGGTGCTGGCGTTCACTTCGTGTCCTCTGCTGGTGCTGGCTCCGCTGGTGCTGGTGCTGGGGTCGGGTGGGGCGCGGGGCGCGCGCCGGTCCGGTCGAACAGGACCCACAGGCTGGGCAGCAGCACGATGGCGGACATCGCGTAGGCGAGGTCTTCGACCGGGATCGCACCGATCTTCGCACCGCTGATGAGCGAGGGGTCGTAGGCGACGATGCGCAGCGTGACGATGACGTTGTCGAACACCATCGTCATCACCAGCAGCGCGATGCCCGCGATCACGGACGTGAGCACCGCGACCCGGCGACCCACCGCGGGCAGCCGACCCGCGGCGCGTGCACGGCGCGCGGCGACGACCCCGGCGATGACGCCGACGACGGCCGTGACGCCGAAGAACGGCAGGGCCAGGAGCGCGTACGCCCCGGCGCCGTTCACGCCTGCCGCCGGTCGGTCGCCCGCTGGACGAGCGGCCGGACGAACCCGACCAGGTCCATCGTCGAGTAGCAGAGCAGCAGCAGGAAGAAGAGCTCCTCGAGCGGGACCTCGGGCGCCAGGAGCACCCCGGTGAGCAGGTTCTGCGGCCCGATGAAGAAGATGCCGGCCGCGACACCGGCGATGTCCCACACCATGAAGAACGCGACCCCGACGACCGTCACGGCCGCCGCCCGCCACGGCGCCCGCCAGAAGAACAACCGGAAGCGGGCGTCCAGCACGGTCATGCCGACCAGGGACACCACCAGGCCGGCGAGGTACAGCCCGGGCATCAGGCGGTCTCGGTCCGGTCCCTCGGGGCCCCGAGGGGTGTCGGCAGCGGCTCGGTGCTCCGGTCGCCGTGGATGCGCTTGAGCAGGACCTCGGCGCTGATCAGGCACATCGGCAGACCGATGCCCGGGATCGTCGAGGCGCCGACGTAGTACAGCCCCTCGACCTTCTTCGACGCGTTCTTCTCGCGGAAGAACGCGCTCTGCTTCAGCGTGTGCGCCGGACCGAGCATCGAGCCGCTCCAGGCGTTCAGGTCGTCGGCGAAGTCGCGGGGCCCGATGGTGCGACGGACCCGGATGCGGTCGCGCAGGTCCGGCACCCCGGCACGCTCGGCCAGCACGTCGATCGCACGGTCGGCGATCTGCTCGACCTGGTAGTCGCCGGCGCCGTCGATGCCACCCTTGCCGATCGACAGGTCGGCGGGCAGGGGCACCAGGATGAACAGGTTGCTGGTGCCGGGCGGGGAGACGCTCGGGTCGGTCTCGGACGGGGCGCAGACGTAGATCGACGCGGGGTCCGGCACGTGCCGGTCGTCCCCGAAGATCGCGCCGAAGTTGGCCTTCCAGTCCGCGGTGAACATCAGGGTGTGGTGCAGCAGCCCCGGCGTCGGACCGTCGATGCCCAGGTACACGAGCACCGCGCTCGGCCCCGGGTCGCGCTTCTTCCAATGGTCGGCACCGTGGGTGCGGTGCTCCCGCTCGAGCAGCTGCATCTCGGTGTGCTGCAGGTCGGCCGCGCTGACCACGAGGTCCGCGGGGGCCGTGTGCTGCACGCCGTCGCGGTCGCGGTGGACGACACCGGTGGCGACGCCGTCCTCGACGACGATCCGTTCGACCTTCGCACCGGCGATGATCTTCGCGCCCTCGGCACGGGCGACCCGCTCGACGGCGGAGATCACCTCGGTGATGCCGCCCTTCGGGTAGAGCACGCCGTCGGACAGGTCCAGGTGGCTCATCAGGTGGTACATGCTCGGCGCCGCGTACGGGCTCGTGCCGAGGAACACCGCCGGGTAGCCGAGGATCTGCCACAGGCGGCGATCGCGCACGGCGGTCTCGGCGAAGGTCGAGAGCGGCTCGAGCAGCAGGCGCGCGAGCTTCGGCAGGCGCCGGAGCACGTCGGGTGCCGCGAGCTTCGTGAGGTCCTGGAACGTCGTGTACAGGAACCGGCGGACGGCCATCCGGTAGGTGTCCTCGGCCGACGCCAGGTACTTCCGCATCCGCTCGCCGGCACCGGGCTCGATGGACTCGAACAGCTCGATGTTGGCCTCGGCGTCGGCGCGCAGGTCGATCGGCTCGTCGTGGCCCTCGCTGTAGACGCGGTAGCCGGGGTCGAGCTTCACCAGGTCGAGCTCGGCCTCGGCTGACGTGCCGAGCAGCTGGAAGAAATGGTCGAACACCTCGGGCATGAGGTACCACGACGGCCCGGTGTCGAACCGGAACCCGTCCTGCTCCCACGAACCGGCACGGCCGCCGAGCTGCGTGCGCTGCTCGAGCACCGTCACCGAGAAGCCGTCGCGGGCGAGCAGCGCAGCGGCCGCCAGGCCGCTGATGCCGCCGCCGATGACGACGGCACGACGTGCCGGCACCTTGCGCCGGGTGGTGGGGGCGACCGTCTTCGGTCGGGAGGCGCGGGGCGGGGTCATGACGAGCCTCCCGGCCGGTGGGTGGTTGCGCGCGACCGGAGCGGTCCACGTCCGGCGAGGACCTGTGCCGCGAGGCGGACCTTCACCGGGTTGGGGACGCGCACGCGCGTCGTGACGAGACGGCTCGCCGGGGTGCGCGCGAGTCGGTCGTTGAGTTCCTGGAAGAGCGCGTGTGCGAGCCCGACGGCGTTGCGGGCATCGGCCGGCAGCAGCCGGATCGTCCGCGCGGCGTGGTCGAGGTCTGCCTGCACGTCGGCGACCAGGCGGTGCTTCGTGGCCTCGTCGAAGGAACGGATGTCGACGCCCGGGAAGTACGAGCGACCGAGCACCTCGAAGTCGGCGTGCAGGTCACGCAGGAAGTTCACCTTCTGGAACGCCGCACCGAGCGCACGCGCCCCGGCGACGAGCTCGGCCTGGTCGAACGTCGGCTTGCCCGCGCGGTACACGAACGCACGCAGGCACATCAGGCCCACGACCTCGGCCGAGCCGTACACGTACGCGTCGAACGAGGCGTCGTCGTGCTCGGTGCGCTCGAGGTCCATGCGCATCGAGGCGAAGAACGGGGCGGTGAGCTCGGCGCCGAAGCCGGTGGTGCGGGCGGTGCGGGCGAAGGCGTGGACCACCGGGTTCACCGAGAAGCCGAGCGCGATGGCCCGTTCGGTGTCGGCCTCGAGCTCGTCGAGCACGGTCCGGGCGAGCTCGCGGTCGAGCCCGGCCTCGGTCGCGGGGCCGTCGACGACCTCGTCCGCGACGCGGACCAGCGCGTAGACGTTGCGGATGTGCTCGCGCGTGTCGCGGGCGAGCATGCGGCTCGCCAGGCCGAAGGACGTGGAGTACCGGTCGATGACGACACCCGACGCGGCCTCGGCCGTCGCGTCGTAGAGCTGGAGGCGAGCCGGACGGGATCCGGTCGCCGTGGTGGTGCTGTGGGTCACCGGGCGCGCTCCACGAGTTCGGTCACGAGGGCCTCCAGGCGGTCGGCGAGTTCGTACGGCAGCCGGGCGAGCTCGGCCCGGGCGAGTGCGGTGTGGTCAGCGACGCGTGCTTCCGCGGCGCCGCGCGCACCGCAGGACACCAGGGTCGCACGGACCTCGTCCGCGCGGGCCTCGGTCAGGTCCGGGTCACCCAGGTACGGCTCGAGGTCGGGCCAGCAGTCGGTGGTCGCCGCGTACGCGATGAGCATGGTGCGCTTGCCCTCGCGCAGGTCGCCGAGCACGGTCTTGCCGGTCATGGTCTCGTCGCCGAACACCCCGAGCAGGTCGTCGACGATCTGGTACGCGATGCCGATCTCGCGGCCGAAGGCACCGAGGGCGGTGACGATCTCCTCGTCGGCGCCGGCCAGCACCGCACCGGACTGCAGCGGTGCCTCGAACGAGTACACGCTCGTCTTCGCACGCTCCATCGCCAGGACCTCGTCCACCGTCGGCATCACCCCGAGTGCCAGGTCGACGTCGGTCATCTCGCCGGCGGCGCTGGCGAACACGGCCTCGTCGAACAGCTCGAGCAACCGCTCACGCCGGGCGCCGTCGACCCCCGCGGCCTCGATGAACCGAGGTGCCCCGGCGAGCGCCAGGTCACCGGCGATCACAGCGGCGCTCATCCCCCGGTGCTCGGCGGTCGGCAACGGCAGGCCACCCGTCGTCCCGTTGTCACGGAACGACCCGGCGACGTTCGGCTGCCCGCGGCGCGACCAGTCACGGTCGATGACGTCGTCGTGCACCACCAGCGCGGTGTGCAGGAGTTCGTAGGCCGCCGCGACGTTGGCGGCGGCGTGCGCGTCGGTGCCGCCCATGCCGGCGTACGCGGTCATGACCATGCGTGGCCGGAAGCGCTTGCCGCCCATGCTCGCCTTGCGGAGCACGCGCCACAGCTCTTCCGACGGTCGGCCGTAGCGCTCGGCGCGCGCCGACGACACGGCGAAGAAGCGCTCGAGGCAGTCGTCGACGAGCGCGAGGTCGATGTGCGGCACGGTGGTCGCTTCCTCGCTCATTGGCCTAACCTATCGACTCAGATGAACGCTTTCCCTGAATCCGTGGTGCTCCTGTCCGACGACCGTACCCCGATCGGCACGGCGGACAAGTTCACGGTCCACACTGCCCACACGCCCCTGCACCTGGCCTTCTCGTGCCACGTCCGGAACACCGACGGCGACGTCCTGGTGACCCGACGAGCGCTGTCGAAGAAGACCTGGCCGGGGGTGTGGACGAACACCTTCTGCGGTCACCCCGGTCCGGACGAGTCCTTCGAGGACGCGATCGCCCGTCGCGCCGCTCGCGAACTCGGCATCACCATCCGTGACGTCGAGGTCGTGCTGCCGGAGTTCCGGTACCGCGCGGTCGACGCGTCGGGCATCGTCGAGAACGAGGTCTGCCCCGTCTTCCGTGCCGTGACCGACGACACCCCGGCGCCCGCGGACGACGAGGTCGCCGAGTGGGCCTGGCTGTCCGAGGATTCTCTCAGGCAGGCCGTCGCCGGTGCGCCGTTCGCCTGGAGCCCGTGGCTCGGCTGGCAGCTGGCCGAGCTCGAGACCGCTGGGTTGCACGTCACGCGCTGACGCTGCTGCGTCTGCGTCTGCGTCTGCGTGTGCACCTGCGCCTGCGCCTGAGCGACTGCGCGACTGACCGAATGCGCGCGGCCGGCGCTGCGCGGAGCCGGCCGTTGCGGCCTGGCAGGGTGGACAGCGACGCCTGCCAGGCCCCTACCGGGCCGCTCAGGACCAGGCGTTCGACACGCACTTCGCGATCGTGCCCGTCGTGAAGCCAGCCGCCGCGGCGAGACACGGAGCGCAGAGCACCATGGTCGCGCAGGCTGCGCCGCACGCGACGCCGAGGACTGCGATCACCGCCCAGCTGATCCCGATGCTGTTGAGGCAGTTGTTCAGTCGCTTCCAGTCGAGGCCGTACGTCCCGACGGACGATGCCTGCTCCGCTTCGGTTCCCTGTGTGAGGTCCACGTTCTTGGTCAGCTGACCGTCCTGCCACATCGCGAAGTGCACCACGGTTGCGGACGTCATCGCGGACGCCATCTCGGTGATGGTCGTCTCACCGTCCACGGTCACGAACGAGAGCTTCGTCATCTCCGGGACGTCGGTCCCGAGGAGCGGGACCGAGACGACGTCGGCGCCCTCGTAGGTGTAGGCAGTGGCACCAGCCCAGTCAGGTCGCAGTCCTGAGCGTGCGGAGTACCCCGCTTCCCGAGCCGCCGAGACCGCGTTCGAACTCCGGTTGCGCCCTTCGACTCGGAGCTGCGAAGCGAGCTGGACGAGCCGTCCTGTGCCGGAGGGGTCCGTGACCGTCACGGCACTCGACGCGTCGGCTCGTGCCGGCGCCACGACGCCGACGAGCGCGATCGCTGCAGCGGCCGCGGCGACGAACGCCACCCCCGAGAGTGCCAGCGTGCTCTTCTGACGGGGACGCCTCGGTCGCATCTCACGGATCGACGCTGTGCCGATGCCGGCGGCGCCCAGGAGCCACCACACGACGGCGACATCGCGGAACCCCGGGGCGAACGACAAGGCGACGCACCCGATCGACGCCAGGATGATCCCGATGGTGGGCGACTGCTTCTTGACCATGACACTCCTTCGTGTTGGCATCCAGTGTTCTGGATATCAGGACACTAGCGTCCGGGTCGGGGTGCAGCAAGGGTTCTCATGACCGATGTGGAAAGCCGAGATCGAAGTTGTCCGACCCACGCCGCAGGCGTACGCTCGACGGTCGGCAGCGCTCTGGGCGCCGCCACGACGAGACGAGAAGGGCAGGTGAGGCGCGATGTCGGGTGACCATCCTCGATCGGGCCGGCCGCCCGTGTCGGTCGTCGCGCCCGTTCGCTGACCCTGCCCCGCCCCGGATCGCCTCCGGGGTGCCATCGCGCCCGCCTGCTCCCCACCGAAGGAGCACGCACATGGCACTGATCGACAACGCGATCTACGTCCGGGGACGCCGCGTGGAGTCTCCGTCGACCCTGTCGCGCCCGGCTCGTGGTGACCTGACCTGGATCGGGCTGCTCCGGCCCGACCCGCACGAGCTCGAGGCCGTCGCCACCGAGTTCGACCTGCACGAGAACGCCGTCGAGGACGCCCGCAAGGGGCACCAGCGCGCCAAGCTCGAGCGGTACGGCGACACCCTGTTCCTGGTGCTCCGGCCGGCCTGGTTCGACCCGTCCGAGGGCACCGTGGAGTTCGGCGAGGTCCACCTGTTCGTCGGCGACCACTTCGTCGTCAGCGTCCGGCACGCCGCGCGCCCCGACCTGGCGGCACTGCGGGCACAGGTCGAGGCGGACCCGGAGTTCCTGGCGAAGGGGTCCGAGGCGGTCACCGCGGCCGTGCTCGACGAGGTCGTCGACGGGTACGGGCCCGTCGTCCAGGTGCTGCAGGAGCAGATCGACGCCATCGAGGACCAGCTGTTCGCCGGGCAGGTCGACCCCGGGGTCTCGAAGCGCATCTACCAGCTGCTCAGCGAGGTCCTGGCGTTCCAGCGCGCGACCACCCCGGTGCCCGCGATGGTGACCGGGCTGCTCCGCGGTGCCGACAAGTACCGCGTGGACGACGACGTGCAGCACCGGCTCCGCAACGTGCACGACCACGCGCTCCGTGTCACCGAGCGGGTCGACTCGTTCCGCGCCCTGCTCGAGAACGCCCTGACCCTGCACGCCACCCTGGTGTCGCAGGAGCAGAACGAGGCGATGCGGCGGATGACCAGCGCGAGCCTGGCGCAGGGCGAGGAGAGCCGGCAACTCGCCCGGGCAGCGCACCGCCAGGGCGAGGAGGTCAAGAAGATCTCGTCGTGGGCGGCGATCCTGTTCGCGCCCGGCCTGATCGCGGGTGTCTACGGGATGAACTTCGACCACATGCCCGAGCTGCACTGGCACTACGGCTACCCGGTCGCGATCCTCGGCATGCTCCTGCTGATGGGCGTGCTCTGGGCGATCTTCCGCAAGCGCAACTGGCTCTGAGCGGACGGCGGATCGGCGCACAGGTGGCGCCGATCCGCTGGACGTGCATAATGATCTGGCCCGGATGTGAACGTGCACATCGATGTGCCACGACACCCGGGCGGAAACGAGCAGCAATGGCGTCATCGCGGACACAGCAACCGCGTTCGCCCAGCATCCGTGACGTCGCACGGATCGCGGGCGTCTCGCACCAGACCGTCTCGCGGGTGCTGAACAACTCGGACGCGATCCGGGCCGAGACGCGGGACAAGGTCCTGGCGGCCATGGAGCAGCTGCAGTACCGGCCGAACCGGGCCGCGCGCGCCCTGGTGACGAGCCGGACGCACACGATCGGCGTCCTGACGGCCCGTCGCGCCCACTACGGTCCCGCGGTCGCACTGCAGGCGATCGAGGACGCCGCGATGCTGCGCGGCTACTCCGTCACGACGGCGAACATCGCCGAGGCGACCGACGCCGCCGTGCGTGAAGGGCTCGGACACCTGCTCGACCTGGACGTCGAGGGCATCGTCGTCATCGCGCCCCAGCAGCGGGTCTTCGACCTGATCGCCGAGCTCGGAATCCGCACCCCCTACGTCACCATGCGTGCCAGCGTCGGCGAGGACCCCACGGCCCTGTGGGTGGACCAGATGGAGGGCGCACGACTCGCGACCGCGCACCTGCTCGACCTGGGACACGAGTACGTCCGGCACATCGCCGGCCCACAGGACTGGATCGAGGCCGACGCCCGCATGCAGGGGTTCCTGCGCGAGATGTCCGACCGCGACATGGCCGTCGCCCCGCCGATCCTGGGCGACTGGACCGCCGACTTCGGCTACCACGCCGGCCGCGAGCTGCTGCGGTGGCGGGACTGCACCGCGATCTTCTGCTCGAACGACCAGATGGCGCTCGGCGTCATGCACGCGGCGCGCTCGTACGGGCTCGACGTCCCGGGGGACCTGTCCGTGGTCGGCTACGACGACATCCCCGAGGCGAAGCACTTCTGGCCGCCGCTCACCACGGTGCAGGTCGACTTCGCCGAGCTCGGGCGTCGCTGCGTGGACCTGCTGCTGCCGAGCGAGGGCGAGCTCCTCCGCCCGATCGACATCGTCCCGCAGCTGGTCGTGCGCGCTTCGACGAGCGCACCCCGCACGCGCTGACGTGCTCGGGGCCGGCGGCGGCGGAGTCCCTGCCGCAAACGGGCATCCCTGCCACGAACTTCCGACCAGGGACGCCCGGAAGCGCCAGGGACGCCCGCTCCGACACGGCGAGCGCGGCTCCGGACGCGCCCACGAACCGGACGGGAGGCCCGTGGCGGCGCCGCCACGCGCCTCCCGTCCGCAGCATGCGGATCCACGCAACGAACGCGTGCTCCGGAGGCCCCTGGCCCCAGCCCGGGGGACGTTCCCTCCGGATCACGCACGCCGTTACGAAAACGCGACCAATCCGAATTGACAGCCGCACCGAGGCTGTGCGTAAATTGCCTCCGTCCAGCCGATGTGACCGTTCACATGAGCGTCACACCGCGCCGGATCCGGACGCGACAACGAAGTCCACACAGGCCCCCTGTGCTTTCGCTGCCGCAGCAGAACCACCCGAACACACTGCCGCACCGAAGCGGCAGAAGGAGATGCACTGTGGCGTCAACCCCGATCGACACCGGCCTCGAGACCCGGTCGATCACCGCACCCGAGACCATCCTCGAGATGCGCTCGATCACCAAGGAGTTCCCTGGTGTGAAGGCGCTGGCCGACGTCTCCCTCAGCGTCCGCGCCGGCGAGATCCACGCGATCTGCGGCGAGAACGGCGCCGGCAAGTCGACCTTGATGAAGGTCCTGTCGGGCGTCTACCCGTACGGCACCTACAGCGGCGAGATCGTCTACGAGGGCGAGGAAGTCCGCTTCTCGAACATCAAGCAGTCCGAGCAGGCCGGCATCGTCATCATCCACCAGGAGCTGGCGCTCGTCCCGGAGCTCTCGATCACCGAGAACCTGTTCCTGGGCAACGAGCCGAGCCGCGCTGGCGTCATCAACTGGACCGCCGCGCAGCTCCGTGCGCAGGACCTGCTCGCCCGCGTCGGCCTGGCCGACGACCCGGACACGCAGATCAAGAACATCGGTGTCGGCAAGCAGCAGCTCGTCGAGATCGCGAAGGCCCTGCACAAGGACGTCAAGCTGCTGATCCTCGACGAGCCGACCGCCGCGCTCAACGAGAACGACTCGCAGCACCTGCTCGACCTGATCGTCGGGCTGAAGGCCAAGGGCATCGCGAGCATCATCATCAGCCACAAGCTCAACGAGATCGAGCAGATCGCGGACGAGATCACGATCATCCGTGACGGCAAGGCCATCGAGACGCTCAACGTCAAGGCGGACGGCGTCAACGAGGACCGCATCATCCGCGGCATGGTCGGCCGCTCGCTCGAGTCGCGTTTCCCCGACCGCACCCCGAAGATCGGCGAGACCTTCTTCGAGGTCCGCAACTGGACCGTGCAGCACCCGATCGACCCGTCGCGTCTGGTCTGCAAGGCGTCGAACTTCCACGTCCGCAAGGGCGAGATCGTCGGCTTCGCCGGCCTGATGGGCGCCGGACGCACCGAGCTGGCGATGAGCCTGTTCGGTCGCTCCTACGGAACCTGGCTCGACGGCCAGATCATCAAGGACGGCCGCGAGATCAAGGTCACGAACGTCCAGCAGGCGATCGAGAACGGCATCGGCTACGTCTCCGAGGACCGCAAGGCGCTCGGCCTGAACCTGCTCGACACCGTGAAGCGCTCGACGGTCGCCGCCGACCTGCAGAAGATCTCGAAGGCCGGTGTCGTCGACTCGCTCGAGGAGTACTCGGTCGCCGAGAAGTACCGCAAGATGCTCCGCACCAAGGTGCCGAGCGTCGAGGACAACGTCGGCAAGCTCTCTGGTGGCAACCAGCAGAAGGTCGTCCTGTCCAAGTGGATGTTCACCGACCCGGACATCCTGATCCTCGACGAGCCCACCCGCGGCATCGACGTGGGCGCCAAGTTCGAGATCTACGGGATCATCCAGCAGCTCGCGGCCGAGGGGAAGGGCATCATCCTCATCTCGTCCGAGCTGCCCGAACTCCTCGGTCTCTCCGACCGGATCTACACCATCTTCGAGGGCCAGATCACCGCTGACCTCCCGGCCGACCAGGCCGATCCCGAATCGCTCATGCGCAGCATGACCTCCGCGCGGAAGGGCGCCACCGCCTCATGAACAACCTGAAACTGCTCTTCGGCAAGGGCAACTCGATCGGCCAGTACGGCATGATCATCGCCCTCATCGTGCTGCTCGCGTTCTTCGCGGTCACGACGAAGGGGCTCATCCTCGAGCCGACCAACGTCATCAACCTGTTCCTGCAGTACTCCTACATCCTGATCCTGGCGCTCGGCATGGTCATGGTCATCATCGCGGGGCACATCGACCTGTCGGTGGGTTCGGTCGCGGCCGTCGTCGGCATCGTCGTGGCGCAGTCGATGTCCGTGTGGAACTTCCCGGTGTGGGCCGCGATCATCCTGGGCCTGGCCTGCGGCGCCGCGATCGGCGCCTGGCAGGGCTTCTGGGTGGCGTTCGTGAAGGTCCCGGCCTTCATCGTGACGCTGGCCGGTCAGCTCATCTTCCGTGGCGTGAACCAGATCATCGGCAACTCGACGTCCGTCCCCGTGCCGAACGACTTCACCCCGATCGGCGCCGGCTTCCTCGGTGACTTCGGCCCCGACTTCGGCTACAGCAACGGCACGCTGCTCATCGGGCTCGTCACGATCCTCGCGCTCATCATCATCGAGGCCCGTGGCCGTGCCCGCCGCCGGAAGATGCAGGCCGAGGTCCCGCCGCTGTGGGTCTCGATCGTCCGCACCGGCATCCTGGTCGCCGTCACGCTCGTCGCCACGTACCTGTTCGGCGCCGGTCCGGTCGGCACCTCGGTCCCGATCGTCGCGATCATCCTCGGGGTCCTGACCATCGTCTACGGCTTCGTCACGAAGAACACGATCTTCGGTCGCCAGGTCTACGCCGTCGGTGGCAACGCCAACGCCGCGATCCTGTCCGGCGTCTCGGCGAAGAAGGTCAACTTCTTCGTCATGATGAACATGTCGGTCCTCGCCGCGATCGCCGGCATGGTGTTCGTCGCCTACTCCGGCGCCTCGGGCCCCGCGGACGGCACCGGCTGGGAGCTCGACGCGATCGCCGCCGTGTTCGTCGGTGGCGCAGCGGTCGCCGGTGGTGTCGGCACGATCTCCGGCTCGATCATCGGTGGTCTCGTGATGGCGCTGCTGTCGAACGGCCTGCAGCTGATGGGCCTCGAGTCCAACCAGGTGCAGATCATCCGCGGTCTCGTCCTGCTCGTCGCCGTCGCCTTCGACGTCTACTCGAAGTCGCAGGGTCGTCCGTCCCTCATCGGGGGCATGATGCGGCAGTTCCAGCGGAAGGACACCGAGGAGAACACGGTGGCCGCCCAGCAGCCGCGGTCGATCGACGGTCAGCCCGACAAGCCGACCCTCCCCTAGTCCCAACTCCCCACACCGGGGCCTCGGCCCCACACCTCCTCAACGAAGAGAAAGCACTCACATGCGCAAGAAGATCGTCGCCGGCCTCAGCCTGGCGCTCATCGCGGGCCTCGCCCTCAGCGGCTGCTCGTCGCGCGGCTCGTCCGACGACGCCGGCAGCAGCAGCACCATCAAGAAGGGCGACCTCATCGGCGTCGCCCTGCCGGCCAAGACCTCGCAGAACTGGGTCCTCGCTGGTGCCGCGTTCAAGAAGTCGATCGAGGACGCCGGCTTCAAGGCCGACATCCAGTACGCCAACGCCGGCAACCCGGTGCCCGACCAGCAGTCGCAGATCTCCGGCATGATCACCAAGGGCGCCAAGGCCGTCATCATCGGTGCCGCCGACGGTTCGCAGCTGACCGCGCAGGTCAAGTCCGCCAAGGACCGCGGCGCCGTCGTCATCGCCTGGGACCGCAACATCCTGAACACGAAGAACGTCGACTACTACGTGGCGTTCAACAACTTCAAGGTCGGCCAGCTCCAGGCCGAGGCGCTGCTCAAGGGCCTCGAGGAGAAGAAGGGCGACAAGCCGTACAACGTCGAGCTCTTCGCCGGTTCGCCGGACGACGCCAACGCCACCGTGTTCTTCAACGGTGCGATGGACGTCCTCCAGCCGAAGATCGACGACGGCACGATCAAGGTCGTCTCCGGTCAGACCACGTTCCAGAAGGTCGTCACGCAGGGCTGGCTCGCGCAGAAGGCCCAGTCGCGCATGACCGACCTGCTCGCGCAGTACTACACGGGTGACACCGAGCTCGACGGCGTCCTGTCGCCGAACGACACCCTCGCCCGTGCGATCCTCACCGCGACCAAGGCCGCCGGCAAGGACAACCCCGTCGTGACCGGTCAGGACTCCGAGACCGCGTCGATCCCGCTCATCATGCAGGGCACGCAGTACTCGACGATCTTCAAGGACACCACGAAGGAAGCCCAGGCTGCCGTCGACCTCGTCTCCACCCTGTCGAAGGGCGACAAGCCCGACACCAAGATGGACAAGACGAACAACTACAACGGTGTGAAGACGGTCCCCGCGATCGAGCTCGCACCGGTCCTCGTCACCAAGGACAACGCCGTCGAGGCCTACAAGGGCAACGACACCCTCGAGGAGCTCGCCAAGAAGGGCTGATCTCCCCAGCACCACGGACGGCCCCGTCTCGCCTCGGCGAGACGGGGCCGTCCTGCGCCGTCCGGGGGCCGACCACACGGCGGCCGGGAGGCGCGGCGCAGGTGGCGATCCGTGCCTCCAGTCCGGTGGGTGGTCCGTGGACGCGAGACGCCGGCGTCACGGGAAGACGCCGCGGAATCCGGCGGCGTCTCACGGCACATGACGGCGTCGGCGCAAGACGCCGGCGTCTCGCGCTGCACCTGCTGTCAGGGCTGGGCGGCGCGCAGCCGCCTCGCGGCGTCGGCGAGGTGCGGGACATCCGTCCGCGCGGTGCCGACCACCAGTGCACGGGTGGTGTCGAAGTACCGGCGTGTGAGCCGTTCCCCCAGGTCGGACACCCGCGACCAGGGGATGCCGGGCTCGCTCGCGGTGACCCAGGCGGGGAGCATCCGCACCGCCTCGCCGATCTCGACCAGTCGCATCCGCACGGCATCGTGCACCAGGTCCTCGGGCAGCCGCTCGTCGTCCACGTAGCGCCGGATCGCCTCGCAGGCCCGGATGACGTCGTCGATGCGGTCGCCGACGGCCCGGCGGACCGCCGGGTGCGGGGTCACAACGGCACCGCGGTCCGGACGACCTCGGGAGCCATGCCCGCCGCGTCGACGACGTCGACGCGGACCCCGAGGAGCCGCTCGGCGGCGTCCTGGATGCGCATGAGCGCGAAGATGCCGAGCCCCGGGTCGAGGTCGATCATCAGGTCGACGTCGCTGCCCGGGCCGTCCTCGCCCCGGGCGACGCTGCCGAAGAGCCGCGGCCGGTGACCGCCGAACCGTTCGACGATCGCGATGAGGTCCTGCCGCGCGGCGGTGACTCGCTCGCGCAGGGGCGGTGGTTCCTCGACGGGCTGCAGGTCGATGCTCGTCGTGAAGCCCGCGGCGCGGAGCATCCGCTGCAGCGCCGCGAGGGACGGTTCGCGCCGACCGTTCTCGTACGTGCTGATGACGCTCTGTGTGACGCCGGCACGTCGGGCGAGCTGGACCTGGGTCAGTTCGGCCCGCTCGCGGGCGTCGCGGATGAGCACGGCGGCGGACAGCGGCGTCGCAGGCCGAGGAGGTTCAGCGGACATGCTGCAACGATACACAGCATGCGACATTTCGTCCGCCGGTCTGATCGACGGGGGCGCGAGGGACGGTACGGACCCGCGCGGACCAGCGCGGGTCAGCGGGGGTCGGAGACGTCCGCGCGGTGGAAGTTCTGCGACGAGCGGGACGCGGTCGGGCCGCGCTGGCCCTGGTAGCGGGACTGGTACTCGGCCGAGCCGTAGGGCTTCTCGGCCGGGCTCGACAGCTGGAAGAAGCAGAGCTGGCCGATCTTCATCCCCGGCCACAGCTTGATCGGCAGCGTCGCCACGTTCGACAGCTCGAGCGTCACGTGCCCCGAGAACCCGGGGTCGATGAAGCCCGCGGTCGAGTGGGTCAGGAGTCCGAGCCGGCCGAGCGAGCTCTTGCCCTCGAGCCGCGCGGCGATGTCGTCGGGCAGCGTGACGACCTCGAACGTGGAACCGAGGACGAACTCGCCGGGGTGCAGCACGAACGCCTCGTCCGGGTCGGTCTCGACCAGGCGGGTCAGGTCGGGCTGGTCCACGGCGGGGTCGATGTGCGGGTACTTGTGGTTGTCGAACAACCGGAAGAACTTGTCGAGCCGGACGTCGATGCTCGACGGCTGCACGAGCGAGGCGTCGTACGGGTCGAGGCCGATCCGGCCTTCGGCGAGCTGGGCGGTGATGTCGCGGTCGGAGAGCAGCACGGACGAAGCCTAGCGGCAGCGCACGTCCCGCCGGTATGCTGCCAGGCTGCCCACCACCCGGGCGGGCGGCGTTCGGAGCAGTGATGACCACGTACACCGTCGACGAGATCACGGTCCCCGCCTCGATGGACGACGACCCGGCGGTCGTCTCGGTGTTCCGCGAGTGGGTCGACGTGCAGAACCGGGCCGAGGTCGCGACCACGCACCTGCCCGAGCTGCTCTGGACACCCGAGGAACAGCTGCCCTACCTGATCGACCCGGATGCCCCCAGCCGACTGTTCCTGGTCCGCGACGACGAGGGGACCGCGGTCGGAGTGGGTTCGTACGACTCGAAGGCGACTGCGGACGCCCCGAACTGCTGGATCGCGGTCAGCGTCGCACCCGAGCACCGAGGTCGCGGCGTGGGCACGCTCCTGGCCGAGCACCTGGAGGACGTCGCTCGGGGTCAGGGACGCACGCAGTGGAAGGCCTACGCAGTCTCACGGCAGGTCGGCCCGGCCTCCGGCCCCGGGTACCGACAGGCGCCCACGGGCTTCGGGGCCGTGCCGGAGGACGAGGCAGCGGTCCGGTTCCTGACCCGTCGAGGCTGGCGGCTCGGACAGGTCGACCGGATCAGCCGTCTCGCGCTCCCGGCCGCCGAGGCCGCGGTGGCCGACGTCCGTGCGGCTGCGGACGCCGCGTCGGGTGACCACTACCGCGTGCACACCTGGACAGGACCGACACCCGATCGGTGGCAGTCGGACCTCGTGCTCCTGCTGACCCGGATGAGCACCGACGCCCCGTCGGGCGACATGACCGAGCCCGAGGACGCCTGGACCCTCGAGCGGCTCCGGACGCACGAGCAGCACCTCGAGGAGGGACCCCGGACGATGCGCACCGTCGTGGTCGAGGACACGTCGACCGGGTCACTCGTCGGGTTCACCCAGCTCGCGGTCCCCGGTCCCCGCACCCAGCCGGTGATGCAGGGCGACACCCTGGTGGTCCGGGAACACCGCGGGCTCCGGCTCGGCTGGCTCCTGAAGGCGGTCGGGATCGAGATGGTCCAGCAGGAACATCCGGGGCACCCCTCGATCATCACGTTCAACGCGGAGGAGAACCGCCACATGCTCGACGTGAACGAGGCCGTGGGGTTCGTCGGCGTCGGTTGCGAGGGCGTCTGGGAACGGCGGGTCTGAGCGCGCATCCGAGGGGCCGGTTGCCAGCCGACACGCCTACCATTGGACGGTCATGACCGTCACGTCACCCGAAACCCAGCCCACCGGGTCAGCACCGGACGCCGCCCCCACCACCGGGCGCTCGTCCACCGTCGCGACGGTCCTGGTCATCGCGATCCCCCTGGCCGTCGCGTGCTCGCTCCTCGGGCTGACGATCACCGGCGCCTTCAGCACGAGTCAGCAGCTGGTGTCCGCCGGCGAGCTCGTCGAGTACGGCCTGCCGATCGCCCGCGTCGTGCACGACGCGATGGCGGCGCTCACGATCGGGCTCCTCATCGTCGCCGCCTTCGCTCTTCCCGCGCAGAAGAAGGACCACGGCGCGCTGTCCAGCGTGCAGCACCGGGCCACCCGGTGGGCCGCAGCGACCGGCGCCGTCTGGTTCCTCGCCGCGGCGGTGAGCATCGTCCTCACCGGCGCGAACACGCTGGGCGTCCCGCTCACCAGCCCGGTGTTCGCGCGCAACTTCATGCTCTTCGCGTTCCAGGTCGAGATCGGTCAGGCCCTCGTCGTGTCCGCGGCCGCGATCCTCATCGCCACGGTGGTGGCCGCCTTCGCCACCCGGGTGACGACCCTGGCGTTCGCCACCGTCATCGGCCTGTTCGCCCTGCTCCCCCTGGCGCTGTCCGGCCACGCCGCCGGGTCGCTCGAGCACGCGAACGCGGTGAACTCGCTCGCGATCCACCTGGTCGGGGTGTGCGTGTGGGCCGGTGGCCTGGTCGCCGTGGTCCTGCTCCGCACGCGCACCAAGGGTGCGACGGGCCGGGTCATCGCCCGGTACTCGACGCTCGCCGGCTGGTCCTTCGGGGCCGTGGCGTTCTCCGGCATCGTGAACGCGTCGCTCCGGCTGACCGGTCCGCTCGACCTGCTCACGACGACCTACGGCTGGCTCATCACGGTCAAGGCGGTCATCCTCGTCCTGCTCGGCGTCGCCGGTGTCGTCCAGCGCCGGAAGCTCGTGCCCGGACTCCTCCGTGCGCCGCTCGACCGTCGCCTGTTCACCCGGTTCGCCCTGGCCGAGATCGTGTTCATGGCCGTGGCCATCGGCGTCTCGGTCGCCGTGTCCCGGTCGCAGCCGCCGATCCCGCAGACCCCGGCGACGGGCGAGGACACCCGCTCTGGTCTGATCGGCTTCCCGTTCCCGCCGGCGCAGACCGCGCAGACCTACCTGACGCAGTGGCACATCGACTGGGTCTGGCTCGGCCTGGCCGTCGTCGGAGCCGTCTGGTACCTGCTGGCGGTCCGCAAGCTCCGGAAGCGCGGTGACTCCTGGCCCGTCGGCCGCACCATCGCCTGGCTGATCGGCTGCGCCCTGTTCATCTGGACCACGTCGGCCGGCCCCGCGGTCTACGGCATGATCCACTTCTCGTCGCACATGCTCCAGCACATGCTGCTGATGATGTTCGTGCCGCTGCCGCTCGTGCTCGGCGGCCCGGTGCTGCTCGCGCTCCGCACGCTGCCGGTCCGCAACGACGGCTCCCGCGGCGCCCGCGAGTGGCTCATGCTCTTCGTGCACTCCCGCTGGATGCAGTTCCTCGGCAAGCCCGCCGTCGCCGGGATCATCTTCGCCGGGTCCCTCGTGGTGTTCTACTTCACCCCGGCGTACCAGGCCGCGATGCAGTCGCACGAGTGGCACGTCGCGATGATCGTCCACTTCGTCCTGAGCGGGTACCTGTTCTTCTGGGTGTTCGTCGGTGTCGACCCGGGCCCGAAGCGTCCTCCGTACCCGATGCTCATCATCACGCTCCTGGCCACCCTGGCGTTCCACGCGTTCTTCGGTGTCGCGGTCATGACGTCGCAGTCGGTGTTCGCGATCGACTGGTTCCACGCGCTCGGACAGACCAACGACGCCGCACTGCTCGACGACCAGCACACCGGCGGCGGCATCGCCTGGGGTGCGTCGGAGCTCCCGATGGTGTTCGTGGCCCTGCTCGTCGTCCGCAACTGGATGCGCTCGGACAAGCGCGACGCGAAGCGCCTCGACCGCAAGGCCGAGCGCGACGGCGACGCCGACCTCAAGGCCTACAACGAGCGCCTGGCGGCGATGAGCAAGCGGGACTGACCCGCCGTACCGATCGCCCGGGGGTGCCCGCGGGTGTTCAGTCGCCGTGGACGATGCAGACCGCGTCGAGGTCCATGGCGGCCTCGAGCGCGGCCGAGATCCCCGATTCCCCGTCGGGGCCGGCTGGGGTGACCGTGTCGACCCACCACAGCGGCGTCGCCAGGGTCGGGGCGTCCGGCAGGATCCGCTCCACCTCATCGAAGGAGTCCACGCGCCGCACGCTCAGCACGGTGATCACCGGGTGGGTGGCGTCCCGGCAGACCTGGACCATCGGGCCGTCGTCGAGTGCGCGGACGCCCCAGGTCTCGTCGTGCAGCAGGAGCGCCTCGGCGACCTCGCGCGGCTCGACCGGCTGCCGGCACAGGATCGTGACGTCACGCGGCACCCTGGCCGCCCACCATCCGGTCGTCGCGGACGTGGCCGTCGAGTGTGCCCTCGTCGTGGGCGGGGTCGAGCGGCGCACCGCCGACCAGCTGCAGGAAGCGGTCCTCGTCGATGCGGTCGAGGAACGACTCGAGCGCTTCCCAGCCGTCCTCGAAGCGGACGATCATGCCGCCGTCGGTGTCGGCGTCCGGGCGACCGGACGAGCCGGTTCCGGCGGCGAACGTCGCGGTCGTGGTGCGCGGCGGCGGCCAGACACCGTCACGGTCCAGGAAGCCGGCGGCCTCGGGCCCGACGACGACGGCGAGCGGCGACGGTTCTCCGTGCGAGACGGCACGGACCAGGTGGTCGGCGTCACCGCGGCGCTGCATGACGACGCCGAAGACGGGGACGACCTGGTCGGCGACCCGCTGCACGGCGTCGAACATGCGGTTGGCCAGGCCCGGGTCGGTGTTCTCCTCGGGCACGGTGAGCACGGCGGACATCGTCTCCACGACGACCCCGCCGACCAGGTGCGCGGTCATCGTCGCCGAGAAGCCCTCGCCGACGGCGTACGAGGTCGAGATGCCGGGTGCCTCGTGCTTCGCGTACTGCGTCACGACCCAGCGGTCCCACGGCACGGTGAGCGGTTCTGCGGTGCCCCACCGGGTCGGGCAGGTGCCGACGGTGTGGCACAGGGCCTCGATCGCCGAGCCCATGTCGACCGCGCGGCCGGGGTGGTGCCGGAGGGTCAGGTCGATGCTGATCTGACGGACCGAGTCGGCCGAGACCGGGTGCTCGGGCGACGGGGTGCCCACGAGTTCGGGGCCCCGGTGCACGAAGTCTTCGATGTCCGAGGCAGCGACACCGGTCCGGCCGTCACGCAGCGTCCCGTCGAAGTCGGACACGGCCCACGCGGCACCGTACGCGCCGAGTGCGTGCCGGAGCGCCGGGGTGATCGCCGCAGACCGTCCGGTGCGGAGCACGACCGTCCGCCCGGCGTCCGCCGACCGGCGGAGCAACGAGGCGAGCGCGTCGGTCAGCCACACGACGGGCGAGGCCGACTCGACCACGATCGCCGGGCCGACCACGTCGTCGATGAGGGGATGCCTGACCATCCGGGTCCTCCTCGGTTCGGGGCTGGAACTCCCTGGACGGTACACACGGGTCCGACACCTGTCCGTCGAGTCGGCACCCTCACAGCGGAGACTCGGGAGGCACGACACGCGCCCGGCAGACGGCGTACGGTGCGCGGTCGGCTGGCTTCCAGGCGAGAATCCGCTAGGCTTGCCGAGTCCCGTTCTGCGGGGCGCGCGAGTGTAGTTCAATGGTAGAACTCCAGCTTCCCAAGCTGGTAGCGCGGGTTCGATTCCCGTCACTCGCTCCAACTACGATCAAGCCGTGGAGTCCAAGCCGGCATCGGTCCTCAAGGCCATCAGGGCCGAGATCATCAGCGGCTCGCTCGCACGTGGCTCGAGACTCAAGGAAGACGTGCTCGCGGAGCGTTTCGGCGTCTCCCGGGTCCCTGTCCGCGAAGCCCTCCGACAGCTGGAGACCGAGGGCTTCGTCGTCGCCGAGAAGTTCAAGGGCGTCCGGGTCGCGGATTCCTCAACCGAGGTCGTCATCGAATTGATGCAGATCCGGCGCGGGCTCGAGGTCCTGGCCGCCGAGCTCGCGGCCGACCGGACGGGCGGCGACTGCGCGGCCCTGCTCCGGGCAGTCGGCCACGAGGGCCGCTCCGATCAGGAGGTCGAGGCCCAGTCGCCCCGGTTCGCATTCCACGGCCTGGTGGCCCGAGCGTCCGGGAACACCCGACTCGAGACGATGATCGAACAGCTGATCCACCAGACCGCCTGGGCCTTCGAGCGCGTGACGCGTGAAGAGGTCGCCGCGAGCAGCGGGGACCACGCCGCCGTCGCGAACGCGATCCTGCGGGGAGCATCGGTTCAGGCAGGGCTGCTGATGGACGAGCACCTGCGTCGCGACGAAGCGATCTACCGCGAACTCAGCGCGTAGAACGTATACGACCGCAGTTCGCGCGCAGTCGGCGACTTCGACCGCATGTCTGATCCGGTGCGGTTTGAGCCGGATGCGTCACGAAACGTCTCGAAGTCGAAACCAGCCCGAAACAGCTTTTCGTATACAAAAGAGTGACCGCACGGTGCACCGCTCACTCTTCCCCGCTGGAGTTACGAATGTCTGCTGTAACGCGCTCCACCGCACCAACACGCACCACCACCGACCAGCCTTCCGGAGGCGTCGGCTCCGCACTCGACTCGATCGGGTTCACACGAGCCCAGTTCTGGGTCCTCATGCTCATCCTCGCCGGTGAGTTCTTCGACACCCTCGAGCAGAACTCCGTCGGCGCGATGGCCACCAACATCAAGGCCTCCCTCGCGATCGGCGACGTCCAGCTCTCCACCATCAACACCGCGACCGTCGTCGGCGGTTTGGTCGGCAGGCTCCTCGCCGGTTGGCTCGCCGACCGCTACGGCCGCCGGTTCTCGCTCGGCCTGAACCTGCTCGTCTACACGCTGGGCGGCCTGCTGAGCGCTGTCTCCCCGAACTTCGAGATGCTGCTGGTCAGCCGCTTCATCGTCGGCATCGGCGTCGGCGGTGAGTTCATGATCGGCATCGCGATGCTGTCCGAGATGGTCGCGACCCGGTACCGGGGCGGACTCATCGCCACGATCAACGTCGGTGCAGGCGGCATCGGGAACTTCATCTCCTACGGCCTCTTCCTGCTCCTCCTCGGCCCGTTGGCCGTCCCGCTCGGTGGCGACGACCACGTCTGGCGCTGGAGCTTCGTGATCCTGGCGCTCCCCGCGCTGTTCGTCGTCCTGTACCGGCGCAAGTTGCCCGAGACGCCGCGCTGGCTCCTCTCGAAGGGGCGGATCGACGACGCGAACCGCTCGCTCGCGGTCCTCGCCTCGAACACCTTGACGCCGCCCGCGGACGCCGTCGGCCCCGTCCGGCTCAGCCCCGCAGATCTCCCGCCGGTGTCCTTGCACGCCTCACCCGCAGCGGTGTTCCACCGGCTGGTCCTGCGCCGGACGATCGCCATCGGGGTCGCGTCGTGGATGGCCTTCGGGGTGCAGGTCACGCTGAACTTCCTCATGCCCACGCTGCTCGTCGAACGTGGGTACTCCGTCTCGCAGAGCCTGCTGTACACGATGATCATGAACGTCGGCTCGCTCCTCGGATGCACCGCCGCCGCCCTGCTCGCGAACCGCATCGGGCGTCGACCGTTGGTCGCCACCGCGGGGGTCCTGGGCTGTCTGACCGCACTGGCGTTCGCAGCGTTCGGGAACGACACCGGCGCGATCCTCGCCCTCGGCGCACTGTTCCAGTTCTTCACGATGCTGACGAACACCACGCTCGCAGCCTGGACCGCCGAGGTCTACCCCACGGCGATCCGAGCGTCCGGCGCCTCGATCGTGAACGGGATCGGCAACATCGCCGGCGCCGTGATGCCCTTCGCCGCGATAGCGCTCTACGGTGCCTGGGCCTTCGCCGGTGTCTTCGGACTCGCGGCAGCCATGTACGCGGTGCTCGTGATCGCGTCGCGGTTCGCCCCCGAGACGCGCGGTCGGTCCCTCGAGGACGTGAACGAGAACGTCCTCACCGCCAGGCCCACCTGAACCACCTGAACCACCTGAACCACCCGAACCACCCGATCCACCCGATCCACCCACACGATCCAGCGGCGTGCCGGGCAACGCCCGGCACGCCGCACCCCACGAACGGAGCACCACCATGGACACCCTGCAGATCTCGGCGACCGCGAACGGCCTCAACTACCTGCCCGAGTACGTCGCCGACCTGGGCGGCCTCTTCGCCGAACGCGGACTCACCGTGACCGCCACCGCTTGCGACCCGTGGACCGGCGTCCTCGACGACATCGACTCGGGTGCAGCCCACCTCGCGCTCGGGGGCCTCTGGGTGCCGGCGATGTACGCCGGCACCGCTCGTGCACTGTCGGTCGTCGGCCAGCTGAACCACGCCTTCCCGATGACCATCGTGGCGCGGAACGAGACCGCCCCGATCACCCTGGACTTGCTCGCGGGGAAGGTCGTGCTCGCGCCGGGTGCGGGCGGCAGCGCGCCGTACGAGTTCACGGCGGGGCTCGTCCGCGAAGCCGGTCTCGACGTCGCAGCGACCCGCTTCGTCCGCGACCTGTCGACCGCCATGCTCGTGGAGCTCTACCGAGGCGGCCTCGGCGACGCCATCATCCTCGACCTCGTGTCCGCCGAGGAACTCGTGGCGGCTGGCGGCGGGTCGATCGTCTTCCGGCACCTCGATGCCGGCGGGGTGATGCCGAACAGCGTCTACTACACCCGCACCGACCGTATCGAGGAACTCGGTGACCGCGTGCCACGGTTCATGGACGGCATCGCTGCGGCCATGCAGCGGATCACCGCTGGCGACGCCGACGCGGAGATCACCGCCGTGCTCGCAGCCCGCTGGCCGGACAAGGACCAGTCGCTGCTCCGACGAGCCGCCGACGAGATGGCGGCGGGCGGCGTGTGGGACTCCGCCGTCGTGGACCGTGATGCGTCCGACCGGTGGATGCGGATCCTGTTCGACGGCGGACTCACGACGCACGTCCCGTCGTCCGACGAACTCCTCGGTTCGCCGAGCGCCGTCGCCGTCTCGTGACGCTCGTCCTCGGGGCGTCCGACGTCGCTGCTGCGCTCGAGGACGTCGATGTGCTCGAAGCCGTCGAAGCCGTCCACGCCGACCTCGGAGCAGGCCGGATGCAGCAGCCGGCCCCGGTCGCCCTGACGGGTGCCGACGATGCGCTCTTCCTGCCGATGGCGGTGCGGTCCGACCGGCTGGGTCTGGTGGCGGTGAAGCTCATGGCCGACATCCCGCACAACGCCTCCCGCGGTCTGCCGACCCAGCGGTCCAGCATCTTGGTGTCGTCTGCGATGACCGGCGAGTGCCTGGGCGTCCTCGACGGCAAGGACATCACCCGCGCGCGGACGGCGGCAGCCTCGGTCGTCGCCACGCAGCACCTCGCTCGATCGCACAGCACGACGCTGGGGTTCGTTGGCGCCGGGAACCTCGCCGTCGAGCACCTGCGTGCGTTCGCGAAGGTCCGGTACTTCGAACGGGTGCTCCTCTGGTCGCGTTCCGCGGCGACGACCGGTCGGTTCCTCGAGACCGTCGGTGACGACCTCGCACGACGGTGCACCGTGGTGGGTGGTCCCCGCCAGGTGGCCGAGGAGTGCGACGTCCTGTGCACGCTCACGCCGTCGGTACGCCCGGTCGTGGAGGGCGGTTGGCTGCACGCGGGCCAGCACGTGAACGCCGTCGGCGCCCGTCCGCGCCCCACCCACCGCGAGCTCGACGGCCCCGCGATGGCGCGTGGGACGGTGTTCGTCGACAGCCGGGCCACAGCCTGGTCGAAGTCGGGCGACCTGCTCGAGGCCGTCATCGAGGGCGCGGTCCCGCAGGACCTGCACCCGGCCGAACTCGGCGAGGTCATCGTCGGACGTGCTGCCGGCCGGGTCGACGACGACCAGGTCACGGTGTTCGACTCGGTCGGGCTCGGTGCGCAGGACCTGGCGGTCGCCGCCCTGGTGCTCGAAGTCGCTCGCGAACGAGGCCTCGGGACCACGGTGCCGACCTCGGGCCGCTGACGGGGACGGTCGTGTCGGGGTCGGCGCACCCAACTACGCTCTCGACATGACCATCCCCGCACCGGCGACGCACGTCGTCATCGGCGCCGGGGTCGTCGGTGCTGCGACCGCGTACGCCCTGACGGCCCGCGGCGAGCGCGTCCTGCTCGTCGAGCAGCACGCCCGCGGCCACCACCTCGGTTCCTCGCACGGTGCGACCCGGATCTTCCGGCAGGGCTACGCCGACCCGGAGTACGTCGCGCTGACCACCCGCGCACTGGCGCTGTGGGAAGGGCTCGAGGAGGCCGCCGGCGAGGAGCTCATCGTCCGCACGGGCGCGGTCGACCACGGGCGGCCCGAGGTCGTCGACGCGATCGCCGCCACCCTGGCCGACGCGGACATCCCCCACGAGTCGCTGACGCCGGAGCAGGCGGCAGCACGTTGGCCCGGCATCGCGTTCGAGGGGCACGTGCTGACCCATGCGTCGGCGGGGCGGATCCGCTCCGACCGGACGGTCGAGGCATTCCTGACCCTGGCCGAACGGACCGGCCTCGCCGACCTGCGCTTCGACATCCGGGTCACCGGGCTCGACGACCACGGTGACGACGTCACCGTGACACTGTCCGACGGCACCGCGGTCCGCACCGCGTCCGTGGTGGCCGCGGTGGGCTCGTGGGCCCCCACGCTCGTCGGCGAGCTGGTTACCGGACGCGGGACGGGCCTCCCGGCCATCCGCGTCACCCAGGAGCAGCCCGCCCACTTCCCCAGCCACCTGCCGGACGAGGCCTGGCCGAGCTTCGTGCACTGGGCCGACGGCGACGACGTCTACGGGCTGCTGACGCCCGGCGAGGGCGTCAAGGTCGGGTTCCACGGCACCGGGCCCGTGGTCGACCCGGACGACCGCGACTTCACGCCCGTACCCGCCGAAGCCGAGCGGCTGCAGGCGTACGTCGCGCGGTACGTGCCGGGGGTCGACGCGACGAAGCCGACGTTCATCAGCTGCCTGTACGACAACTCCCCCGACGAGGACTTCGTCATCGACCGCGTGGGGCCGCTCACCGTGGCGACGGGGTTCTCCGGGCACGGCTTCAAGTTCGCGCCGTTGCTGGGCGAGATGCTCGCGGACCTCGCGACGGGCGGAGTGCCGCACCCGCGCTTCGCCCTGCCGGAGCCGGTGCCCGCGCCCTGACGCGTCGGGGCGCGGTCGTTCGCGAGACGCCGGCGTGTTCGTTCGACGCCGCCTTGGCCTCGAGACGCCGCCGAATACGGAGGCGTCTCGCGGACAACGAGGCGTTCTACGCACACACCGGCGTCTCACACACGCGCGCACGCCGGCGTCCCGCGACCGGCCACTACGGTGGAACCGTGCGCATCATCGTGGCTCCGGACTCGTTCAAGGGCACCGCGACGGCGGCGTCGATCGCTGCGGCGGTCCGCGACGGTTGGCTGGCCGAACGCCCTGACGACGACGTGGTGCTCGTCCCGATGGCCGACGGTGGCGAGGGCACCCTCGACGCCTTCGAGACCGCCGTCCCCGGATCCGTCCGGGTCCCCGTCACCGTGACCGGGCCGGCCGGGGCCCCGGTCGCCACCCAGTGGCTGCGACTGCCCGACGGCCGTGCCGTGGTGGAGCTCGCGGCGACGAGCGGCCTGCCCCTGCTCGATGCACCGATGCCGGACACGGCGACGAGCCGTGGGTTCGGCGAGGCGATCGCCGCCGCGCTCGACGCCGGTGCGACGGGGCTCGTGCTCGGCATCGGGGGCAGCGCGTCCACCGACGGCGGGCGTCCGGTGCTCGAGGCGCTCGGCCTCGACGAAGAGCAGAGCGGCACCGGCACCGGCGGTCTCCGGCTGCTCCCGCCGCTCGGGGTCACCGTGCTCACCGACGTCACCTCACCGCTGCTCGGCCCGACCGGTGCCGCCGCCGTCTTCGGCCCGCAGAAGGGCATCACGCCCGACCGAGTGGCGTCCTTCGACGACCGGCTCGCCACCTGGGCCGCGCGCTTCCCCGACGTCGACCCGAGCACCCCGGGCGCCGGAGCCGCGGGTGGGGTGGGGTTCGGCCTGCTGGTGTGGGGCGCCACGCTCGCGGGTGGGGCAGCGGCCGTCGCCGAGGTCCTCGGGCTGCCGGCACTGCTCGGGGGCAACGACATCGTGAACGGTACCGACGTGAACGCCGCCGACGTCGTGATCAGCGGCGAGGGACGCTTCGACGGACAGAGCGCCGTCGGCAAGGTTCCCTCGGTGGTCCGCGACCTGACCGCGGCGCACGCTCCCGGTGCCCGCTCGATGCTCGTCGCCGGCGCGATCGAGGCCCCGCTCGACGACTACGTGGCCGCCGCGTCGCTGACCGTGCTCGCGACGCAGACCACCGGCGAACCCGACGACGCCCTCGCCGACCCCCTGCGCTTCGCGACGATCGCCGGGCAGCGGCTGGCCCGGCTGGCCTGAGCGAGCAGAACGCCGGGCGCACCGCACACCGGCGCACCGCTGCGCCGCGCACCGCCGCGCCGCGCAGCCGCCGCGACGCGCCCGTCGGGCGGCACCAGGGGTGTCCTGGTTGTACCTCCCACACGGCCGCGGGGGCGCGCAGACTGGTTCCGGGCCGGAACCGGCCCGCAACGCACCACCCCCACGAGGAGATCATTGCGCACCGTCAACGCGTACGCGGCACCGTCAGCGACCGAGCCGCTCGTCAAGACCACCATCACCCGTCGTGACGTCGGCCCGGACGACGTCGCGATCGACATCGCCTACGCCGGCATCTGCCACTCGGACATCCACACCGTCCGCGGTGAGTGGGGCCCCATCCAGTACCCGCAGGTCGTCGGCCACGAGATCGTCGGCCACGTCACCGAGGTCGGCGCGAACGTCACCAAGCACAAGGTCGGCGACCGCGTCGGCGTCGGCTGCATGGTGAACTCGTGCGGCGAGTGCGAGAACTGCGTCGCCGGCCAGGAACAGTACTGCCTCAAGGGCAACATCGGCACCTACGCCAGCGTCGACCCCGCCGACGGCTCGATCACCCAGGGCGGCTACTCGCAGGCCGTCGTCGTGAACGAGGACTTCGTGCTCCGCGTCCCCGAGTCGCTCGACATCGAGAAGGTCGCGCCGCTGCTCTGTGCCGGCATCACCACCTACTCGCCGCTCCACCACTGGAAGGCCGGCCCCGGCACGAAGGTCGCCGTCGTCGGCATGGGCGGGCTCGGCCACATGGCCGTCAAGATCGCCGTCGCGCTCGGCGCCGAGGTCACCGTCCTGTCGCAGACCACCTCGAAGGAAGCCGACTCGCTCCGCTACGGCGCGAAGGCCCACTACGCGACGAAGGACCCGGAGACGTTCGAGAAGCTCGCGAACTCCTTCGAGCTCATCATCAACACCGTCTCGGCGAAGATCCCGATGGGTTCCTACCTCGGCCTGCTCAAGGTCGACGGCACCCTCGTCAACGTCGGTGCACCGTCCGAGCCGCTCGAGGTGCCGGCCTTCGCGCTCATCCCGCGTCGGCTCAGCTGGGCTGGTTCCGCCATCGGCGGCATCCAGGAGACCCAGGAGATGCTCGACTTCTGCGCCGAGCACGGGATCCTGCCGGAGACCGAGCTCATCAGCGCCGACCAGATCAACGAGGCCTACGAGCGCGTCCTGTCCTCGGACGTCCGCTACCGCTTCGTGATCGACGCGGCCACGCTGGCGTAGTCGTCACCACATGATGGACGGAAGGCCCGGTACCAGCTGGTACCGGGCCTTCCGTCTGTCGTCTCCGGACCGTCAGCCGACCTCGTCACCGGACGGCAGCGCGCCGCACCAGTCGACGGAACCGGCGTCGATGCTCGCCTCGAGCGCGCCGGAGGCCGCGTCGACGATGCTCACGAGCTCGCCGTTCGCCGACTTCGTCGCGACCGCGACGAACTGGCTGTTCGGGGACGGGCAGACCGCGGTGACGCTCGCGTCCTCCGGGATCGTCACGGGCAGACGGGAGGCGCGTCCCCCGTCGACACGCACGATCCGTGCCGCGATGGTGCCGTCCGACCGCACGTCCCCCAGCACCCGCAGGTACGTGTCGTCGGACAGCTGGGCGATGCGGCCGAGGACGGCCGCATCCGTGCTGGCCGCGGGGGCCTGCAGCGCTGACTTGGACCCGTCGGTCAGGTCCAGCCGTTCGATGCCGGTGCCCGTCTCGACGACGGCCGTGGTGCCGGTGCCGACGAAGCCGTGCAGGTAGGTCGCGCTGCCGAGCCGGACCGGGTCGGCGCGACCGCTCATGTCGACGAGGACCAGGTCGTCGCTGCCCGTCCGGACCAGGGCACTCTCGGTGCGCGGGACGTAGGCCCACTGCCCGACGGTCATCGGCACGGCGCCCGTCTTCGGCTTGCCGTTCGCGGCGATCGCGGTGGGCATGTGCGTGCCCGTCATGTCGACCACGTACAGGCCGGTGTTCCGGGACTGCCCGGTCGAGGTGTCGGCGTACTCGAACCCGAACGAGGCCCCGTCGTCCGCGACGTGGAGCGCCGTGACCCGCCCCTCGGACGTCGGCAGGGTGAGGTGCTCGACGGGGGCGTCGTCGTCCTGCACGCCGCCGCTCAGCGCCACGATGTCGACGGAGGAGCTGGCGTCCGTGCCGCTCACGACCACCAGCGAGCGGCCGAGCCGGGCGTACTCGCTGATCGCGGTGCCCTCGTAGACGGTCGTGGCGCCGCCGGCGTCGAGGGAGCGCCGGACGATGCGGTCCTTCGCGCCTGCCTGCCCGGGGACCAGGGCGAGCACGTCGGTGCTGCCGGTGCGGATCGCCGCCGTCAGGTCCGACGTCGCACGTTGTCCCGGCGCCCGGACACCCGCGACCGTGACGGTGTAGTCGCGGTCGTAGGCCAGCGGCCCGGCGAACTCGACCGCGATGGTGTTGCCGCTCGAGGTCACGGTGTGCGCCGCAGCCGGGCTGACCCGGACGTCGGCGGCGTCGACCTTCTGCAGTGCCTGGTTCGCCGTCAGGATGATCCGCTGGGCCGGCCTCGTGACGAGCCCGGTCGCGTCGTAGGACACGTCGCGGAGCCGCGGACCCTGCTGCGAGCCGACGACCGCGGCGAGCGCGGCGACCACGGCGAGGACGACCACGACGGCCACGTACCGGCGGTGGAACCGGTGCGCGACCGGGCGGCGCTCGCGGCGCCCCTCGGAGCTCCCGCCCGTCTCAGTACTCATACGGGTCCTTGGGCTGCGCGACCTCGGTGACCTTCGCGGCCTTGACGACGATGCGGGCGTCGGCGGACTGGTCCGGGTTCGCTGCGAGGGCGCCGCGGACGGTGACCCACTTCCCCTCGTCGGGGACGGTGCCACTGCCGCCACCACTACCGCCGTCGTCGCCGGGCACGACGCTGAGGCCGACGGGTTGCGCGTCCACGGCGCAGCAGCTGATCACGAAGCGGGTCAGGGTGAACGACCCGTCGTCACCGGGCACCACGAAGCCCGTCAGTTCGACCTGCTTGCCGACGAGTGCCGTGGTGTCGGTGGTCTGCCGGATCAGGGCCGCCCAGTCCTTGACGCCGTACTCCGAGGTGTCGACGCCCTCGCTGCCGAGCAGGGACACCGCTGCCTCGGAACCGGTGGCGTTCGACAGGGTCGCCGAGTCGATGCTCCGCTGCTGTGCGGTGCGGGCGGACAGCGTCGTCGGGGGCAGGACGAGCATCGCGACGGTGACACCGACCGTGACGATGGCGGCTGCACTGCCGAGCACGACGCGGACGGCGCGACGACGGCCGAGTCCGCGCCGCCCCCGATCGCCATCTGGCTCGTGCTCGTGCTCGTCGTCGCCGTGCGTGTGGCCGTGCCCGCGGGCGATGACCACCAGGCCGGCGATCGACGCGGGCACCCCGACGGCGGCGAGCACGACCGTGAACACCGAGTAGCGCGGGTTGATGTACAGGTCGAGTTGCCCGACCAGCGCCAGCCACAGCGTGCAGAGCGCAACGGCCAGCACCGACCCGAGGCCCAGGTACGCGGGCGCGTTGCTGCGTGCATCAGACGAGGACATTCATCACCAACCCGACGGCTCCGGCGAACAAGACGCACACGACGGACAGCAGCACCAGGAAGCGGACCCGGAACGTCGTGCGCAGCAGGGCGATCATCTTGACGTCGATGATCGGCCCGATGATCAGGAACGCCGTGATCGACCCCGGCAGGAACGTCGAGGCGAAGGACAGCGCGAAGAAGGCGTCGACGTTCGAGCAGAGCGACACCGTCATCGCCAGCAGCATCATCGCCGCGACGGACAGCACCGGGTTCGAGCCGATCGCGACCAGGGTCGAGCGGGGCACGGCGACCTGGATCGCGGCGGCGAGCCCGGCACCGACGAACAGTGCCGGCATCATCGTCGCCGTCTCGCCGCCGAACTGCGCGGCGCTCTGCCGCCAGCGGTGCAGGCCCCGGGGCGCTCCCACGGCCGCACGGCACCGGGCCTCGAAGGCGGGGAGCAGCAGGTCGGCCGGACGGCGGTGCGCGGCGACGATCCAGCCGACGAGGTTCGCGACGACGAAGCCACCGACGATGCGCACCGGCAGGATCCACCCCGACCAACCGAACGCCTGCGCGGTGCTGATGATGACGAGCGGGTTGAGGATCGGGGCAGCGACCAGGAACGTGACCGCCTCGGCCGGCGTGAACCCGCGCATCATCAGACCGCGGGCCAGCGGGACGTTGCCGCACTCGCACACCGGGAACAGCATCCCGATCAGGGAGATCACGGCCCGACGACCGAAGGCGTTCTGCGGCAGGACCTTCTCGAGCGCACCGACCGGTACCCAGACCTCGACGACGATCGACAGCACGATGCCGAGCACCACGAAGGGCAGGGACTCGACGACGACGCTGATCGCCAGCGTCAGGAAGTCCTGCACGACGTCGGGCAGCCCGGTCGTCCCGATGCTCGGGGAGAACAGCCGGATGCCCAGCAGGACGACGACGACGAGCAGCACCAGGCCGGGGCCGGTGAGGCTCCGGGTGCGCTGCGGCGGCCGCGTGGTCGTCGTCACCGGGACAGGATAGGCGACGCGTCCTGCCCGGGGCTGCGCGCCCCTCGCACCGTGCGAGTCCGGTCACCCCGTGCAGGGTTGCCCGCTCGGTGCAGGTATGAAGCGCCGCACGGAGCCACCAACGCCGCACGGGTTCGCGGACCCGGCACCGTGCACGCGCTCCGGGCACCGTGCAGCGGTCAGACCCGGGCGATCCCTGCCACGTGCCGGTCCAGCGTGTCGATCGCCCACGAAGCGTCACCCCCGGGGTCGACCCGCACGATGTGCATCGCGAGCCCGTCCACCAGGGCGTGCAACCGCCGGGTCTCGTACGGCACGGCAGCGTCCGGCACCCCGACCGCGCGGAGGATCTGCGCGCACCACTGGCGCATCTCGTCGACGACCCGGTCGTGGAACGGCCGGAGTTCGGCGTCGGTCAGGGCGGCGGTGCCGAGGCCGAGGTAGACGTCGAGCTCGATGCGCCGCTCCTCGTCGAGGGGCAGCAGCTCGAGCAGGACCGCGTGCGCGTAGGCGGTCCCGCGCAGGCCCGGCGGCACGGAGTCGACCCGGGCCGCGGTCGCGTCGAACACCAGCTCGAGCGCGTGCGACCGGACACTCGCCTGGGTCGGGAACGTGTAGCGGACCGTGCTCGGCGGCAGCCCGGCCTCGGCGGCGACGTTCCGGACGCTCAGTGCCCCGAGGCCGTCGCGGGCGAGGACCCGGCACGCCGCCTCGGACACGGTGCGGCGCCGTTCGTCGACGTCCATGCTCCTGGCCACGACGCCATACTCGCACAGTCGTACCAACTCGTGCTACCGTCGAGGTCGTTGTCGCACAGTCGTACGACAACGGGAACCACAACGACCCCCGCAGGAAAGGACATCGTCATGGCATGGGCAATCCTCGTGCTCAGCGGCGTGCTCGAAGCCGTCTGGGCCACCGCCCTCAGCGCCTCGAACGGCTTCAAGAAGGTCGTCCCGACGATCGTGTTCGTCGCCGGGATGGCCCTGAGCATGGTGGGGCTGGCGTTCGCGATGAAGACCATCCCGGTCGGCACCGCGTACGCCGTCTGGGTCGGCATCGGCGCATCCCTGACCGTGGTCGTCGCGATCCTCCGCCGCCAGGAAGCCGCGTCCTTCGCCCGACTCGCCCTGGTCTTCGGTCTCGTGGCGTGCGTCATCGGCCTCAAGGTGGTGAGCTGACGTGGCGTGGATCGTCCTGTTCGTCAGCGCAGCGCTCGAGACCGTCTGGGCGACCGCCCTCGGCGAGAGCGACGGTTTCACCGACCTCCGACCGACGATCGTGTTCGGGGTCACGATCGTGATCAGCCTCGTCGCGTTCGGCTACGTCCTGCAGCACATCCCGATCAGCACGGCGTACGCGGTGTGGACCGGGACCGGCGCCGCCCTCACCGTGCTCTGGGGCATGGCCACCGGCGCGGAGCCCGTCACCGTCCTGCGCCTGCTGTTCATCGCCGGCATCGTCGGGTGCGTCGTCGGCCTCAAGCTCGTGCCGGCCCGCCCCGCCGCGGAGCGCGCCACTCCCCTGGCGGAAGCGACAGATCTCCGCGGATGATCCGCGGGCAACTGTCGCTCTCGCGAAGGTGACGGCAGCGCCATCCGCAGGGCTGTCGCTTTCACGACGCAGCGCCCTGGACGCGCGCCGGGACGGACGGGAGGCCCGGTGCCAGCTGGCACCCGGCCTCCCGTCCGTCAGGTGGTCAGGCGATCAGACGGACGCGCCCGTCCACTCGTCCTCGGCGGCGACGTGGTCGCTGCCGACCGTGCCGGCCGCCATCGCGGCAGCAGCACGCGCCGCGTGCGACGGCGGGTCCGACGGCACGTCAAGGGGGCGACCCTCGTCGTTGAGCTTGCGCAACTCCGGCACGATGTCCGTCGCCAGGATGTCGATCTGCTCGAGCACCGTCTTGAGCGGCAGGCCGGCGTGGTCGATGAGGAACAGCTGGCGCTGGTAGTGCCCGACGTGGTCCTTCATCGCGGCGTACCGGTCGATGACCTGCTGCGGCGAACCGACGGTGAGCGGGGTCTGGGCGGTGAAGTCCTCCATCGAGGGGCCGTGGCCGTAGACCGGGGCGTTGTCGAAGTAGGGCCGGAACTCGTCGATCGCGTCCTGCGAGTTCTTCCGCGCGAAGAACTGCCCACCGAGCCCGACGATCGCCTGGTCGGCGCGGCCGTGCCCGTAGTGCTCGAAGCGCTGGCGGTACAGGCCGACCATCTGCTCGGTGTGCTGGATCGGCCAGAAGATGTTGTTGTGGAAGAAACCGTCGCCGTAGTACGCGGCCTGCTCGGCGATCTCCGGCGTGCGGATCGAGCCGTGCCAGACGAACGGCGGGACACCGTCGAGCGGACGCGGGGTCGAGGTGAAGCCCTGCAGCGGCGTGCGGAACTTGCCCTGCCAGTTGACGACGTCGTTCTCCCACAGCTGGCGGACGAGCGCGTAGTTCTCGATCGCCAGGTTGACGCCCTGACGGATGTCCTGCCCGAACCACGGGTAGACCGGGCCGGTGTTGCCGCGCCCCATCATGAGGTCCATGCGGCCGTCGGACACGACCTGGAGCATCGCGTACTCCTCGGCGATGCGCACCGGGTCGTTCGTGGTGATCAGCGTGGTCGACGTGGACAGGGTGATGTCCTTCGTCTTCGCGGCCAGGTAGGCGAGCAACGTGGTCGGCGACGAGGCCACGAACGGCGGGTTGTGGTGCTCACCGGTCGCGAAGACGTCGAGGCCGGCCTGGTCGGCGTGCTCGGCGATCGTCAGGATGTCGCGGACGCGCTGGGTGTCGTCCGGCGTGGTGCCGGTCGTGGGGTCGGTCGTGACGTCACTGACCGTGAAGATGCCGAACTGCATGTTGCGCCGCCTTTCGCGATATCGATGCGTTTGCATCGACTTGCTCGGTACAACGTAGCGCACGGCGGAGCATTCCCGCCAGGCTCGCGCCCGTCGGTCGGTACTGTCGCGCGGCCTGGAGGCCCGGCTCGGCTCCCCGGGTCAGCCGGCGGACCGCAACGTGGCCGGGTCGGTGCGCGCGGCGTGGTGCATCCCGTCCAGGAACCAGACCGCGGTGACCACCGCCAGGACGCTCGCACTGGACGCCAGCCGCCCCGCGAGCAGGATCGCGGCATGGTCGTACGCACCGTCACCGGCCAGCCCGACCACGAGCGCCGCGACACCGATCGCCAGCGTGGCCCCGGTCACCACGAGGAGCACGACGCTCACCACCCGCCGCGGGCCTCGTCGACCGTCACGGTCACCCCGGAGCCCGCGGTCGACCCGGGGACCGACCGCCCGGACGATCCCGAGCCAGAACACCGCGATCGCGCAGGCACCGATGATGTCGCTGACCCGGTGCCAGCCGTAGACCACGGTCTGGTTCGCCACGAACACCGCGTAGCCCGCGCCGACGATGGTCACCAAGGGGCGGAACCGACGAGGCGTGACCATCAGGACCGCGAACAGCGCCGCCAGCGCGATCGTCGCGTGCCCCGACGGGAACGAGTTCGGCGTCGTCGACTGGGCGATCTCCGGGCGCACGGCGATACGCTTGACGAGCGTCGAGGTGGCCGCCGACGCGAGCACCACGACCCCCGCGCCGAGCCCAACCGAGAGCCGCCGTCTGGCGAACGCCACGGCGACGATCACGACGACGAGCAACAGGATCACCGGCACCGAGATGACGTTGAGGGCAGTGTCCGAGCTGAACAGGTCGGACTCCCGGACCCCGCCGAGCGCGGCGTCCTCCGCTTTCTGACCGACCGGGGTCAGCACCGCGACCCCGTAGACGAGAGGCACGATCACGAACCCCAGAGCCGCAAGCGCAGCCCACCGCACCCGCCGCGAGACCAACGGTCCACGCGATTCGGATGCGCTGCGCTCGGGTGTCAAGGTCACCGGGCTGGTCCTCCTCGGAGTGGTCGTCGTCGGGCTCCTCGCACGACTGGCAGCGGCGCTGCGATTGGGTCGGTCGGGGTCCGACACGATACCGTTGGAGCACCGGCCGGAGGCTGGGAACCGCACCCCTGTCGGCCGCGCACTCCGCGCCACGACGACGGGATCGGTGATCCCAGCCGGGCCGTCGCACCACGCGGGACCGACGCACGTCGCGTCGGCAGTGTACGAGGAGGAAACCGAAGTGGCCATCAAGGAACCGGGCATCACCGCCTCGCCGAACCGGGGTCTCGCACTCACGGCCGGCGGCGTCCTCGCACTTTGGGGCGTCCTGGGCTTCTTCTTCGCCGCCGACGGCGACCCCGGCTTCTTCAACCGCCAGGGCGGCATGCTGTGGAACGCGTTCGGCGTGAACCCGGCGCTCTGCCTGGTGTGGGTGCTGCTCGCCGTGGTCCTGCTCATCACCGGCCTCGGCAACACCATCGGCTCCCGCAACGGCAACCTGCTCGTCGGAGTCCTGCTCGTGGTCTTCGCGGTGTACGGCTTCGTCTTCGTGGACACCTCGGCCAACGTCTTCGCGCTCAACACCACGGACAACGTCTTCCACGCGATCGTCGGTGTGATCCTGCTGCTCACCGCACTCGGTGCCGACAAGGAGAACCTCCGCGCGCTGCGTGCGGCGCGCGCCTGACGCCTCCGCTCGACTGCACTTCCCGACGCCCGTCTGCCGCTCCGGCAGGCGGGCGTCGTCGCGTGTGCGGGGCCGGTGCGGGCGCGCGGGCCGGTGCGGGCATCGCGTGTGGGGGGCCGGTGCGGGCGCGCGGGCCGGTCACGACTCCCCGCTCAGGTGCGCCGGTCGGTCACGAACTGTCGGATGCGGAGCGTCCAGGCGACGACGAGTGACCACTCGACAAAGGACCAACGGGGAGTCGTGACCGCCCGTCAGTGTGCGACAGGCACGCAGGCGTGCCCGCACCGACGTTCCGCGGCGCGAGGCCGATGCAGAAGACCGACCGGGTCAGTCCGACGCGCCCGTCAGCTTCCGGTCAGTCCGCGTCGGCGTCAGCGTCGGCGTCGGGCTTCGCCTTCGGGGCCTCGAGCTCGGTGGCGACGATGCGCGGTGCCTCGGACATGAAGCGTCGGACGTCCAGGTCGACGATGATGTCCTGCGGGCGGAGCGGGCGCGTCAGGAACAGCCCCTCGAGCGAGGTCAGCCGCGACAACGCCACGTAGGTCTGGCCGGCGCTGAACACCCGGTTGCCGAGGTCGACCACGGCGCGGTCGTACGTGCTGCCCTGGGACTTGTGGATGGTCACGGCCCAGGCGAGCCGGAGCGGGAACTGCTGGAACTCCCCGACCGTGTCCTTCTTGAGTTCCTTCTTGTCCGCGTCGTACGAGTACTTGAACTTCTCCCACACCGACGGCTGGACCTCGAACGACTCCCCGTCGACATCGACCCACACGGTGTCGCGGATGGCGGTCACGATGCCGAGGGTGCCGTTGACCCAGCGCTGGTCGGCGTCGTTGCGCAGGAACATCACGTGCGCGCCGGGCTTCAGTTCGAGGGCTTCGTCAGCGGGGAAGTTCCGTCCGCCGAAGTCACCGTTGACGTCGGCCTTGGCGGTCTTCACCTTGCCGGGCAGCCGCTCGAGGGCCGCCTTGTTGATCCGCGCCACGGTGTCGTTGCGGGTCGCCAGGGTGATGGCGTCGTCCGGAGCCGGGCGCGCTCCGGCGGTGTTGAGCTGCTCGGCGATGTCCGCGGTGACCCGACCGTGCCGGACGGCGGTGAGCATCGCGGCGAAGGCGTCGTCGCGCTGCCGGTGGACGGTGGCGAGCTCGATGATGTTGAGCTCGGCCTCGAGCCACACCTTGGCGTCGAAGAACCACATCGACCGGTAGTGGTCGGTGAAGTAGGCGCGCTCATCGGCATCGCCGGGCACCGGGGGCAGCTGGTACGGGTCGCCGAACATCACGACCTGCACACCGCCGAACGGCTCGAGCTGCCGACCACGGGCCTTGCGGAGCGATCGGTCCATGCCGTCGAGCAGGTCGGCGTTGACCATCGAGACCTCGTCGATGACCAGGGTGTCGATCGTGTTGAGGAGCTTGCGGGTGTCCGGGCCCTGCCGCAGCTCGGCGTCGGCGATGAGCCCGATCGGCAGCCGGAACAGCGAGTGGATCGTCTGGCCGCCGACGTTGAGCGCGGCGACCCCCGTCGGGGCACAGATGACGACCTGCTTCTCGGTGTTCCACGACAGGTGGTTGAGCAGCGTGGACTTGCCCGTGCCGGCCCGGCCGGTGATGAACACGTGGTCGCGGGTGTGCTCGATGTACTCGAAGACCGCGCGCTGTTCGTCGCTCAGCTCGATGCTCATCGGGCGTCCGCTCCGGGCGAGGGTTCGAGGTCGTCGCTGCCGTCGTCGAAGTCCAGGTCGTCCTGGTCGGCGCGGGCAGCGGGGACGGCGGGCACGGTCGCCCCGGCGTCAGGAGCGTCGGCGGCGACAGCATCGCCAGCGGCGACGCCAGTGCCAGTGCCAGCGGTGGCGGCCGCATCCCTCGGGGCTGCTCCGTCTCGCCGGAGCCGCACGAGCACCACCACGACGACGGTCACCAGGAGCAGCGTGCCGGCGACGATCAACACGAGGCCGGCCCGGGCCTGGTCGACGAGCGGACCCGGCCCCCACGTCCGGCCCATCGCGCCGAACCACGAGGCCTGCAGCAGCCCGAGCGGGCCGCGCATCGCGATGCCGAGCGACACCGTGCCCGTCGCGATCACCACGGCCCCGACGATCCGGACGACCGCGGCAGCCGTGGTCGGACGCCGCTGCCCGACCGGGACCGGGGTGCAGAGCGTGGGGACGGCCAGCAGCCCGACGAGCAGGAACACGGCGTCGCTGACGGTGCGACCGGTGGGGTCGCTCACCGACCACCGGACGGCATCGGTGGCGAAGAAGGCCCACCACACCGCCGCCGCGAGCAGGAACGCGGGGAACGGCTGCGCCAGGTACCGGACGGACGGGTGCTCGACGATGACGTCCGTCCACTCGCGCACCCCTGTGCTGTCGTCGTGCCGGGGGTGCACGGCCGCACGGATGAGCGCGACGGGTGCCGCCGCCCACACCAGGGCGGGGACCACCAGGCCGAGCAGCACGTGGGCACCGACGTTGGCCGAGATGAGGAACCGGTCGTACTGGTGCAGCGAGCCCGAGGTCGCGACCACCAGGGACACGATCGCCAGGGCTGCGGCGATCGAGCGTCGCGCCGGCCACCGCACGCCGCTCCGCCGCAGTCGCACGACGCCGGCCACGTAGGTCGCGGCGAGCAGCACGGCGGCCATCAGCCAGAACAGGTCGATGTTCCACTGGGTCAGCCAGCCCCACGCACCGGGTGCGTGCGGCAGCAGGTCGTCGGTCAGGAGCTCCGCCGGGCTCGGGTCGGTGGTCTTGCTCAGGGCGATCTGGTCGACGGGGGTGGCCGTGCGGCCGAGTGCCGCCGCGAAGCCCGAGGCGACGCCCATCACCGCGAGCTCGACGACGATCAGGGTCCAGAAGGGCCGCTGCCGACCGGGCGAGGTGGTCAGGGCGCGGATGGCCCGACGACGCTGCACGGCGCCGAGGACCCCCATGGCGACGATCGCGCCGATCTTCACCAGGACGAGCGTGCCGTACGGGGTGAACAGGTTCGACAGCGCCCCGACGCGGATCTGCGCCGACGCGGTGCCGGAGACGGCGACGAGCACGAAGCACCCGAGGGCGATGCTCGAGTACCGGGCCACGACCGCGGCCAACCGGTCGCCGGGCAGCACGCCGCGCAGCAGCACGAGCATGACGAGCCCACCGACCCACAGCGCCGCACCGACCAGGTGCAGCCCCAGTGCCGTGACGGCGGCGTCGTGGCTCGCAGTACCGGCGGCGTGCCCCTGCTGTGCGAGCGGGATCAGGCCGATCATCGAGACCGCGGCGGTCAGGGCGACCATGCCCCGCGAACGGACTGCGAAGCAGAGCACCGTGACGGCCGCGGCGACGAGGACGGTCACGAGCCAGGCCAACCCGAGCTCGGTGCCGGTGAGGAAGACCCCCATCGACTGCCCGAACTGCTCGTCGATGCTGATGCGCGAACCGGCGACGCTGAGGAACGTGCAGAACGTGGCGACGGCCGACGCGACCGTCCAGATGCCACTCGCCCCGGCCGCGACGTCGATCGCACGGTTCCACTCGGGTCCGGAACGCGACAGCCCGACGGTCGCCAGCGCGAGCCCGCCGATCGTCGTGGCCGCGGACAGGTCGACGACGAGCCGAGCGATCGGCAGCCCGAAGCGGACGACGGGCCCGGGGTCGGCGATGAGCGCGGGGTTCGCTCCCCCGCCGATGACGAGTGCCGTGAGCAGCGCCACGAACCCGACGAGCAGGAGCACGGCGGGACCGGCGATGCGCGCGATCCGATTCACCCGTCAAGCCTAGGCGGTGCCCACCCGGCCACCGAACGGGGCGGGCCGATCTGTGCAAACCGCAACGGGCCTCCAGGCCGTGACGGCCCCGGGAACGACGAAAGGGACGGCCGAAGCCGTCCCTCTCGATGTGCGGAGCAGTCTTACTTGACCGCAGCCTTGAGCTTCGAGCCGGCGCTGACCTTGACCGAGTCGCTCGCGGCGATCTCGATGGCGTCACCCGTCTGCGGGTTGCGGCCGGTGCGGGCGGCGCGGTGCGTCTTCTCGAAGGCGATCCAACCGGGGATCGTGACCTTCGTGCCGTCGGCGACGGACGACGAGACGACGCTGAAGAGCGCGTCGACGACGCCGTTGACGGTGGCCTGGCTCTGGCCGGACTCAGCGGCGACGGCAGCGACGAGCTCGGTGCGGTTCAGTGACTTGTCAGCCATGGATGTCCTCCTCGGACTTCTTGCAGTATCGGTCGGACGCACATGTCGTCCGGCGCCCGGAGCGGGTGCCCCGTGCCACGGTGCCAGTGGGCCGAGGGCCCGGCGGAACCGGAGTTGAACCTACCAGCCGCAGGGGGTGAAAACCGCCGACTCGCCCGGATTTCCGGGGTTGTCGGGGCTCCGAAGGGGTGCTGGAGGGGCAGATGTGACGAATGAACGGTCGCGTGTACCCCGTACACAGCGAACGCCCCGCCACCTGGAGGTGACGGGGCGTCGGGTACTGCGAGTGCTTACCAGGAGCTCTTCGTGATGCCGGGGAGCTCGCCGCGGTGGGCCATGTCACGGAAACGGACACGGCTGATGCCGAACTCACCGAGGTGGCCGCGGGGGCGGCCGTCGATGGCGTCACGGTTGCGGTAGCGGATGGGCGATGCGTCGCGGGGCAGCTTCTGCAGGCCCACGCGGGCGGCCTCACGCGACTCGTCGGTGCCGTTCGGGTCCACGAGGGCCTTCTTCAGCTCGAGACGACGCTCGGCGTAACGCGCGATGATGACGGCACGCTGGTTGTTCTTCGCGATCTTGCTCTTCTTCGCCATGCTTAGCGCTCCTCACGGAAGTCGACGTGCTTGCGGATCACCGGGTCGTACTTCTTCAGCACGAGTCGGTCGGGGTTGTTCCGACGGTTCTTCTTGGTCACGTAGGTGAACCCGGTGCCCGCCGTCGAGCGGAGCTTGATGATCGGACGGATGTCCTGACCCTTTTTCGCCATCAGATCTTCTCCCCACGGGCAAGGAGATCCTTGACGACGGACTCGATGCCACGTGCGTCGATCACCTTGATGCCCTTCGCGCTGAGCGTGAGCGTGACGTTACGACGAAGCGACGGCACGTAGTACGTCTTCTTCTGCACGTTCGGGTCGAAGCGACGCTTCGTCCGGCGGTGCGAGTGCGAGATGTTGTGACCGAAGCCGGGAACGGCGCCGGTCACCTGGCACACTGCTGCCATGGTTTCCTCCTGAGTACCGTGCGACCGGACGGCCGCACCCAAGTTCACTTGCCTGGTGCACACGCGCAGTGCCACCGGAGTGGCCGTGCGAGGGGGTTGTGTGCACCGCCCAGGTCCGCATCCCCTGTCGAAGGAGAGCCGGACACCGCGCGACCGCGGCATTCGCGACGGTCGGAGGGCTTGGAACAACGGGTCCGCCGCGCGGACGCGGAGAACCAGGGGTCCACGTTACGCGACGACCGGGCGTGTCGCAAGCCGGGCCTCCAGGCCTGGAGGCCCGTTGCGGCTGGACAGGGCCGCTCACGTGGCCGCGTTGGTCGCGCCCACGGCGTTCGAGTGCGCCCGGCGCCCGGGCCCGCGGCCCTACGGGGCCTGCGTCGGCTTCGGCGCGAGCGCCTGCACCATGAGCTCACCGAGCTGCTGCGGCGCCGTGAACATCGGCCAGTGGCCGGTCTCGAGCCCGACGATGGAGAGCTCCTCGGTCGCGACGAGCTCGGCCGCCCAGACCTGGTGGTCCGCCACCATCGCGAGCAGCTCGGCGGCGGGGATCTCGCAGGTGATGATCGTCGCCGGGATCGTGTGCCGTGCGGCGTCGGCGTAGTGGAACCGGTCCGACGGCACCGAGGCAGGCTCGGGGATCGCCCGGTGTTCGACGTCCTGCCGCACCTCGGGCGTCATGCCCCGGACCGTGGCAGGCTCCCAGATGTCCCACGACGGCAGCGGCACGACCCCGTCGACCACGGGCAGCTCGTCGTTGACGCACCCGCCCTCGGGCCCCGGGAACGTGTCGACGTAGAGCAGGTGCGCGACGAGCGACGGGCGCTGGTCGGCAGCCATGTACGCGATGGGTCCGGCGCCGGAGTGCCCGGCCAGGACGACGGGTTCGTCGGCCGACGCGACGTCGTCGAGGATGGCGACCAGGGCAGCCACCTGTTCGTCGAGTGTGTCACCGTCGCGGGTGACGGCCTGCACCGAGTGCCCGGCTTCGCGGAGCACCGGGGCGACGTCGTCCCACGCGCTCGCGTCGAGCCAGAACCCCGGGACCAGGATGACGTGCATGCGGGGCAGGTTACTCGCCGGTCGGGTCCGTCGCGCGGGCGGCCGTGCACACGGCGCAGTCGCCGAAGATGTCGACGACGTGGCTGGCGTTGGTGAACCCGTTGGCGGCGGCGACGTCCTGCGCCCACTGCTCCACCGGGTCCGCCTCGATCTCGACGGTCCGACCGCAGTTCCGGCAGATCAGGTGGTGGTGGTGCGTGTCCGTCGTGCAGGCCCGGTAGAGCGATTCGCCGTCCTGCTGCAGCGAGTCGGCACCGCCCTCGGTCGCCAGGTCGGCGAGCGCCCGGTAGACGGTGGCCAGGCCGATGGTCGAGCCCTCGTCCCGCAGGTGCTGGTGCAGCGCCTGCGCGCTGACGAACCCCTCGGTGGAGTCGAGGGCGCCGCGCACCGCTTCGCGTTGCCACGTGTTCCGCTTCGTCTTCTGCACGGCGTTCATGCTGGCACCTCTTCCTTCCGACCGGCTGTCGACGTCGTCCCTGCCGGGAGGCCCGGCTCGTCCCCGCCACGCTGGCCCCGGCCGGCGAGACGGTTGCGTCCCCGCTTGTCGCGTCGCGACCCGATGATCCGGCAGACCACCCAGATCGCGAACGAGATGGTCGTCACGTAGGGGCTGATCGGCAGTCCGCCGCCCAGTGCGAGCAGGATGCCACCGACGACCGACGTCACCGCGAACACCGTCGACAGCACCGGCACGACGACCGGGTGCGAGCTGAGGCGCAGCGCCGCGGCGGCCGGGGTGACGAGCAGGGACAGCACGAGCAGCGCCCCGACGATCTGCACCGACACGGCGGTGGCCAGTCCGAGCACGAGCATGAACACGATCGCCAGGGTGCGGACCGGGATCCCCGCGGCCGCAGCCACGTCGGGGTCGACCGAGGCGAACATCAGCGGACGCCAGATGACGAGCAGCGTCGCGACGACGATCGCGGCGACCACGATCAGGACCGTCAGCTGCGGGTTGTCGACCGAGACGATCTGCCCGGTGAGCAAGCCGAACTTGTTCGCGGCACGGCCCTTGTAGAGCGCCAGGCAGAGGATGCCGAGCCCGAGCCCGAACGGCATGAGGACGGCGATGATCGAGTTGCGTTCCCGGGCCCTGGAGCCCAGCAGACCGATGAGCAGGGCGGCGACGACCGAGCCGACGAGCGAGCCGGAGACGACGTTCACCCCGAGCAGCAGCGACGCACTGGCTCCGGCGAACGAGAGCTCCGAGATGCCGTGCACGGCGAACGGCATGTTCCGGGCGACGACGAACGGGCCGATGAGCCCGCCGACGATGCCGAGCACCGCGCCGGCCCAGATCGAGTTCTGCACCAGCACGAGGAGCTGGCCGTAGTCCTGGAACGAGAAGACGGTCGACAGCAGGTCCATCAGATCCGCCCGTCGTCGGGCTGGTCGGCGTGCGGGTCGACCTCGCCCGGGTGGTGCTCGTGGGCCTCGTTCGCCCCGACGATGACGATGCGCCCCATGGTGCGGACGACGTCGACGGGCGTGCCGTACAGGTCGCTCAGGACGTCGGCGCGCAGGACCTCGTCGGGCGAACCGATCCGGAACCGGCCCCCGGCGATGTAGAGCACGCGGTCGACGACGTCGAGGATCGGGTTCACGTCGTGGGTCACGAAGAGCACGGCGGCCTGGCGCTGCCGGCGCTCGCGGTCGATGAGCTCGGTGATCCCGCGCTGGTGCCGCAGGTCGAGGGAGATGAGGGGTTCGTCGCAGAGCAGCAGGGCGGGGTCGGCGGCGATGGCCTGCCCGACACGCGTGCGCTGCTGCTCGCCACCGGAGAGCTCGGCGACGGGGGCGTCCGCGAACGCGGTGGCGCCGACCTCGTCGAGGACCCGGTCGATGCGTGCCCGGTCGGCCTTCGAGGCCCGCCGGATGCCCCATCGGTGTCCGGTCACGCCCTGGGCGACCATGTCCCGTGCGCGCAGGGGTGTCCCGGCTTCCATCAGGCGCTGCTGCGGGATGTAGCCGATCTTCCGGTGGCCGCGGTGCACGGGCTGCCCGAGGAACGACATCGTCCCGCTCGTCAGCCGCTGCTGCCCGAGGACCGTTCGGAGCAGTGAGGTCTTGCCGGCGCCGTTCGGCCCGAGGACCGCGACGAACTCCCCCGGCGCGAGGTCGAGGTCGAGGCCTGCCCAGAGCTTCCGGGCGCCGTAGGACAACCCGGCGTCGCGGAGCGCGAGGACCGGACGAGCCGCAGCCCGGTCGTCCACCGAGGTGGTCGCCGGGCCGTGGGTCGCCGCTGCTGCGGTCGAGGTCGTCACTTCTGGAGCGCTGCCTTCACCGCGTCGATGTTCGCCTGCTGCCACGAGACGTAATCCTGCCCCTTGGGGAGCGTCTCCGTGACACCGACGACGGGGATGTCGTTCTGCTCGGCGGCCTTCTGGACCTGTTCGGTCTCGGGGCTCGACGCCTGGTTGTTGTAGGCGAGGAGCTGCACGCGCTTGCCGGTGAACAGCGCGAGGGTGTCGCGGAGGGCCGCCGGCGGGACGTCGTCGCCTTCCTCGATGGCCTCGGAGAAGGCGGGCGGGGTCTCGTTCTCGAGGCCCATCGCGTCGAACAGGTACCCGGGCACCGGCTCGGTGTACGCCACCTTGTCGCCGGCGTCCTGCTTCTTGACGGCGTCGGTCTGGGACTCGAGGTCCTGGAGCTTGGTGGTGAGCGTGGCGGCGTTCTTCTGGAACGCGTCCTTGCCGCTCTCGTCGAGTGCGCTGAGGTCCTTCGTGACCGCCTCGACCAGCTTCACCATCGTGGGGTAGCTGTAGAAGACGTGCTCGTTGAACTCGGCACTCCCGCCCTTGTCGAGGCCGGAGAGCTTCACGACGTTGATCGTGTCGGCCTTGGTGTCCGAGGCGTTCGCGAGCGTCGTCATGAAGTCGTCGTAGCCGCCACCGTTCTCGATGAGCAGGTCGGCCTTCGACACGGAGAGCTGCGTGCGGGCACTCGACTCGAAGGAGTGCGGGTCCTGCGACGGGTCACTCAGGATGCTCGTGACGGTGACGGCGTCGCCACCGATGCTCTTGACGATCGAGCCGTAGACGTTCGTGGAGGCGACGACGTTGATCGTGCCGTCGCTGCTGGTGGCCTCCCCCGAGGCAGATGAGGTGGCGCACCCGGTCAGGGCGAGCGCGGCGGCGCCGGCGACGAGCGGGAGGGCGAGGAGGCGGTTGTGCATGGCACGACGCTAACGCCTACTGATAACGATTGTCAAAACCGCTATGAGGGCTCTCAGGGCGACCGCGAGACGGACGGGGGGCCCGGTGCCAGCTGGCACCGGGCCTCCCGTTTCGGAGACGCTCGCGTCTACGGCTTGGTGGCCGCGTCGATCGTGTTCTCGGCGATCGTGTCCTCTTCACGCCCGGGCGTGCGGAGGTTCCACTTCTTGATCACGAAACTGAACAGGAAGTAGTAGACGACCGCGTAGCCGAGGCCGATCGGGATGAGCCAGATCGCACCGTCCGCCTTGCCGAAGTTCAGCACGTAGTCGATCGCACCGGCAGAGAACGAGAAGCCGTCGTGGATCCCCAGGGCGTTCACCAGGGCGAGGGAGGTGCCCGTGAGCACCGCGTGGATCACGTAGAGCGGGAACGCGACGAACATGAACGAGTACTCGAGCGGCTCGGTGATGCCCGTGACGAACGAGGTCAGTGCGGCGGAGATCATGATGCCGCCGACGAGCTTGCGGTTCTGCGGCTTGGCGTTGCGCCAGATCGCCAGGGCACCGGCAGGCAGCGCGAACATCATGATCGGGAAGAAGCCGGTCTGGAAGATGCCGGCGGTCGGGTCGCCGTTGAGGAACCGAGCGATGTCGCCGTGGTAGATCACGCCGTCCGCGCCCGTGAAGCTGCCGAGCTGGAACCACGGGAAGAAGTTCAGCAGCTGGTGCAGCCCGATCGGGATGAGCATGCGGTTCACGAAGCCGAAGATGCCGCCGCCGATGACGGCGTTGTCGGCCACGGCCGTCCCCGCCGCGGTCAGCGCGATGTCGAAGTAGCGGTAGACGAACGACATCGCGACGGCGATGACGAGACCCGCGACCGCGGTGAGGATGGGGACGAGGCGACGGCCCGAGAAGAACCCGAGGAAGTCGGGCATCTTCGTGCGGTGGAACTTCTCCCACATGACCGCGGAGACGAGCCCCATCACGATGCCGCCGAGCACCCCGAAGTTGATCATCGCCTGGTCGCCGTTGGCGTCCTTCACGCCGTCGAGGACGATCGGCGACATCACCTTCCAGACCTCGAACATGACCATGTAGCCGACGACCGCGGCGAGGGCGGTGGTGCCGTCCGACTTCTTCGCCCAGCCGATCGCGATGCCCACCGCGAAGAGCAACGGCAGCCAGTTGAAGACACCGTTGCCAGCAGCCGAGATGACTCCGGCCCACTTGCCGAAGCCGGGGATCGCCCCGAGGAGGTCTGGCTGGCCGATGCGGAGCAGGATGCCCGCGGCGGGCATGACCGCGATCGGCAGGAGCAGGCTCCGTCCGAGGCGCTGGGCTTGTGCGAACAGCCGTGACTGCTTCTTCGGCTTCTTCTTCTCCGGCACATCCGCGGCAGTGGTGGCGCTCATCGGAGGTCCTCTCGTCATTGGGTGGAGCTGTCGGGGTGAGTTGAGTCGTGCAGCCAGCGCAGGTAACCTCGGCGGTGTCGCCAGGTCCGGTCCTGTCCGGTCATGACCAGTTCCGTAGTCTGATCCGAGAGCGGTCCGGTGTCAACCTGCGACGCAAACCCTTAACGAGGAGGAAACGATGGCCGACATCAAGGCAGCCGACATCATCGCCGCACTCGGCGGCGCCGAGAACATCGAAGAGGTCGAGGGCTGCATCACGCGCCTCCGCGTCGAGGTCGAGGACGGGGACCTGGTCGACAAGGCCGCCCTGCAGGCAGCCGGGGCCCAGGCCGTCGTCGGTGGCGGCACCGGCTGGCAGGTCATCGTCGGCACGGTCGCCGACAACCTCGCGCAGGACATCCAGGACGAACTGTGACCGTCGTCCGCACCCCCTTCGGCGGACCGGTCGTCGCCCTCGCCGACGTGCCCGACCCCGTGTTCGCCGGACAGCTCGTCGGCGCCGGCGTCGCGGTCGACCCGACGGGTGTCGAGGGTGCGGTCACCGCGGTGGCCCCCGTCGACGGCACCATCGTGAAGCTGCACCCGCACGCGTTCGCCCTGCAGGGCGCCGCGGGCACCGACGTCCTGGTGCACGTCGGCATCGACACCGTGAAGCTCGCCGGCGAGGGCTTCGAGCTCCTCGCGACCGAGGGCGACACCGTCACCGCCGGCGACCCCGTCGTCCGGTTCACCCCCTCGGTGATCTCGGCTGCCGGGTACTCGCCGATCTGCCCGGTCGTCGTGCTCGGTTCGACGCCGGACAGCATCGACCAGGGAACCGTCGGCACCACGGTGCTCGACGGCGACACCCTGTACGAGGTCTAGGGGTTCTTCCTCGCCAGAGCGACTGTGTACTGCGGAACACCCGCAGCACACAGTCGCTTTCGCGTTGTCGGGCGGACTACGCGACCGCGGGGGTCGCGGTGACCTCCATCTGCACGCGGTAGCGGTCCGAGCGGTACCAGCTGCGGGTGTGCTCCACGGGCCGCTCCCCCGCGTACGACACCCGGTCGAACTCGAGCACCGGCGCTCCGGTCTTCGTGCCGAGCAGCGTCGCGACGTCGTCGGCCGCCGGGTTCGCCGCGACGGTCTGCTGCGCGCGGTCGATCGGGGTGCCGTACTCCGTGGCGATGATCGAGTACACCGACCCCGACAGGTCGTGGTCGAGCAGGCCCGGGAACGCATCGGCCACGAGCCAGGCGTCGTCGATCGAGACCGGCGCACCGTCGGCCATCCGCAGGCGCTTCACGTGGAAGGCCGGCACGTCGGGGTCGATCCGCAGGGCCGCGGCGGTGTCGGCCGGCGGCACCCGCTCCTCGCGCACGAGCACGACGGTGGTCGGCTCGTGTCCCAGCGCCCGCATCTCCTCGGTGAACGAGGCGAGGTGCAGCGTCGACTGCACGGGCCGGTGCGCCACGAAGGTGCCCTTGCCACGGACGCGCTCCAGGTAGCCCTCGTTGACCAGCTGCCCGAGCGCTTCACGCACGGTGATCCGTGAGACGCCGTACTCGGCGATGAGCTGCCGTTCGGACGGGATCGCAGCACCGGGAGCCAGCCGCGTGGTGACGAGGTCGAGCAGGATGCGCCGCAGCTGCTGGTGCTTCGGTTCGGCACCCTCGGTGATGCGGCTCGTCATGCGTCCCTCGTGCTCCGTTGCTGGTCCTGGGCGGTGGTCATGCGCGGACATGACCAGTCCCCATCACAGTAGCGAGTCAGGCCGGGAAGACCAACGTCAGCCAACCCGGTCTCGGTGACACATGCATTTCAGATTCTTGACATCAGTTGTGCATGGCTGCCACGATCGGTCGAGCCTCATCGGGGGGCACATGGGAGGAAACAGTCGTGCGCAAGTCCAGAACGAAGATGCTCGTCGGCCTCGGTCTCACCGTCGGCCTGATCACGGGCACTGCGACGGCGGCCTCAGCTGCGCAGTTCGAGGTCATGGGATCAGGGTCGGAAGCCGGCGGAGTGGCCGTCGCTGCATCCGGCGGGAGTGCAAGCGGTGAGACCAGCGGCATCGGTACCAACAACGACGGCGGGGGCGGGAGCTTCTGGCAGTGGGGCGTCGGCAAGGACGACACCTGGTCGAACTACTTCCGCGAGAAGCGGTGCCACGGCGCGACTGCGGTCGGCAAGAAGTCGAAGCGCGTCACGAACGTGCCAGGCGGCCGGTACGCGATGGCGATGACACCGAAGGCACGCAGCGGCAACAAGGCGTACTACCACAACTGCTGAGACCGGGAGCGGGCGGTCCAGAGCGACCGTCCGCTCCGGCTCACGCTCGCCGTAAGGGGGACCATGAACATCCGCTCGGTGACGCTCGCCTACCTCGTCCCACCCCTCCTGGCTTCCGTCCTGGGCTTCGTCGGCCTGGTGCAGGTCAGCGAAGCCGGCATCGTGGGCGCCTCGTCCGTGGTGACCGCTGCCGCCGGTGCCGAGACCGGATCGAACCAGCGGGTCGCGACCGCACTCGAGCAGGTCGCCGAGGCCGAGCACGCGACGATCGCGCGGATGGTGGCGGACCGCGCGGCTCCGACGACGCGCCGCGTGGCGCTCGTCACCGACGCGCCTTCGAGCCGCGGTGCCGGCTGGCTCCTCGACGGGTACGAGGACTTCACGAGGTCGATGGTCACCACCGTCCGTCCGATGTCGGAACTCGACCAGTTCGACCCGACCGGCTCGTACTCGGTATTCGGGGACGACGACGCTCGGCGAGCCACCGTGCGCGCACTGGCCGACGCCGGGTACGAGGTCAGCGTGGAGCGCGTGCCGCTCCTGCAACGCATCGGCGTCACCGACGGCCTGGATCAGACCCTGGCCCTGGTCGGAGCACTCGTCTCGGGATGCGTGGCGCTCTGTCTGATGACGACCGTCGGGGCCCCTCGCCGCAGCGCAGTCCGCCGACTGCACGGAGACACCACAGCCGCCATCGTCATCCAGGAACTGGCTGAGCTCCGGACCGCCGTGCTCGTCACCGCCATCGGGGTACCCGTCGCCGCCATCGGGCTCTGGTTCTACAACGGGCTCGCTTCGGCGGCGACCCTCGCCGTCGCGATCTCCGCGTTCTGCGTGGGGCTGCTCGTACCGGTCGTCGTCGCGCACACGATGGGCACGGTGGTCGCGTGCCGACAGCCGTTGGTCGGCGCACTGCGAGGCGCTCGACCAGCGGGCGCGCTCCTGCTCGTCGCACAGATCGCGCGGGTGCCCGCGCTGCTGGTGCTCGTCGCGGCCGTCTTCGAACTGACCGGCGCGGTGACCACCGCACGACAGGGGACGGCTGAACGGGATCTGCGGGCGGCCGGCGAAACCGTCCAGCTCTGGGTCACCCCGGATCCGCGCCCGGTCGAGGAGCAGGCCTACTGGGACAGCATCGGTGACTTCGCCGGCGGGGCACTCGAACGGCGTGATGCGTTCCTCGCCGCTGCGGTCGAGGTGTCGAGTGGCAGCGGGAAGTCCACGGTCCCTGCGCTCGTCGTCGACCAGGGCTACCTCGACCTGCAGGACGTCCGTTCCGAGGACGGGGCCCGCATCACCACCGACGGCGCGGAGATCGCCGTGTGGATGCCCGCCGACAGTGGCCTCTCCCGCGAGCGGCTCGTCGAGGGCTTGACCGAATGGCAGTTGCGGGACGCACCCGCGGCCCTCCTCGAGCACGTCACCGGTGGCACGCTGGCACGTCAGCAGGTCTACTCGTACCCGGACGACGCGTCGTCGCGCGCGTGGCTCGAAGACGCCGTGATCGTGGTCGTCCCCACACCGGGCGACGTCTTCTCGGCCGATGAACTCGGATCGTGGTTGTCGACCGGAGACGTCGTCTTCACATCCCGTGCTGCCGCCGAGCGGTCGATCGGCGCATCGAGCCTCCGCACCGAGTTCAGCGCGGTCGTCGCGGTGGGTCAGTCTGCGGCGGAACAGGCACGGCATGCAGCGATGACCGTGGCGATCGGGACGGGCACCCTGGTCAGCACCCTCGCCGTCAGCGTCATGCTCGGTATGGTCGCCACGATCGCGCACCGACGCCGTCACGGCCGCGCGATGTTCGCGAAGTTCACCAGTGGCGTCTCGCCCGTCCGCACCGATGCTGGCCTGTTGACGATCGAAGCCGGCCTGGTATCGATCGCCGTCATCGCCGTCGTCAACACCTGGTGGTCGCAACGGCCGGACGGAAGCGGGCTCAGATCGGCACTCGACCCGGTCGTGCAGTCGGCCGGAGTCGCCGCGGCGCTCGCCCTCGTGACACTCGCGGCGGTGAGCGCCACCAGCCTCGTCGTCATGGCCGTCACGGCACGGAGGACTGCACGCAACCGAGGGAACGGATCACGATGATCGAGGTACGGAACGCGTCGAAGCGTCGCGGAGGCCATGCACTGTGGCACGACCTGACGTTCGATGTGGCACGGGGTGAGATCGTCGGCTTGGTCGGGCCGAGCGGCTGCGGGAAGTCGACACTGCTCGACTGTGTCGGGCACATCGATGCGCTCGACGGCGGCACGATCCGGATCAACGGTGAGTCGGCAGGCTCGAACGAGCGGCGAGCACGACTGATCCGGCGGCGCCACCTCGGGTACCTGTTCCAGGACTTCGGGTTGGTACCCGACATGACGGTCCAGTCGAACGTCGACGTGGTTCGCCTGCCGGACGGACGGCGGAGACACCGAGGCCTCCGGACGGGTGAGGCCCTGGAACGTGTCGGTCTGGCCGGACGCGGAACCGACCGGGTCCACGAGCTCAGCGGCGGCGAGCAGCAGCGCGTCGCGATGGCACGGCTCCTGGTGAAGCGTCCGTCGGTCATCCTCGCGGACGAGCCGACGAGTGCCCTCGACGACGGCAACGCCGCGATGGTGCTCGACCTGCTGGACGAACTGGCGGCCGACGGAGCGGCCGTCCTGATCGCGACACACTCGTCATCGGTCGAAGCGCGCGCCGCACGGAGCATCACGCTCAGTGGACCCGCTCGCTGACGGGTCAGGCGTTGGCGACGAGCCAGGCGAACTGCTCGTCGGAGAGCAGCCGATCGGTCCAGACCTGCCCCTCGACGCCGGCGGCCGCACGGTTCTGCGCGGCGGGAGCCCCCTGCCACACCAGCGACAGCCCAGCTCGACGCAGTACAGCGGCGGAAGCAGGGTTGTTCGTGAGCACCCGGCCGGTCACCGGGACGGCGGGAGCGGTGTCGCCGGCGGCACGGACGGCAGCGAGCGCGATCTCGGACGCGAAACCCTGCCCCCAGGCGGCCGGCGCCAGGCGGTAGCCGAGGTTCCAGACCCCGCCGGCGGTCATGTCGATCCCCCCGACGCCGACGAAGGCGTGGTCCGAGGCGCTGCGGACAGCCCACGACCCGAGGCCGTGCCGCGCACGACCGCCGATCTTGCGCTGGACCATGTCCACACTCGAGCTCCGCGCCACGTGCCGTCCGGTGGGCAGGTGCTGCCACGTGCGGGCGTCCGAGAAGAGCGCGTGCACGTCGTCGATGTCGGCCGGCGTCAGCGGGGCGAGCAGGAGGCGATCCGTTCGGATCTCCTGGGAGGGGGTCAGGAGCTGGTGGACCATGCACTGATCATGCCGCCGACCCCCGACATCCGTGTGAACACCACGCGACGTTTGCGGAAGCCCGCAGATGGGGAACAGAAATGGTCGAGTGGCTCGAAGCAACCCGACCATTTCTGCTCACGAAGCGGAACGACCGACGAGAGAGCCGCTGACCGGCGCTCAGTCGAGCAGGAGCGCGGGCTCCTCGAGCACCGAGGCGACGTCGTGCACGAAGCGGGAGGCCACGTCACCGTCGACGACCCGGTGGTCGAACGAGGCACCGATGGTCGTCACCATGCGCGAGCGGACCTCGCCGTCGACGACCCACGGCTTCGGCTTGATCGTGCCCATGGCGACGATCGCGACCTCGCCCGGGTTGAGGATCGGGGTGCCGGTGTCCATGCCGAACACGCCGATGTTCGTGATCGAGACGGTGCCGTTCGCCATCTGCTTCGGCGTCGTCTTGCCGTCGCGGGCGGTCAGGGTGAGTTCCTCGAGCGCCTGCGCCAGCTCGAGCAGCGACATGTCCTGCGCGTCCTTGATGTTCGGCACGATGAGCCCGCGCGGGGTCGCCGCGGCGATGCCGAGGTTCACGAAGTGGTGGACGATGATCTCGCGGTCGGTCCAGGTCGAGTTCACCGAGCGGTTGCGGCGGACGGCCCAGATGACGGCCTTCGCGACGATGAGCAGCGGTGAGACCTTGACGCCGGCGAACGTCGGCGAGGCCTTGAGCCGCTTGACGAACTCCATCGTGTGGGTCGCGTCGACGTCGACGAAGAGCGACACGTGCGGTGCCGTGAACGCGGACGTCGTCATCGCGGTGGCGATGGCCTTGCGGACGCCCTTGACCGGGATCGTCTCGCTGCGGACCTCGCCCCACTCGGGCGTCTCGATGTTGCGGAAGACGCTGGCCTGCTTCGCGTGCCGGATGACGTCGTCGCGGGTGACCTCGCCGGCGAGACCGGTCGCGACGATCTCGGTCAGTTCGACGCCGAGGTCCTTCGCGAGCTTCCGGATCGGCGGCTTCGCCAGCACGTTGGTCGCGGTGCTCTGCTTGTGCGCGGAGCCCGTCCCGAGAGCGCTGATCGCCTCGGCCGTGCGCTCCTCGCCCGGGTCGACGGAGGCTTCGGCCGCCGCCGCGGTGTCCGCACTGGAGGCACGGCTCGCCTCGGCCGCGAGCGCTGCGGCCCGGCGGGCACCCGGCTTGCGACGGGACGGCGACGAGGTCGCCGAGCCGTAGCCGACGAGGACGGCGCCGGAGGACTCGTCCGTCCCGTGGACGGATGCGTCGACCGCGACCGGCTGGGCCGGCGTCGCGGGTGCCGCAGCTGCCGCGGGGGCAGCAGCCGGAGCAGGCGCGACCGGTGCCGGGGCCGCGGCTGCCGCGGGAGCGGGAGGGGTCTGCGCGACCGGGGCCGACGGGGCGGCGGCGGCCGGAGGGGTGGACGCGACCACCGGCGAGACCGGGGCGGTCTGGGCGTCGGGCGTCGCGCCTCCAGGCTGCTCGACGGGCTGCTCGACAGGCTGCTCGGCAGGGGGCGTGAGCGCCGCTCCGGACGCGACCGACGCGTCCGAGTCGACGCGGATGATCGGCTTGCCGACCTCGACCGTGTCACCCTCGGACACCAGCAGGCCGGTGACGGTGCCGGCGAACGGCGACGGCAGCTCGACCAGCGACTTCGCGGTCTCGATCTCGACGAGCACCTGGTCGACGGCGATCTCGTCGCCGATCGCGACGCGCCACTGCACGATCTCGGCCTCGGTGAGACCTTCACCCACGTCGGGCAGGGGGAATTCGGCGGCGGCCACTACGGCTCCTTCGTGGATCTGGTCGAGCTCGGTCGGACGGGTCCTCGGTCGGACGGGTCAGTAGGCGAGGGCGCGGTCGACGGCCTCGAGGATGCGGTCCGCATCCGGCAGGTGCAGGTGCTCGAGCTTCGAGACCGGGAACGGCACGTCGAACCCGGAGACCCGGAGCGGCGGTGCCTGCATCGTGTAGAACGCCCGCTCGGCGACGGTCGCGGCGATCTCGCTGCCGACGCTGACGAAGCCGGAGGCCTCTTGCGCGATGACCAGGCGACCGGTCTTGCGGACCGATGCGACCAGCGGCTCCCAGTCGATCGGCGAGATCGAGCGGAGGTCGATGACCTCGCAGCTGGTGCCCTCGGCCTCGGCGATGTCCGCGGCCTGCATCAGGGTGGCGACCATCGCGCCGTGGCCGACGAGGGTGACCTCGGTGCCGGTGCGGGCGACGCGGGTGGTGTGCATCGGGACGTGGCCGTCGACCAGGTCCACCTGGCCCTTGGGCCAGTAGCGCGACTTCGGCTCGAGGAAGACCACCGGGTCCTTGGACGCGATGGCTTCCTGGATCATCCAGTAGGCGTCGTTCGGGGTGCTCGGGCTGACGACCCGCAGACCCGGGGTGTGCGCGAAGTACGCCTCGGGGGACTCCTGGTGGTGTTCCACGGCGCCGATGTGGCCGCCGTAGGGGATGCGGATGACGACGGGCAACGACATGTGCGCCGGCAGGCGGTTCGCCATCTTCGCGAGCTGCGAGGTGATCTGGTCGAAACCGGGCCACACGAAGCCGTCGAACTGGATCTCGACGACCGGGCGGTAGCCGCGCAGGGCGAGGCCGATCGCGGTGCCGATGATGCCGGCCTCGGCGAGCGGGGTGTCCCGCACGCGCTCGGCACCGAAGCGGTCCTGCAGGCCCTCGGTGATGCGGAAGACGCCGCCCAGCTGGCCGATGTCCTCGCCCATCAGCAGGACCTTGTCGTCCGCTTCCATGGCCGCGGCGAGCCCGGCGTTGAGGGCCTTGGCCATCGGCAGGGTCGGGGTGGGGTCGCTCGGGACCTCGCCGGCGCCCGGGTGGGAGCGCAGGGTGTAGTCGAAGAGCTGCTCGGTGGTGCTCATGCGTGGGCGCCCCCTTCGAAGCCGGCCTCGTACTGGGCGAGCCAGGCCTTCTGCTCGGTGATCCGCGGGTGCGGTTCGCGGTACACGTTGTCGAACATGACGTCGACGGACGGTGCGGTCAGGGCGACGGTGCGGCGTCGGACGTCGGCGGCGATGTCCTCGCCCTCTTCGTCGAACGCGGCGAACTGCTCGTCCGTCGCACCCTTCGAGCGCAGGTACGCCTCGGACCGGACGATCGGGTCGCGCAGGACCCACTCCTCGAGCTCGCCGTCGGCGCGGTACCGGCTCGGGTCGTCGGAGCTGGTGTGCGCACCGATGCGGTAGGTGTCGGCCTCGATGAAGGCCGGGCCCTGGCCGCTGCGGGCGTGCTCGGTCGCGACGACCGAGGCCGTGTAGGACGCGAGGATGTCGTTGCCGTCGATCAGGACGCTCGGGATCCCGAAGCCGCGCGGGCGGTCGACGAGCGGCGTCGGGGACTGCACCGACACCGGCACCGAGATGGCCCAGTGGTTGTTCTGCAGGAAGAAGACGACCGGCGCCTTGGTCGACGCGGAGAACACGAAGGCCTCGTTCACGTCGCCCTGGCTGGTGGCGCCGTCGCCGAAGTAGACGATCGAGCAGGCGTCGCGGTCCGGGTCGCCCGTGCCGACGTCGCCGTCGAGCTTCTGGCCGAGCGCGTACCCGGTGGCGTGCAGGGTCTGCGAGCCGATCACCAGGGTGGAGATGTGCGTGTTGCCGCGCTGGTCCGGGTCCCACCCGCCGTGGGTCTGCCCGCGGTACATCGCGATGATCTCCATCGGCTCGACGCCGCGGTGCATGGTGACGGCGTGCTCGCGGTACGACGGGAACACGTGGTCCTGGGCGCGAAGGGCGAAGGCGGAGCCGGTCTGCGCGGCTTCCTGCCCGTGGCTGGGCACCCACAGGCCGAGCTGGCCGGTGCGCTGCAGGTTGTGGCCGGCGTGGTCGAACCGACGGGTGAGCACCATGCGGCGGTGCATCGCCAGCAGGGTCTCGTCCGGGATCGCTCGCGCGGCGGCGGCGAACTCGGCGTTCTCGTCGGTCTCCACGAACCGACCCTGGGGGTCGAGGAGCCGGACGGTGGTCGTCGCGGGAGCCGCGGCGCGGAATGACATGCGGGCCAGCGTAGCGCCAGGCACTAGTCGGCCACCTGGAGGTCCCCCACAAGTGAGCGGGCTGTTTCGAGGAGCGTTCCCACAGCTTCGTGCTCGCCGATCGAGATGCGGATGCCCTCCGGCGGGAAGGCCCGGACGATGATCCCGGCGTCCTCGAACGCGGCCGCGGCGGTTGCCGTGCGCTCCCCCGTCGGCAGCCAGAGGAAGTTGCCCTGGGCGTCGGGGACGTCCCAGCCCTGGGCCCGGAGCTCGGCGACGATCCGGTCGCGCAGCGCCGCGATCTCGGTCACGCGTTCGAGCAGTTCGGCCTCGCGTTCCAGGCTGGCGAGCGCTGCAGCCTGGCCCTGGGCGGTCACGGACAGTGGGATGGCGCAGGCACGGACGGCGTCGAGGACGTAGTCCGGACCGAGCGCGTAGCCCACCCGGAGGCCGGCCAGCCCGTACGCCTTCGAGAAGGTGCGGAGGACCACGAGGTTGGGGTGCGCGGCGAGCAGCGGGTGGCCGTGGACCGCTGCCTCGTCGGTCACGAACTCGGCGTATGCCTCGTCGAGCACGATCAACACCGACTGCGGCACCGCTGCCATGAACGCGTCGAACTCCGCGGCGGTCACGATCGGCCCCGTCGGGTTGTTCGGTGAGCAGACGAGCACCATGCGGGTGCGCTCGGTGACGGCAGCGGCCATCGCGTCGAGGTCGTGCCCGCCGTCGGCACGGTTCGGCACCTGCACGCTCGTGGCACCGGCGACCGTGACGACCCCCGGGTAGGCCTCGAACGAACGCCAGGCGTAGACGATCTCGTCACCGGGGCCCGAGGTGGCGCGGGCGAGCTCGTGCAGGATCGCCACGCTGCCCGGGGCGACGTGCACCTGCTCGGCGGTCAGCCCGAAGCGGTTGGCCAGCACGGCGCGCAGGGCGAGGGCGGTGGCGTCGGGGTAGCGGTTGAACGACGTCTGGGCCTGCACGGCCTGGACGACCCCGGGGAGCGGCGGGAACGGGTTCTCGTTGCTCGACAGCTTGAAGGCGGAGTCGGACGCCTGACGTCCCTGCTTGTAGGCGGGGAGGACGGCCACCTCGGGCCGGATGTGCACACGCTGCTCGGTCACGGGTTCAGGCTACCGGCCCGTGCGCGGGTGGCGGAGGGCATCATGGACGCATGCGATTCCTCGTCCGCCTCGTCGTCAACGCCCTCGCGCTCTGGCTCACCACGCTGATCGTCAGCGGCGTCTCCGTGACGCCCTTCGGTGACGGCGGGACCACCGCGACCGTGCTCACCTTCCTGCTCGTGGCGTTCGTGTTCGGCCTCGTGAACGCCGTGATCGGCACGCTGATCCGGATCGTGGCCTTCCCGATCTACATCTTGACGCTCGGGCTCATCTCGTTCGTCGTCAACGCGATCCTGCTGCTCATCGTCGCCGGCATCTCAGAGGCATTCGGCTTCGGGCTCGAGGTCGACTCCTTCGGCTGGGGCATCGTCGGTGCCTTCGTGCTCGCGGTCTTCGCCTGGCTGATCGGGCTCTTCGCCCGGCCGGTGCTCAACCGCCAGCGGGCGTGAGGTCGGCGGACCTCGCGGAGGACCCCGCCCTGCGTCATGATGTGCTCATGACCCAGGACGTCGACGCCCCGTTCCGCGTCTCGTTCGTCTGCAGCGGCAACATCTGCCGCTCCCCCATGGCCGGTGTCGTGTTCGCGCAGATCGCCGCGGACGCCGGTCTCGCGGACCGTTTCCAGGTGGAGTCGGCCGGCACGGGCGACTGGCACGTGGGTGAACCCGCCGACGAGCGCACGATCGCAGCGCTGGCGGCGCGCGGATACGATGGCAGCAGGCATCGCGCCCGTCAGTTCGACCCGGACCGGTTCCCGGACCTCGACCTGGTGGTCGCACTCGACCGCTCCCACGAGCGCATCCTGCGTTCGTGGGCTCCGACCATGGACGACTCCGCCAAGGTGACGCTCCTGTTGCGGTACGACGCCGCCTGGCCCCAGCAAGCCGACGTGCCGGACCCGTACTACGCGGACCGGCACGAGTTCGACCGAGTGCTCTCGACCGTCGAACGGGCCTGCCGGGCGCTCTTCCACCAGCTCGAGCCGGCAGTCCGTCAGGGAGCCCCATGACCCCCCTTCCCCCGCAGCCGATCAGCCCGCTCGACGGGCGCTACTACCCGATCGTGCACACGGTGGGCGAGCACCTCTCCGAGGCCGGCCTCAACCGCGCGCGCATCGTGGTCGAGGTCGAGTGGCTCATCTTCCTGACCGACCACGCCATGTTCACCACGTCGCCGCTCAGCGTCGACGACAAGGCGGCACTCCGTCGGATCGTCGAGACCTTCGGCCAGGACCAGATCGCGGAGCTCGCCGAGATCGAGGCGACGACCCGTCACGACGTGAAGGCCGTCGAGTACTTCGTGCGCCGCCGACTGTCCGAGCTCGGGCTCGACGCGATCGCCGAGCTCACCCACTTCGCCGCCACGAGCGAGGACGTCAACAACCTGTCCTACGCGCTCACCGTGCGCGACACCGTCGAGCAGGTCTGGCTGCCCGGCTTCCGGGCCGTGCTCGAGAAGCTCCGGACGCTCGCCGTCGAGCTGCGGAGCGTGCCGATGCTCTCGCACACGCACGGCCAGCCGGCGACCCCCACGACGCTCGGCAAGGAGCTCGCGGTCGTCGTCTACCGGCTCGAGCGCGTGCTCGCCCAGATCGAGGGCGGCGAGTACCTCGGCAAGTTCTCCGGCGCGACCGGCACCTTCTCGGCGCACCTCGCCGCGGACCCCGAGGCCGACTGGCCCGCCCTGTCCCGCGAGTTCGTCGAGGGCCTCGGCCTGACGTGGAACCCGCTCACCACGCAGATCGAGTCGCACGACTGGCAGGCCGAGCTGTACGACCGGGTGCGTCACGCCAACCGGATCCTGCACAACCTGGCGACCGACGTGTGGACCTACATCTCGATGGGGTACTTCACGCAGATCCCCGTCGCGGGTGCCACCGGGTCGTCGACCATGCCGCACAAGATCAACCCGATCAAGTTCGAGAACGCCGAGGCGAACCTCGAGATCTCGTCGGCGCTCTTCTCGACACTGTCCGAGACGCTCGTGACGAGCCGCCTGCAGCGCGACCTGACCGACTCCACGACGCAGCGGAACATCGGCGTCGCGTTCGGGCACTCCCTGCTCGCGCTCGACAACCTGCGCCGTGGTCTGGGCGAGATCGCCGTGAACGAGGCCAAGCTCGCCGACGACCTCGACCACAACTGGGAGGTCCTCGCCGAGGCCATCCAGACGGTCATCCGCGCCGAGGTCACCGCCGGACAGTCGAACATCGAGGACCCCTACGCGATGCTCAAGGAGCTCACGCGGGGCAAGCGGGTGAGCCAGCAGGACCTGATCGTCTTCGTGAACCGTCTGGACATCTCGGACGGCGCGAAGGCCCGGCTGACCAACCTGACGCCGGCGACCTACACGGGCCTGGCGGACGAGCTGGTCGACCACCTCGACGTCTGAGCGCGGCGGCGCGAGCTGGGGGATGCGGAAACCTGAGCGGTTCGATAGGTTGGAGCTGCTGAGTACATCTCAGCACGGGGGGCGTCGCAGTGGATGCACCCTGTCCACTGACCGGATGGATCTCCACACCGTGCTTCGTTCTCGCATCACCGCGGCCGCCGTCGGCGCCACCGTGCTCGGCGTCTCCGCCGCCCTCGTCCCGACGGTCTCGACCGCCCTGTCGACGGACGGCTCCGCTTCGGCCATCGTCACCTGGACCGACTCGGCCGACGACTTCACGGCCGCGCCGACCGGCACGTTCCCGCTGACCGACCAGTGGTACTGGGCGGACATCACCGACGTGGGCGGCGGTGGCACGATCACCGACCACGCCACGATCGACGAGGACGGCCTGTCGGTCTCCGAGGGCGAAGCCGTTGCACTGATCCGCGGCCTGAACAAGCCCGTGGCCCCGAGCGCCGTCCCCGCCCTCGCTTCCGGCATCAGCATGACCATGACCGGGGCGACGTCGTTCGGTCTCGCTGTGCAGGCAGGCGGCGACTCCACCGCGCAGTCCGTGGTCTTCGCCACCGACGAGCCCGTCACGGATGGCGGCGCGAGCGTCGACGGCACCAAGAACTGGATCGACCCCTCCACCGGTGACGTCGAGTCGTCGGCCGAGCTCGCCGCCGACCTGCGTGACGCGGACGCCGAGGTCGTCGGCTACGTCGTGTACGTCGGCCTCGACATCGCCGGCGAGATCACCACTCCGCCGACCGAGCCCACCGAGACGCCGGCCCCGACCGACCAGCCCACCCCGGCCCCGACCGTGAACGGCGCTCCGGCTCCGACCGCCGAGGTGCCCGGCACCGAGCTGAAGAGCCTCGCCTCGCCGCTCGAGGTCAACGGCCAGGCCCTCGCCGCCGACGCCAGCGGTTCGATCTCCGCGCTCCGCGTCGACGACACCACGACGTACTTCACGCCGCAGCCCACCGCGACCGCCGACGCGCCGACGTCCTTGCGCGTTTCGCAGACCCTCACCGGATTCCAGGTGACGGGTGCAGGCTTCGCCCCGAGCGAGTCCGTCGCGGCGACCATCACGCAGGGCGGCGAGACCTACTCGATCCGCACCAATGCTTCGGTGGCGGACGATGAGGGCGACGTCGTCGTCGTGGTGGTCCTGCCCGAGGGTGCCGTGAGCGCCGGCGCGTACACCGCCACGCTCGAAGGCCGATCCTCGAGCCAGACCGCTTCGGCCGACGGCTCCTTCATCGCCGACCCGGCCGCCGCCGGCGACCCGGGCACGGCTCCGGTTGCCGTCCCGGTGCCCGGAACGGCGACCTTCACGGGCTGATCTTGCCGATCCTCCCGACCGAGCCACGGCGGCGTGCGACTGTGATCGCCGCCGCCGTGGCCGTCGTCTGTGCGGGGGCCGTCGCGTTCGTCGCGTTCGGCCCCCTGTCAGCCGCACCCGCCCCGACCCCCACGCGGTCCGCCGCCGCACCGACCCCCACCCCGACGACGCCGAAGCCGACCCGATCGGCAGCACCGGTCGACGGGATCGACGCCCCGACCAGCACCACGGTCGCTGCCGCCACGGGCGCGTCCGTCCCGGTCAGCGCGAGCGCGGGTGGCAAGGCGACGCAGACCCTCGAGAACCCGCAGGCGTCCGGAGCCCCGCTCGTCCTCCGGGTCGTCGACCAGCAGGACGGCTGGGCCGAGGTGCAGCTCGCACAGCGCCCGAACGGCAGCACGGGCTGGGTGCCGACCAGCGCCGTCACCCTGTCCGAGGACCCGTACGCGATCGTCGTCACCCGTTCGACGAACACCCTCGACCTGTACAAGGCCGGCAAGGTCGTCGACAGCTACCCCGTCGCCACCGGCACCGGTGGCACCCCGTCGCCGACCGGTCGGTTCGCCCTGACCGAGCTGCTCGCGCCGACGAACGAGGGCTACGGCCCGTACGCGTACGGCACGACGGCGTTCTCGGACGTGCTCAACTCGTTCGGCGGCGGCCCCGGACAGATCGGGCTGCACGGCACCGACGACACGTCCAGCATCGGCACCGCCGCATCGCACGGCTGCATCCGCATGCACAACGACCACATCACCGCGCTGGCGGAGCGCCTGCCGCTCGGCACCCCGTTCCAGGTGCGCTGACGCGGTCACGCCGCCACAGAAGCGCGTCTGCCGCGGCCCGCCCGTGGCCCGCCCACGGCCTGGAGGCACGGCGTGCGCCCGGCAGTGGGCGCAACCGTCTCAGGTGGTGACGTCCAGGGCGACGGCGACCAGGGCCTCCAGGACGGTGCGCACCACGGGACGGACGGCACGGTCGGGGCGGACGAGTGCCTCGATGCGACGTCCGGCACGGACGTCGGCGAGCTCGGCCAGGTGGAAGCGGCCGGCGGCCCGCGTGCCCGTCGTGTACCGCGGGACGAGCGCGATGCCGTGCCCGGCGGCCACCAGGTTCTCGATGAGCGGCAGGTGGATCGTGCGGAACGCGACGCTCGGCGGGGTGTCCGTCGCCGCGGCCATGGCGTGCAGGACCCGGTCGATCGGGTACCCCTCCGGGACGCCGATCCACGTCTCCCCGACGACCTCGTCGATGCCCACGCGCGCGCGGCCGGCCAGGGCGTGGCCTGGTGGCAGGGCCACGTCGAGGGGCTCCCTGAGCAGCGGGACGGTCTCCACCGATCCTTGGTCGGCCGGTCGGACGCCGTCCGACCGGTGCCCGACGACCACGTCGTGGTCCGCCGCGAGCGGTGCGAAGTCTCCCTCGCTGACGTCCACGTCGACCAGGGTCAACGCGATGCCCGGGTGCGCCTGCATCCGGGTGAGCACGCCGGGCAGCAGCAGTTCCGCCGCCGACGGGAAGATCGCCAGCGACACCGGTCCGGTCGTCCCGCCCAGGTGCTCCTGCCAGGCGGCGTCCACCCGCGCGATGGCGGTGGCGACCCCGGACGCCAGGCCGGCGAGCACCTCGCCGTGCGGGGTCAGCCGGACCCCGCGGCCGACGCGTTCGACCAGCGGGACCCCGACCTGCCGTTGCAGGGTATGCAGCTGCTGGGAGACGGCGCTCGGTGTGCGGTGGGTGGCCTCGGCGACGGCGGTGACACTCCCCCGCTCGGCGAGCTCCCGCAGGACCGCCAGCAGCTGCACGTCGAAGTCGACCATGCAGGGACCCTACATCGTGGTTCGCGAAGGTTTCGATGGACCTACAACGTCGTGCCCGGGACGATGAGGAGCATGACCGCCCGAGACCGTCTCCTCGCCGTCGTCGTCGCCGTGGTCTGGGGACTGAACTTCCCCGCGACGGCACTCGCGCTCGAGCACTTCCCGCCGTTCCTGCTCGCAGCGCTGCGGTTCGCGATCCTGGCGGTCCCGACGCTGCTGTTCGTGCCGCGGCCCCGGATCCCGTTCGGGCGGCTGCTGCTCGTCGGCCTGGGGCTCGGGGTGCTGCAGTTCTCGTTCCTGTACCTCAGCATGGCGTCCGGCATGCCGTCGGGGCTCGCCTCGCTGGTGCTGCAGGCCTCCGCGCCGTTCACGGTGGTGCTGGCCGGGGTGTTCCTGCGCGAGCGGCTGACCGGACGGCAGGTCGTCGGGGTCACCGTCGCCGTGGCCGCCCTCGCCGCGATCGCCCTGCACCGCTCGCAGACCGCCGCGCTGCTGCCGGTCGTGCTCGCACTGTGCGGTGCGCTCGGGTGGGCGATCGGCAACGTCGCGACCCGACGAGCGGGAGCCGCGAACCCGCTGCACCTGACCCTGTGGTGGTCCGTCGTGCCACCGGTCCCGATGGTTGTGCTGTCGCTCGTGGTCGAGGGGCCGGACCGCATCGGCACCGCACTCGGTTCGGCGTTCACGGCGGCCGCGCTGCCCGCCGACCTGGGCCTGTTGTACATCGTGGTCGTCGCCACCCTGGTGGGCTACGGCATCTGGTCACGGCTGCTGGCGGCCTACCCGTCGAGCACGGTCGCACCGTTCTCGATGCTCGTGCCGGTGGTCGGGGTGCTCGCGTCGTGGGCGGCCTTCGGCGAGGTGCCCGACCTGGTCGAGGTGCTCGCCGGCGCGGTCGTCGTGGCCGCCGTGCTGTGGTCGTCGCGCCCGGCCCGCGGGCCACGGCCGGGAGCGTACCCGGCGCCAGCCGCGGCCCCGGCACCGGCCCCGGCACCGGCCCCGGCCCCGATCGACGGGGTCCCGGTTCCGGTGCTCAGCCCCGGTGCTGGCGACGCTCCGCGATGATCCCGGCGAGCGCCCCACGCAGGTGCGGGTAGCGGAACTCGTAGCCGGCCTCGGTCAGCCGGGTCGGCACCACCCACCGGCTCTTCAGCACGAGTTCGGTCTCGGTGCGGATCACGAACGACCCGAGCTCGAGCATCCACCGGAACGTCGGCACCCCGAACCGGCGCCCGACGGCGTCGCGGATGGTCGCCATGACGGTTCGGTTGTCGGACGGGTTCGGGCTCGACACGTTCACCGGCCCCTCGATCTCCGGGTGGTCGCGGAGGAACCGGATCGACCCGAGGACGTCGGCGATGTGCACCCAGCTGAACCGCTGCCGACCGTGGGTGGGCCGGTGGTGGTGGTAGGTGCCGGCGCGGAGCCGGGATCGGGTCGGCACCCACGGCCCGTCGTACTGCGGCCCACCGAGGCCGGCCTGGGCGAGCCGGAGGAGCGGCAGCAGGGCGCTGCCGTCGCCGAACACGATCGCCATCCGGAGTGCCACACGACGGGTGCCGGGCAGGTCGGCGCCGAAGAAGGCGTCCTCCCACGCGCGCGCCACCGAGACCGAGAACCCCTCGCCGATCTCCCCCGTCGCTTCGTCCTGCGGGCGGTCGTCGGCGTGCCGGTAGATCGTCGCGGTCGAGGCGTTCAACCACAGCGGCGTCGGGTGCTCGGACGTCCGGATGGCCTCGGCGAGCTCGAGCGTGGTGTCCACCCGCGAGCGCATGATCTCGGCGCGGTTGCGTCGGCCGTACCGGCAGTTGACGCTCTTGCCCGCCATGTTCACGACGATGGCGGCGCCGTCGACGAGTTCCCGGATGCGCATGGTGTTGCCCCACACGGCGTCGCCGGTCCGCCCGATCGTGACGACCTGGTAGCCCTCTTCCGTGAAGGCGTCCCGCAGGTACTGCCCCACGAAGCCGCTCGCTCCCGCGATCACGACGCGGCCCTTCTGGTCGCTCATCTCATCCCCGTTCTGTGTCCGGCGCGATCTCGTACCGGAACGCCCCCTCGTACCGGTACAGCGTGCCGACCACCGGTGCCGCGAGCACCAGGGACACGCGCTGCAGGTCGGCTTCGTCATCGAATCGTTCCACGAGCGTCACACGCGTGGGGACCAGGCGCAGCGCGACCGGCTCACGGTTCGATCCTGGCATGTCGTCGGTGCGGATCCCTACGATGTCGCACATGGGACACGACCACGGGCACGGCGTCGGGCACGCCTCGGAGCGCGCCCTGCTCATCGCGTTCTGCATCTCGGCGGGCATCCTGCTGGCCGAGGTCGTCGGCGCCGTGGTCACCGGTTCGCTCGCGCTGCTCGTCGACGCCGGGCACATGGTCGTCGACACCGGCGGACTCGGCATCGGGCTCGTCGCGACGCGGCTCGCCCGCCGGTCGCCGACCGCGCAGCGCACCTGGGGCTTCCAGCGGGCCGAGGTCCTCGGGGCCACCGCACAGGCCGCCATCCTGCTCGCCGTCGGGGTCTACGTGATCATCTCGGCGGCCCAGCGGCTCGTCGTGCCGGAGGAGATCCACTCCGGGCCGCTGCTCGTGTTCGGCATCGTCGGCCTCGTCGGCAACCTGGTGGCCTACGCGGTGCTGCTGCGGGCATCGGGCGAGGGGTTCACCTCGCGGGCCGCCCGGCTCGAGGTCCTCAACGACACACTCGGGTCGGTCGCCGTCATCATCGCGGCGATCGTGCTCATGCTGACCGGGTGGGAGCGTGCGGACTCCGTCGCCGCGATCCTGATCGGTCTGCTCATCCTGCCGCGGGCGATCCGGCTGCTGCGTGAGACCGCGAACGTGCTGCTCGAGTCGACGCCGCCGGGGCTCGACCTCGACGACGTGCGCGGCCACATCCTCGAGCTCGACCACGTCATCGCGGTGCACGACCTGCACGCGACGCTCGTGGCGACCGGGGTACCGAACCTGACCGCGCACGTGGTCGTGGACGACCATTGCTTCTCGACGGCGCACGCCCCCGCGATCCTCGACGAGCTGCAGCGGTGTGTGGCGGAGCACTTCGACGTGCCGGTGGAGCACTCGACCTTCCAGTTGGAGCCGGTGTCGCACCGGCGGCACGAGTACGAGGTGCACGCGTAGGGTCCCGCGCTCGGGCGTGCGGGCGTCAGCGCCCCGGTTCCGCGACGATCCACCAGGTGATCGACGCGTGGTCTGTCGCAGAACGGGTGTCCGCGGGTGCCGGGTCAGCAGTCGTCGGTGCGCGTGGGGTACGCCGTGATCACCCGGTCGGTGGTGGCCGAGACGATCACCTTCACCCAGGGCTCGTCGTCGGGGCGCGAACCGTCGTCGAACCGGACGGGTGCGGCGTAGCAGACCTTGCCGTCGCCGGCGTCGAGCGGGAACCCGGGGCGGGGGTCCTCGAGCGCGGTCTGCACCGCCGTGAGCATGGCGTCGTCCCAGTCGCGCGAGCCGTGCCCGGTGACGACGTCGCGCCAGTCAGCGGTGTGGCGCACCCGGATGTGCTCGTACCCCTGGGCCGCGGTGCCGCACTGCAGGGTGACGCGGCCCAGGGCCTGGGTCTCGTACTGCGCGACCGCGGCCTGGGTGGTGCTGTCGCACCGCGCCAGGGCGGCGGACCCGGGCAGGTCCGGCCCCGTGCGGGTGATCGTGACGGTGCCGTCGCCGGTGGCGGTCGACGCGTCGCTCGGCGTCCGCGCGGCCGAGCCGACGTCGATGGTCGGGTCGTCCGCGCCCTGCCGTGCCGTCAGGAACAGCCCGCCGGCGAGGAGACCCGCGGCCACCACGGCCGCGATCCCCGTGATCACGGGACGGTTGCGGTTCTGGGACACGCGCCCAGTATGCCGGAGGTGGGTCGCGCCTCCAGGCCGGCTCACGGAGGACGGAACCCGGTTCCGGGTGCGGGAGGCGGACGCCAAGCCCGCCCGCCGTCAGGCGCGCGCGGCCAGCCGGGTGCCGGCGACGACGGCCAGGACGGCGACGAGCACCACGTACCCGATCAGGACGGGGAGCGTCGGGATCACCAGCAGCGCGGCCCCGACGGCCACGACCGGCACGGTGAGGCCGGCGTACGCGATGAGGAACGTGGCTGCGAGCACGCCACCCCGACGCTCCGGTCCGACGAGTGCTGCGGCACTGCCGATCGCGGCACGGAACAGCAGGCCGACGCCGGCACCCGCGACGACCCCACCGCCGATGAACCCGGCGACCTGCAGCAGCACCGCGGCGACGGCCAGGACGACCAGCCCGACGACCAGCAGCACCATGCCGAGCCGGATCTGCGCCCGCTGCGACAGTCGGGCGAAGACGATCTGCGACAACGCGCTCGCAGCGAAGACCCCGAAGGTCGTGGCGCCGGCGGCCAGGCGGTCGGTGACGTGGAAGGTGGTACCGAGGAAGCTCGGCGCGACCGAGGTGAAGAGCCCCTGCACGGCGAGTGCGGCGAAGGCGGCTGCCCCGGCGGCCCAGAACGCGGCACCCTGCCCCTCGGGAGCCTGCATGCGCTGCGGTCGGTAGGCCACGGGCTGCTCGGGGCGGTCGACCGTCTCCGGTGCGGCGAGCACCAGCACGAACGCGACCGCCAGCGCGATGACGAACACCACGTAGGGGACCATGAGCGGCTGCCCGACGAACTCGGCGAGGGCTCCACCGACCAGGGCGCCGAGCGACAGCCCACCGAGGTTCACGGCCCCAGCGGCGACGCTCGCACCCTTCGCGGAGTCGCTCGACCCGGTCGCCCGGACCCGGAGTTCACCGAGGTGCGCCGTCGCGGTCGCCGTCAGCGTCCCGACGCCGAGGCCGGTCACGAGCCGGGCGACGATGAGGCCGGTGACGTCGTTCCAGAGCAGGAACAGCACGGCGGCGACGAGCTCGAGCGCGATCGACACCAGGATGAGTGGCCGCCGCCCGTGCACGTCACTGAGGTGCCCCGCCAGGTACAGCGACCCGACGACCCCCACCCCGTACGCGGCGAAGATCACCGTCGTGGTGAACGTCGGGAACCCGTCGCGGGCCTGGTAGATGACGTAGAGCGGCGCGGGGACGGTCGCGAAGGCCATCACCGTGAGGAACGCGAACGCGACGACCCAGAAGCCGAAGCCGTGACGCCGACGGGTGTGGACACGGCGTCCGCGCGGCGCGACGACGCGGTCGCTCGCCGATGCGGGCGCGGCGCTGGTGGCGGGGACGGTACCCGTCGGGGTCTCGGTGACGGTTGACATGCTCTGATGATCGCGTGCGCGGTGCATCGAGTCCAACGGATGCCCTTGATGTCAGTGATCGATCTGCTCGATACTCAGACGATGGAGACCCGACTGCTCGAACAGTTCGTCACCGTCGCCGCCGAGGGCAGCGTCACCCGGGCGGCGGAACGGCTCTGGGCCGCGCAGTCCACGGTGTCCGCGGGCATCGCCTCGCTCGAGCGCAGCTTCGGCGTGCGGCTCTTCGACCGCACCGGCCGACAGCTCGTGCTGACCCCCGCCGGCGAGGACCTGCTCCCCCATGCCCGCGCGGTGCTCGAGTCCCTCGACCGGATGCGTGACCTGGCCACCGCCGACGACGCCGACCTGCGGGGTCGGGTGCGGCTCGGCATCTTCACGAGCATGGACATCGTCGACCTCACGGGCGTGCTGCAGCGGTTCCGGCGGCAGCACCCGCTCGTCGCCGTGGAGCTGATGACCTCGCCGTCGGGGACGACCGGCCTCGTGCAGGACCTGGTCGCCGGGCGGCTCGACATCGCCTACACGGGCCTGCCCACCGTGCCCGCCGGCGTCGTCGTGGAGCCGTTGCGGGAGATGCCGTTCCGGGTGTTCACCGCGGCGGACCACCCGCTCGCCGGCCGGTCGTCGGTGTCGCTCGCCGAACTCGCCGACGAGCCCTTCGTCGACACGGCACACGGGTTCGGCAACCGGATCATCCTCGACGGAGCACTCGAGCGACTCGGCATCCGTCGGCGCATCGTCGCGGAGATGAACGACATGCCCGCCGTGATCCGGTTCGCCTCGGCCGGGCTCGGCGTCGGGGTCGTGCCGGACTCGGGCGTGCGGTACGACGGGGCGGTGCTCGACCTGGAGGACGAGGTCGACCCGCTCCGCATCGGCCTGGCGGTCCGGACGTCCCCGGAGCCGAGCCGCGCGGTCCGGACGCTGGCGCGCGACATCGTGGCGGCGCGGGTGGGGTGACGCTGGGCGCGCTCGGTGTGCTTCGTGAGCAGGAACGGTCGCGTCGCGGTGCGCGAGGCGACCGTTCCTGCTCACGATCTGACCACCGACGGACTGGAGGCACGGGTCGGGTCCGCCACGTGCCTCCGGGCCGTCAGTCCCCCCAGAACGTCGCGATGAGGGCGGGCAGGAGCCCGTCGGTCGGGACGTTGGTCTGTTCGATGGTGATCCAGGTGTCACCGCGGGCGAAGTACGTGTAGGCCTTCTCGACGCCGTACGGCTCGACGATCCCGCGGGACTGGCAGAAGGTTCCGCCGTCACGCTCCGTGCAGGTCCCGCCGCCGTCGTACGCGGGGAACTCCTCGATCTCCCGCTGGATGGTCGCCTCGGTGGCGGTCCCGGCCCGGACCTCGATCCCGGACACGTCCGCGCGCGGGTCACGCCACGAGCAGGAGACCTTCGACTGGGTGCCCTCCGGGTCCTGACCATCCGGCACTCGATCGGTACCCGACGGTGGGTCGGCCTGCGTCAGCGGGGTGTCACCGAAGAAGCGGTCGTAGTCCTCGGCGGGGACGAGCGCGCGACAGTCCGTGGGGATCGTCGCCGCGACGGGGGTCGGTGTCGACGTCGGGGTGGGCTTCGGCACCGGGGCACCCGTGATCGGGGCGGAGCTCGGCGTCGTGGAGGACGGCGCAGGCTCGGGCTGCCGGGTCTGGGTGGGAGCGGCGACCGGGTCGGCGTTCTGCTGCGACAGGGTCAGGGCGACGGCGCCGGTGGCGGTGCCGACGGCGAGCAGCGCGACGACACCGATGACTATCCCGGACCGGCCACGACGACGCTTCGGGAGCGGGGTGGCACGTTCGAGGACGTTCTGCTTCATCGAGACGAGCATGCGCTGCAGGTCGTCTCCCTGCGGAGGCTCAGTGTTCATCGTGCATCACCACCTTCTTGAGTCGTCGACGGTTGCGGGACACCCGCTGGGTGACCGCGCCGACCGTGAGTCCGAGGAGTTCGGCGGCCTCGGCGTACGAGTGCCCCTCGAGCAGGCAGAGCTCGCAGATGCGGCGGTCGAGGTCCGGGAGCGCGGCGATCTCGGCGCGGACCCAGCGCAGGGTCTCGCGGGCCTCGTCGTGGTCGGCGGGCGAGGCGAGGTGCTCCGGGAGCTCGTCCGTGCGGCGCCGGGCCTGCTTGCGCCCGGTGTTGAAGGCGTGGTTGCGGCACACGACGAGCAGCCACGGCAGCACCGTGTCCGCCGGCAGCTCGAGGGTCGCGGCGCGCTGCCAGAGCGTCAGGAACGCGTCCTGCACGATCTCCTCGACGTCGGACCGGTCGTCGACCAGCGCCCACGCGTAGCGGGTGAGGGTGGCGGCGTACCGGTCGAACGCCCGGGCGAGCGCGCCGGTGTCTCCCTGTGCCATCGCACGGACGAGTCCTTCGTCCGTGTCGGTGCCGGTCGTCACATCCACATCCCACCCCCTTCACTCAGAGGTGTCGGCAGGACAGGCGATCCTGACAGGACCGTTCCGGATTCGTGACCTCGGGCGTGTCCGCCCAGGACTGGGGGTCAGCCGTCAGCCGTCAGCCGTCAGCGGCGGGACTCAGTGGAAGTCGTCGCCGTCGCCCTCGGCCGGCGTCTTGTGTCCGCCGAGCATGTCGTTGTCGTCCTGGTCACTCGACGAGGCGAGCTGCAGCATCGCGAGCACGACGACCACCACGATGAACGCGACGCCGAGGAAGATCACGGCCAGCTGCAGTTCCCGCGTCGAGAACAGCACGACGAGCCCGGTGAACACCGCGATGATCGCGGAGATCCCGAGGAGCTCGACCGGGCGCAGACGGTCACGTCGGCTGGGGGTGGTCATGCGTGTGGTGCTCCGTCCGGGGCGACGGCCGGCGTGGCCGTGCCCCACTTGTGCGAGAGGCCGGCGATCACGTGGAAGACGGCCGTGATGGCGAGGTACGCACCGAGCAGGCCGACGAGCACGATCGAGGCGTCGAGGGTGCCGGTGACCTTCTCCACGCCACCGAGCTGCTGGGAGTAGTCCGGCGGGGTGACGAGGAAGGCGACCGCGAGCAGCAGCGTGAGGCCGCCGATCGTGGTCCAGTCGCGGGCGAAGGGCGAACGCCGCCGGGCCCGGAGCCCCTGCGACAGCTCGAGGGCTCCGGTCAGCACCGCGAACGCGACGATGACCGTGATGAAGGCCGGCAGCCCGAAGCCGTTGCACGCGATCGCGGCGACGGCGGCGAGCAGGGTGATGACGGCCTGCAGCAGGGTCGTGCGACGCGAACGACCGTCGAGGGGCAGTCGGGAGATCCCGGCGAACAGGAGCACGAGGCCCTCGACCAGGGCGAAGCCGCCGAAGAGCAGCAGGCCGTAGCCCGCGGCGTGGTTGGTCGAGAAGGTGATCACCATCGCGACGATCGCAGCGGGGACCGCTCGGAGGATCGGGATCGGCCAGTACCGCGCGCGCTGGGTCGCTTCTTCCACGGTGGTGGCGTCGTCCACGGTGTCGGACACGAGACCTCTTTCGGGCATGCGGATCGTGGATCCGATCCTACCGCCGGTGTGGTGAGCGCCCGACCGGAGCGGACTCGACCCCCTGTGGACGTCCACACCCCCCTGCACGGGGACGACACCGTCCTGCGGTGCCGTCCCCGTGGTGTCAGGGCTGCTGCGGGTCGTCGTCCGGGGCGCCCAGCCGGACACGACGTCGGGCGAGCCACCAGCACACGGAGCCCACCGCGGCGGCCACTGCGGCGAGCGCCGCGGCGAGGCCGAGTCCTTCGGCGCCCGTGTAGGCGAGGGCTCCGACGGGGGCACCCGGACCACGACCGGCCGCGGGGTCACCGGCGCCGCTGTCCCCGTCGTCGCGACCGTCCGGCGCGGGGCCGTCACCACCGGCGTCACCGTCCCCGTCGTCCGTGGCGGGGCCGGTCGTCGGCACCGGACCGGTGGTGGGCGAAGGGCTCGGCTCCGGCGCCTCGTCGTCCGGGCCGACGACGATCGCGACGCCGGTGGACGGGTCACCACCGTCCGGGTCGGTCGGCGACGTCGCGGTGGCCACGTTCACGACGTCGGAGCCGTCGCCCCGGTACGCGGGATCGAGCGCGGCACGGATCCGGAAGTCCAGGGTCTCGCCCACGTCCAGCGACACGTCGGAGCTGCAGGTCACCCGCTGGCCCTCGGCGGTGCACCCGTCGTCGGAGCCCACGAACCGCATCGCCTCGGGCAGGTCGTCGACCGCACCGACCTGCTGCGCCACCGACGGGCCCCGGTTCCGGGCGGTGACGAGGTACTCGACCTCGTCGCCGGGCTGGACGGTCGACGGCGACACCGACTTGTCGGTCTCGACGTGTGCCGCGACGACCGGTGCCGTCGCCGTCGTGCTCGCTCGCGAGGTGTTGTCGGCCTCGTTCGTGTCGGACAACGAGGTCGGCGGGGCGATCGTCGCCACGCTCTCCAGTGTTCCGGACGTGCCCTCGGCCACCCGGCCCTCGACCGTGACGACGGCCGAACCCCCTCGGGGCAGGGACAGGTCGGTCGCGACGTCCCCGGTGCCCGACCCGGTTGCGCAGGCGGAACCCTCGGCGGCGGTGCAGGTCCAGGTGACGTCCTCGACGCCGTCGGGCACGTCGACCTGCAGTGGGCTCGGGTCGGCGGCGTTCGGGCCGGGGTTGCGCGCCGTCACGGTGTAGCGGAGCGACTCACCGGCCGTCACGGTCGTGGGCAGGTCGTGCTCGACGGACAGGTCGGCGGGCTTCCAGACCCGGAGCGCGTCGACCTCGTGCTTGTCGACGTGGCTGCCCGTGGCCCCCGCGAACCCCAGGCGCAGCGTGCTGGGCAACGGAGCCTGGCCGTCGCCGTGCAGCGGGACCGAGTCGAGGACGGTGCGCATGGTCGAGCCGGCCTGCAGCCGGACCGTGACGGAGAGCCCGCCGTCGTCGTCGGGCAGCAGGGTGATGCGGACCGTGCGGGGCGTCGAGCCGGAGGTCACCGTGCCACCGGGAGCGGTCGCACCGGCGACGTACCGGTACCCCTCTGTCCCGTTGCCCGAGCCGCGGACCACGACGTGGTCGGGCTGCGCTCCCGGACCGGAGCCGTTGATGCGCGACGAGAAGTTGCCGTAGTGGTCGATCGCGACGGCAGCGAAGCCCCCGGGCACGCCGGGCAGGTCGCACTGCCGCCCGCCGCCCTCGGTCGCTTCCTTGCGGCAGGCGTACCCGAGGCCGGCACCGAAGGACCCGACGCCCTGTGCTGCGGCCCCGTCGGCCAGGTACAGCAGCAGCCCGTCGGCCCCGGGGTCGTCCTTCGCGGTGTACATGGCGTAGGTGAACTCGATCTCGAGTCCGGTGTCGGACGGGAACGTGTCGTTCGTCGACCACGCTCCCGCCTGGTTCAGGACGTCGTCGGTGAGCCGCAGCCGCCCGCCGGACACCGCGGCGTCACCGTGCAGGGCGCCGCCGGACGCGCTGGAGAACTGGTTGACGTACGGGAAGTCGAGGGCCGCGGCGCTCGACCCGGACGGCAGGACGGCGGGCGCCGCGAGCACGCCGAGCGCGGTCACCGTGGCGCAGGCCGCGGCGACACGGCGGACGACCCGCGAGCGGAGCGACCGGAACGACCGGCGCGACCGGCGATCAGGGGCAGGAGCTGGAGCAGGAGCACTGGGATCTGTCATGCCCCGATGCTCGCGACCGGGACGTCACCCCCGGGCGGCGGCGGGATGATCTGTGGAACGCCCCCACGGGCCTCCGGGCTGTGGAGGAAGAACGGCGCAACCGGACCGCTCAGGCCAGCCACACCGTCGTCTCACCCGGCAGCAGTCCCGGCGCGACCCCGTCGAGCGGCCCGGACGCGGCGACGACCGTGCCGTCGGGCAGGGGCACCGGGGCCGTGCCGAAGTTCGTCACCGACCGCCACCCGTCGTTCCGTGCGAACGCGACGACCTCGGAGCCGGACTCCAGCCACGTCAGGGCCTCCCCCTGCTGCAGGCGACGGCGGGCGGCGAGCGCCTCGCGGTACAGCGACAGGGTGGACTCGGGGTCGCCGTCCTCGGCCTCGACCGAGGACTCCCCGAAGTCCTGCGGCTGCGGCAGGTGCGGCGCGGCGTCCCCGAAGCCGAACGACGGCCCGGAACGCGCCCACGGGATCGGCACCCGGCAGCCGTCGCGGCCCTTCACGGTGTGCCCGGTGCGGAGCCACTTCGGGTCCTGCAGCAGGTCGCGCGGGATCGCGGCGGCCTCGTGCAACCCGAGCTCCTCGCCCTGGTAGACGTACGACGACCCGGGCAGCGCGAGCATCAGCATGGTGGCCGCTCGTGCCCGGCGGAGCCCCCGTGCGCGGTCGAGCTCCGGCGTCGTGCCGTCGGTCATGAGCCAGGCATCGGTGTCCGTGCCGTCCGGCAGGCCGTAGCGGGTGGGGTGCCGCACGACGTCGTGGTTCGAGAGCACCCAGGTGCTCGAGGCGCCGGACTGCTCCGAGGCGGCCAGGTTCCGCTCGATGATCCGACGGAACGCATCGGGCTCGAACGGGGCCTCGAGCAGGTCGAAGTTGAAGGCCTGCCCGAGCTCGGTCGGCCGGGCGTACAGGACGCGACGGGGTGCCGGAGCCCAGGCCTCGGCGACCGCGGCGCGGGGCGGGTCGTACTCGTCGAGCACCCGACGCCACGTGGCGAAGATCTCGTGCACCTCGTCACGGTCGTACAGCGGGTCGGAGCCGTCGAGCGGCAGGTCCTGCTCGTCCGACGGCCGGTACGGGGTCGACAGGTCCTTCGCCAGCCCGTGCGCAACGTCCACGCGGAACCCGTCGACACCGCGGTCGGACCAGAAGCGCAGGGTGTCCTCGAAGTCGGCACGGACCTCGGGGTTCGACCAGTCCAGGTCCGGCTGCTCGGGGGCGAACAGGTGCAGGTACCACTGCCCGTCGGGCACCCGGGTCCAGGCGCTGCCGCCGAAGTTCGACACCCAGTCGCTCGGCGGCAGTTCGCCGGAGGTACCGGACCCTTCGCGGAACACGTACCGCGCCCGCTCGGGCGAACCCGGCGCGGACGCCAACGCGGCCCGGAACCACTCGTGCTGGTCCGAGGTGTGGTTCGGGACGATGTCGACGATGACCTTCAGGTCGTGCTCGTGGGCGGCCCGGAGCAGCGCGTCGAGGTCCTCGAGGGACCCGAGCTTCGGGTCGACGGCCCGGTAGTCGGCGACGTCGTAGCCCCCGTCGGCCAGGGGCGACGGGAAGAACGGGGAGAGCCACAGCGCGTCGACGCCGAGCGATGCCAGGTACGGCACCCGGCTCGTGATGCCCGCGACGTCACCGAGTCCGTCGCCGTCCGTGTCGGCGAAGCTGCGTGGGTAGACCTGGTACACGACGGCGTCGCGCCACCAGGTCGGGTCGGTGGTTCGTGGCGTGCTGGCCGGGGTCCGAAGCGTGGTCACGACGCCACCGTACTCAGCGGACCGGGAATAGCGCCCCCTACGATCGCATTGGTTGTTGCTGACACCTTTCCGTCCAGCAACAGCATCCCGCAACAGAAGGAGCTCCATGACGAACGTCCTCGTCCTCGTCGGCAGCCTGCGCGCCGACTCCATCAACCGCAAGCTCGCCGAGGCCGCCGCGCACCACGCGCCGGAGGGCATCGAGCTGCACACCTTCGACGGCATCGTCGACCTGCCGTTCTACAACGAGGACATCGACGGTGACACCCCGCCCGCCCCGGCAGTCGCCTTCCGCGACGCGATCGCCGCCTCGGACGCCGTCCTGCTCGTCACCCCCGAGTACAACGGCACCATCCCCGCCGTGCTGAAGAACGCCCTCGACTGGGCATCGCGTCCGTTCGGCGCCTCGCCGCTGTCAGGCAAGCCGCTCGCCGCCATCGGTTCGGCGTTCGGCCAGTACGGCGGCGTCTGGGCCCACGACGACGCCCGCAAGGTCGCCGGCATCGCCGGCGCGAAGGTCCTGGAGGACGTCAAGGTCGCCATCCCGCAGTCGGTCGTCCGTTTCGCCGAGACCCACCCGCGCGAGGACGCCGAGGTCACGACGCTCGTGCAGGGCGCGCTCACCGCGCTCGCCGAGGCCGCGGCCGGCACGGACGAGTCCGCAGCCGCGTAACGCGACGACGGTCGGACAGGAGGCCCGTGGCGGGATCGCCACGGGCCTCCTGTCCGTCCGGTGGGCACGCACCGGACGTCGATGACGTTGCAGACGCATCGGGCGCCGCGGAACCCGGGAGTTCGCTCGACAGCTGAGAAACGAGACGGGTTACCCTGAACGCCATGTCCACGCAGGAGATCACCGAGGCGTCCGGGTACTGGTTCCCGGACGACGACGCGACCCAGCGCGGGGTCGCCGTGCTGAACGCCCTGCGCCGGTACCGGTCCGCCGAGACCGCCATGCGCCGCCGGACCCGTGACTCGATGGGCATGGGTGAGACCGACCTGCTCGCCGTGCGGTTCCTGCTGCAGGCGCAGCGCTCCGGCACGTCCGTGAGCCCCAAGGACCTCGCGGCGTACCTCAAGATCTCGTCCGCGTCGACGACGATCCTGATCGACCGCCTGGTGAAGTCGAACCACGTGCGCCGCGATCCGCACCCCACCGACCGCCGGGCCCTCGTCATCACGCCGACGACCGAGACCGACGACGAGGTCCGCGCCACGCTCGGCGTGATGCACCGCCGGATGATGTCGATCGCCGAGGGACTCCCCGCGTCCGAGGCCCGGGTCGTCGCCGGTTTCCTGGAGCAGATGCGCCAGGCGGTCGACCAGGTCGACCCCGCGCCGTCGCACTGAGCACCGTCGCGCCGAGGCCTCCGACTGTCGTCGGGGGACGCTGCCTCCGAGCGCACTGAGAACGTGCACTGCGGCACCGCGTAGACCGGAACGGTCACACCGACGCGAAAGGAGCCACAACCATGCACGCTTCGGACAAGATGGCCAAGAACCTCCAGGCGGTCCTCGTGGACCTCATCGACCTGCACCTGCAGGGCAAGCAGGCCCACTGGAACATCCTGGGCACCAACTTCCGCGACCTCCACCTGCAGCTCGACGAGATCGTCGACGCCGCTCGCGAGTTCGCCGACGACACCGCCGAGCGCATGCGCGCGCTGTACCTCGTGCCGGACGGCCGCTCGGCGACCGTCTCCGCGGGCAGCCACCTCGACGCGTTCCCCTCGGGCGAGATCACCACGCACGACGCCATCGACCAGGTCACGCTCCGGCTGTACCAGGCGACCGGCACCATGCGCGACGTCCACGACGAGGTCGACGAGGAAGACCCGACGACCGCGGACCTGCTCCACGGCTTCATCGAGCGCCTCGAGCAGCTCGCCTGGATGGTCTCCGCCGAGAACCGCGCGCCCAGCACCCCGCTGGCGTCCGCCACCACGCCCGCCGTCGCCGACGCGTCGGCGCACGCGTAGGGGCCCGGGTGGACCTCGGTATCCAGGGCAAGACCGCACTCGTCTTCGGCGGCGACTCCGGCATCGGCTGGAACACGGCGCGCATCCTGCTGGCAGAGGGTGCGACCGTGGTCGTCACCGACATCGACCAGAGCCGTCTCGACACCAGTGCGGACCAGCTCGAGGCTCCCCTCGGCAAGCTGCACGCGTTCGCGGCCGACGTCCGGAGCGCCGAGAGCCTCGCCGCCCTGCACGACAAGGTGCGTGACGCCGTCGGCGAGATCGACATCCTGGTGCAGTCCTCGGGCGTCACCGGCGCCCAGGGCATGTTCCACGAGATCGACGAGGCCGGCTGGGCGGAGACGATCGACATCGACCTGATGGGCCCGGTGCGGATCACCCGCGAGTTCATCGGCGACCTGCGACAAGGCGGCTGGGGACGCATCGTCTACCTGGTGTCCGAGGACGCCTCGCAACCGTACGACGACGAACTGCCCTACTGCGCTGCCAAGGCCGGGGTGCTCTCGTTCGCCAAGGGGCTCTCGCGCTCCTACGCCTCCGAGGGCCTGCTGGTGAACACGGTCTCGCCCGCGTTCATCCACACGCCGATGACCGACGCGATGATGGACAAGCGGGCCAAGCAGCGCGGCACATCGTTCGACGAGGCCATCGGCAGCTTCCTCGACGAGGAGCGGCCGTACATGGAGCTCAAGCGGCGCGGTGAGCCGGAAGAGGTCGCCAACGTCGTGGCCTTCCTGTGCTCCGACCTGGCCAGCTTCGTGAACGGCGCCAACTACCGGGTCGACTCCGGCTCGGTCGCGACGATCTGATCGTGGCACCACAGCACAACCAGGAGGCGTCATGACCGACTTCCGCTACCTCATCGTCGGCGGCGGGATGGTCGCCGACGCGGCCGCCCGCGGCATCCGCGAGCTCGACACCGACGGGTCGATCGGGATCCTCAGCGAGGACGTCGACCGCCCCTACGCCCGGCCCGCGCTCTCGAAGAAGCTCTGGACCGACCCGGACTTCAGCTGGGACGACAAGGTCGACCTGCACACCGAGGAGACCGGGGCGCAGTTCGTCCTGGGCACCGCCGTTACGGCGATCGACCGTGCTGCGAAGACCGTCACGACGGCCGACGGTGCGACCCACGGCTACGAGCGGCTCCTGCTCGCGACCGGTGGGAAGCCCCGCGGGCTGCCGGGGCTGTCCCCGTCGGCACGCGTGCTCGACTACCGCAGCGCGTCGGACTACCGCCGCCTGCGCGAGCTCGCCGACGCCGGAGCGCACGTCGCCGTCGTCGGTGGCGGCTACATCGGCCAGGAGATCACCGCGGGCATCGTGCAGAACGGCGCACGCGTCACGCTGGTCGACCCGGACGAGATCGTCGGCGGACGGATGTTCCCCGACGACCTGGCACGGGCGTTCCAGCAGCGCTTCGTCGACCACGGCGTCGAGCTCCGCACCGGTCGTCGGGTGTCCGAGGGCACCGAGACGGCCGACGGTGTGCGACTGACGCTCGACGACGGTTCCGTGGTCGAGGCCGACGCGGTCGTCGCCGGGCTCGGCATCGAGCCCGCGACGCAGCTCGCCGCCGACGCCGGACTCACCGTCCGCGACGGCATCGTGGTGTCCTCGACGCTGCTCACCGACGACGACTCCGTGTTCGCCGCCGGGGACGTCGCCGAGTACCCGGACCGGATCCTCGGCACACGCCGGGTGGAACACGTCGACAACGCCCAGCAGCAGGGTCGACAGGCCGGCCGCAACCTGGCCGACGCCGACGAGACCTACGACCACACGCCGATGTTCTACTCCGACGTCTTCGACATGGGGTACGAGGCCGTGGGGCAGGTCAGCGCGAAGCTCCGCACGGTCGAGGACTGGCAGGACCCCACCGTGACCGGCGTCGTCTACTACCTGGACGACGACGACACGGTCCGGGGTGTGCTGCTCTGGAACGTGTGGGACAAGACCGACGAGGCCCGCAAGGTGCTCGCCGAGGCGAACTCGCTGACGCCCGACATGCTGCCGGGCCGCATCACGGCCTGATCGCTCGCCCGTCGCGGTGGTCGCGACGCCCTGGAGGCCCGGTGCCGGTCCGTCGGACCGGCACCGGGCCTCCAGGCGGTCGCCCGCACACCGCGGCGCCCGCCGCCTCGACGGGGCTCGCTGCTTCGACGGTGCTGGCTACTTCGACTCCGGCGCGACCTCGTCGACGACCGCCCGGCGGTCCGCCGGGTCGACCGGCAGGTCGTCGCCGTCCGCCATCGCGACGGCGTGCGCGGACTTGGCGGCTTCGAGCGTCTCGTCGTCGTTCCGGGCCATCCCGAAGAGCTCGATGAACCGCGACTTGACCAGCAACCAGGCGTCTCCCGGGCTGAGCCGGGCCAGGTCCGACGCCGTCGAGTCGTCTCGCACCCGCTGCAGCGAGGACACGCCGCGGTCGGGGATCCGGTGGTCGACGTGCGCCACCGCGAGCCGCGCGACCGCGTCGGCCTGGGCGTGCATGACCGAGTGCGCACCGTCGACGACCTCGCGCAGGACCGCGTACGGGAACACGCGCGCCAGCCGGCGGACCCAGTCGCGCGGCACCATCGCGTCGTGCTCGCCGCGGACGATCAGGGTGCGGGCATGCACGTGCGCGGCGCGCTCCTCGATCGGGAACGCGATCATGCGCGGCAGGACCTTGCGGAACCAGTGCCAGCCGCACAGCGCGTACGCCGTGATGCCGTGCCAGCGGACCGCGGCCGGCTCGTGCAGCGTCGACCGCAGGAACCGGAACGCCGACTGCCGCACCGTGCGCGCCGACGAGTCGACCACGGGGCTGATGAGCACGAGGTCGGAGAGCTCGGGACGGCGAGCGGCGACCTCGGTGACGACCTGGGTGCCCATCGAGTGCCCGATGAGCACCGGGTCCTCGAGCCCGAGGTCGTCGATGACCCGCTCGACCGCGTCGGCGTACCGCTCGATCGAGACCGTCCCACGGAACCGCGGGACGCCCGCGAAGCCCGGCAGGTCGAGCGCGTGCACCGGTCCGTTCTCGTTGAGGTGCGGCGCGAGCCGCTCGTAGTAGGTCGACGCGATGCCGAGACCCGCGACGAGCACGAACGCCCGCTCGCCCGGCTCACCGATCGAACTCACCCGGACGTAGGTGCCGTCGAGTGCGACCCGGTCGACCTGCACCGTGACGTCGGCGTCCTCGGCCTGGGCGAGTTCCCCGGCCGGGTCCGGACGGGGTGCCTGGCGTTCGTCGTCCACGTGGGTCTCCTCCGGTCGGGCGGTCGCCCAGGATACCCGGCCGCCGTCCGCTCGGGCGGCGACGACGTGGTCAGCCGCTGAAGGTGTTCGCGGGGAAGCCGTGCACCGTGGTCGGCACCGCGAAGACGGCGCCGGAGGGCGGCGCCTGCTCCAGGCCCTGCTCGGTGAGGTTCTCGCGGGCCGTGCCGACGAACATCGTCGACATGTCCGGGCCGCCGAACGCCACCGACGTCGGGTTGGCGACGGGGAGCTCCACCGTCTCCAGGTGCGAGCCGTCGGGACCGTAGCGCTCGACGCGGGAACCGCCGTAGATCGCGCTCCAGAAGCAGCCCTCGTCGTCACGGACCAGGCCGTCGTGCGCGTGGCCGACGATGAACGGCTCGAGTTCGCCGAGCTCGCCGTCCGGGCCGTACGACCCCCGGAAGACCGTCGAGGCGCTGGTGTCGGTGACGTACATGGTGCTGCCGTCCTCCGACCACTCCATGCCGTTCGTCACGCCGAAGCCGCCGCGGAGCAGCCGGACGGTGCCGTCGGCCTCGACCGAGTAGAGCGCGGCGTCGGGTTCGCCGGTGGTCACGTTCATGCTGCCGACCAGGAACCGGCCGAACGGGTCGCACTTGCCCTCGTTGAACCGGTTGCCCGAGGTGCTGTGCGTGACGCGGGCGATCTCACGCTCCACGGCCCCCTGCTCGTCCGTCACGACGACGGCGTCGCCGAGGGCCGCGACGAACCCGCCGGAGGCGCGGGGCTGGAAGCTCGCCAGCGGGGGCGGCAGCGGCACGCTCGACCGGACGGTGCCGTCGGCGCCAGCGGTGTTGAGGGTGCCGAGGGTGATGTCGGTCCACCGGAGGAGCTGCGCGGACGGGTCCCAGACGATGCTCTCGGCGAGGACCGCTCGGGCGTCGACGAAGACGGTCGCGGGGCCGGTGGTGACGTTCGTGCTCATCGACCCCGTCTACCGCTGGGCGGGTCCGCGCCCGCTCAGGCGCGGAAGCGGGTCAGAGGCGGGCGAAGCGCGCGCGGAAGAAGCTGTAGACGCCGAACGCCAGGAACCCGATGCCGATCGCGACGAGGACGAACACCCCGCCGGGCATGCTCCGGACGGCGTCGAACGCGGCGTCGAGGCCGGTGGCCTGGTCGGGGTCGCTCTGCAGCCCCGCGACGGCGATGAGCACGCCCACGATCACCACGGCGATGCCCTTGCCGACGTACCCGACGACGCCGAGGACGGTGACCACGCGGTCGAGTTGGCCCGACGGTCGCGTGATCTGCTTCCGGAACGACCGACGGCAGCCGATCACCACGAGGCCGATGCCGACCGCGACCGCGACCGCCCCGGCCAGCACCAGCACGAACACCCCGCCCGGCGTCGCGAGGGTCTTCGCCGCGGCGCTCTGCGACGAGCTGCTCGAGCTCGACCCGGCGCCGAGCGCGTACGAGGCCGACGAGTACGCGATCACGCCGTAGACCACGGCCTTCGCGACGTCCTTCAGCCGGGCGAGCCAGCCGCGGGTGGTGTCGGACCGTCCGCCGACGATCGCCTCGACGACCAGACGCACGGTGAGTGCGGCGGTGCCGACGGCGATCAGCCAGAGCAGGAACACCCCACCGGGCACGGCGGCGATCTGCTGCAGCGCACCGGACTGGTCGGTCTCACCGCCCGAGGACGCGTTCCCGATGCCGAGCAGGATCGCCAGGTACCCGATCAGCAGGTGGACGATGCCACTGCCGACGAACCCGGCGCGTGCCGTGACCTCGAACCAACGGCTGTCGGCCGCTCGCCGGACCTGTCGTCCGGTCTCCTTCGCTGCGTGCTCCGCCGTGTCGCTCATCACGGCCAAGCGTGCCCGACCCGCGTCGTCCTGTCCGGGGCGCGCCGGGCCGTGCGGTCCGCCACGTGGCGGACGGGAGGCCCGTGGCGGGGCCGCCACGGGCCTCCCGTCCTTGGGTGGGCGCGTCTCAGTCGCCCTTCACGTTGACGACCTGGCGCAGGGTGTGCCGGATCGCCACGAGGTCCTCGGCGTCCGTCATCACCTGGTCGATCGGCTTGTAGGCGGCCGGGATCTCGTCGAGGAACGCGTCGGTGTCGCGGTACTCGATGCCGACCATCGCCTCGCGCAGCTGCTCGTGGGTGAAGGTCCGCCGGGCAGCGCTCCGCGAGAACAGCCGCCCGGCGCCGTGCGGGGACGACTCGAGCGACGGCTTGTTGCCGAGCCCCTCGACCACGTACGACGCCGTGCCCATCGACCCGGGGATCAGACCCGGCTGACCGGCCTTCGCCTGGATCGCACCCTTGCGCGAGACCCACACGGACTTGCCCCAGTGCGTCTCACGCTGCGTGAAGTTGTGGTGGCAGTTGATCCGCTCGCGCTCGTCGACGGGCGTGCCGACGGCCTCGGACAGCTGCCGGACGACGCGGTCCATCATCTCCTCGCGGTTGAGCAGGGCGAAGTGCTGGGCCCACCGCAGCTCGGCGATGTACCGGTCGAACTCCGGCGTGCCCTCGACCAGGTAGGCCAGGTCCGGGTCCGCCAGCTGGATCCACCAGCGCTCCATGGCCTTCTTGGCGACCCTGATGTGGCGCTGCGCGATCTTGTTGCCGACACCCCGCGACCCGGAGTGCAGGAAGAGCCAGACCCGGTCCTGCTCGTCGAGGGAGACCTCGATGAAGTGGTTGCCGGAGCCGAGCGTGCCGAGCTGGTTGCGCCAGCCGCCGTGCACGCCGTCGGGGTCGAACCCGGCGGTCTCGGCCATCGCCTCGAGCTCCGCGATCCGGGGTGCGGCGGTCGCCACGATCTTCCGGTTCGACGCACCGGCCGACAGCGGGATCGCGCGCTCGATCTGCTCGCGCAGACCCTGCAGGTCGGCCGGCAGGTCGCTCGCGGTGAACTGCGTGCGGACCGCGATCATGCCGCAGCCGATGTCCACGCCGACGGCCGCCGGCATGATCGCGCCGAGGGTCGGGATGACGGACCCGACGGTGGCCCCGAGGCCCAGGTGTGCGTCGGGCATGAGGGCCAGGTGCGGGAACACGAACGGCATGCGCGCGGTCGTGCGGGCCTGCTGCTCGGTGTTGTCCTCGAGCATCGAGGCCCAGCTGAGCAATCGGTCGTTGATCTTCTTCATGGTGTCGTCTCGCTTTCGTGACGGTCGAGGTGACGGTCCGAGACGGTCGCACGCCCGGCCTCCTGGTCGTCGCCGGACGTGGCGGACGGAAGGAAGCGGTGCTGACGAACGCCCCGGGCCGGGTGGGCACGAGGCGTCGTTGACGTCGCGTGCCTACGCGGGATAGCGGAGGGACCACTGCTGCTCGGGCAGCACGGCGGCCGCGGCGAGCTGGAGCTCGACGCGTTCCTCGTTGTGCTGCACGGCGCGCATGCGCGGTCCTTCCGGTGTGCCCGGGGCGGGCGGTCTGCCTGATCGGCAGGAGGACGACGGTAGTGCGACACGCCCGGGGTGCGCAAGTCATGTGGGCGTGTCGGCTGCGCGCCGGTGGTGCTCCGGCGGTTCTCCACAGGCGGGAGGCGCGTCGCGCGTTCTCCACGAGGGGTACGTCCGCCTGATGGTCGCCGCCGGGGCCGGGGCAGGCTGGACGCATGACCGAGCGCACGCGAGACACCCCCGACGCGACCGAGAACGAGGAACGGACGAACGGGTACGTGCCGCTCCGCTCCTACGGCGCGATCGGTGACGGGCGGACCGTCGCCCTCATCGCGCTCGACGGCCGGATCGACTGGCTGCCGATCCCGTCGATGGACTCGCCGCCGGTGTTCGCGAGCATCGTCGACGCCGAGCACGGCGGACACGTCGCCCTGCGACCCGTCGACGACCAGGCGGAGGTGTCCCGGGCCTACCTGCCGGGGACGAACGTGCTCGTGACGACGTGGACCACCCCGTCCGGCACCGCCACCGTGACCGACGCCATGGTCACCGGTGTCGCCGGACGTCTGCCGTGGGCCGAGATCGGCCGCTGCGTCCAGGGGGTCCAGGGCTCCGTCGAGATGGAGTGGGCCGTCGTGCCCGGCACGATCCTGAACACCGCGGAACCCCGACGCCTCGACACCGCGAACGGCACCGTCATCGGGATCGACGGCGTCACCATCGCGATCGTCGAGCAGGGCTTCGAACCCGTCCACGACGACGGACCCCGGTTCTCCGGCCGGTTCTCGACGACCGAGGGCTCGAAGTCGATCCTGACGATCGTCGGCACGTACGACGAACCGATCTTCCTGCCCGAGCCGGAGCGCACGCTCGAGGGGGTCGACCGCACGATCGAGAACTGGGCGACCTGGTCGAAGGAGTTCAGCTACGACGGGCCGTGGTCGGATGCCGTCCAGCGCAGCGCCCTCGCCCTGAAGCTCCTGATCTTCTCCCCCACCGGTGCGATCGCCGCGGCACCGACGACGAGCCTGCCCGAGGACCGCACCGGCGGGAAGAACTGGGACTACCGGTTCGCCTGGGTGCGCGACCTGGCGTACACGGTGCACGCACTCACCCGCTTCGGGCTGCGCGAGGAGACCCACGCGGCCGTCTCGTGGGTGATGCGCACGATCGCCGAGCACGACGAGACGATGCCGATCTTCTACGCACTCGACGGGTCCAAGAGCGACTCGGTCGAGGAACGCGACGTCCCCGGCTGGAACGGCATCGGGCCGGTCACGATCGGCAACCGGGCGGGCGATCAGCTGCAGCTCGGCGTCTGGGGCGACGTGTTCGAGATCATGCGCCAGTACGTCCGCGCCGGCAACGTGCTCGACCGCAAGACCGCGTCGGTGCTGCAGGGGCTGGCCGACGACGCCTGCCACAGGTGGCCGGAAGCAGACTCGGGCATGTGGGAGCTGCAGGAGACGCAGCACTACACGACGAGCAAGATCGGCTGCTGGCAGGCGCTCGACGCCGCGGTCGAGCTGCACGACGCGGGGATGATCGACGGCCCCCGTGACAAGTGGATCGAGAACCGCGAGCTCATCGAGGACTGGGTCGCCGAGAACGGGTGGAACGAGGAGCTCGGCCACTACGTCATGTACCCGGGTAGCGATGCACTCGACTGCTCGATCCTGCTGCACGCGATGTCGGCGTTCGACCGCGGGCCCCGCATGGAGTCCACGATCCGGGCCATCGAGGAACAGCTGCAGCACGGCCCGCTCGTGTACCGGTACTCCGGCATCCAGGACGAGGAATCGCCCTTCGTGGCGTGCTCGTTCTGGCTCGCTGCGGCGATGGCCTGCGTCGGACGCGTCGACGACGCGAAGCACCTGATGGACGACATGGTGGCGCAGGCGAACGACGTCGGTCTGTTCAGCGAGATGCTCAGTGCCGTCGACGGGGACTTCATGGGGAACATCCCGCAGGGCCTGTCGCACCTGGCGCTCATCCAGGCGGCGCTGACCATCGAAGAAGTCTCAGAGAAGTCCTGACGGGGCTGGACGAACCGTCGGGGGCGCGGGGCATCATGGTCTGACGATGAACGACGTCGATGCACGCATGGACCGCCTCCGCCGGGCCGCGCGCTACCGGTACCAGCAGCTCGTCGACCAGGAGATCGAGCGGGGGTCACTCGACCCCGACGAGGTGCGGTCGGAGCGCGAGGAACGCCGGCTGCTCAAGGCCGCCGACGTCGCGGCCCACGCGCGGGCGCAGATCGCCGAAGCCGAACGCCGAGGAGTCTTCGAGGGCAACCCCTACCACGGCAAACCGCTGCCCGGGATCGACGGCCAACACGATCCCGACTGGTGGATCAAGTCGAAGATCGAGCGCGAGGACATCCGGGGCATCGCGCCACCGGCCCTGGCGCTCCGGACGGAGGACGCCGAACTCGACGACGCCCTCGACGCCCTGTCGCTCGAGACCGATGTGCGCGACGTCCTGGTGGACTTCAACGCACGGGTGAAGGAGGCCCGGCGACAGCTGCTCGGCGGGCCGCCGGTGGTCACGCCGATGCGCGACGTCGAAGCCGAGGTGCTCGCCTGGCGGGAGCGCCGCGAGCTGCGCATGGCGGCGGCCGCTCGGGCTGCGGAGCAGGCGCTGGCCGACGCGAAGCCGCGGCGGTGGTGGCGCCGCCGCTGAGCGGTGCCGTGGCGCGGCGGCGCGGGCCGTCGCCGGGCTTTCGCGCTGAGCGACAGTTCTCGCGAGCGTGAGCGCGTGAGGTGTCGCCCAGCCCGTGGCGAGGGCGACGACGGCCGCCGGGTACGACTGGTTCTGCCAGGCGCGGGCCCGCGGCGCGGTGCGGTTCGCGCAACGCGAATCGGCCCGGACCGCGCTGCTGCGTGGTCCGGGCCGATCGTGGTGCGGGGGTGTTACTTGATCTGTGCGGTGATGGTGGCGGTGCCGACGAGGAGGCCGCGCTTGACGGCGTCGGTGCCGAAGGTCTTGTTCAGCA